>NZ_BLZO01000118.1:227500-243131 GCF_014132355.1 Okeania sp. KiyG1
TGACGGTACGGGAATTTTCACCCGTTGTCCATCGACTACGCCTTTCGACCTCGCCTTAGGTCCTGACTCACCCTCCGCGGACGAGCCGTCCGGAGGAACCCTTAGGGTTTCGGGGTATGTGATTCTCACACATATTTTCGCTACTCAAGCCGACATTCTCACTTCCGTTTCGTCCACACCTGCTCTCGCTAATGCTTCTTACTACCACGGAACGCTCCCCTACCAATACAATTTGTATTCCACAGCTTCGGTATACCACTTAGCCCCGTTCATTTTCGGTGCCAGAGTCCTTGACCAGTGAGCTATTACGCACTCTTTCAAGGGTGGCTGCTTCTAAGCCAACCTCCTGGTTGTCTATGGACTCCAACCTCCTTTCTCACTTAGTGGTAATTTGGGGACCTTAGCTGGTGGTCTGGGCTGTTTCCCTTTCGACGATGAAGCTTATCCCCCACCGTCTCACTGGTGAGATTACCATCTGGTATTCAGAGTTTGTCTCGATTTGGTACCGCTCTCGCAGCCCGCACCGAAACAGTGCTTTACCCCCAGACTTTTACTCTCACCGCTGCGCCTCAACACATTTCGGGGAGAACCAGCTAGCTCCTGGTTCGATTGGCATTTCACCCCTAACCACACCTCATCCGCTCCTTTTTCAACAGAAGTCGGTTCGGACCTCCACTTGGTGTTACCCAAGCTTCATCCTGGACATGGTTAGATCACCAGGGTTCGGGTCTATAAACTGTGACTTACGCCCTATTCAGACTCGCTTTCGCTTTGGCTTCAACCTTTCTGGTTTTAACCTGCCACTGCCTATAACTCGCCGGCTCATGCTTCAACAGGCACACGGTCACTCGTTTAATCGAGCTCCCATTGCTTGTAAGCTGACGGTTTCATGTTCTATTTCACTCCCCTTCCGGGGTTCTTTTCACCTTTCCCTCGCGGTACTGGTTCACTATCGGTCACACAGGAGTATTTAGCCTTACGAGGTGGTCCTCGCTGATTCACACGGGATTTCTCGAGCCCCATGCTACTCGGGATACAACCGTAACTGATTCGGTTTTTGACTACAGGACTTTCACCTTCTCTGGTGCAGTTTCTCGCTGCTTCGTCTAACTTCCTCAATCACTTATGGCTGTCCCACTACCCCATCTGTTTTAACAAATGGTTTAGGCTGTTTCCCTTTCGCTCACCGCTACATAGGAAATCGCTTTTGCTTTCTCTTCCTCCAGCTACTAAGATGTTTCAGTTGGCTGGGTTCGCTCGTTCTGGCATATATATTCTGCCAGTCGTTTTTGGGTTGCCCCATTCGGATATCTCCGGCTCAATGCTCGCTTCCAGCTCCCCGGAGCTTTTCGTAGGTAACCACGTCCTTCTTCGCCTCTGTGTGCCTAGGTATCCACCGTCAGCCCTTATTCACTTGACCACTTAATTTCTACCTGACTGGACTTTGTTAGATGTTTAATCACATCTAACTCCTTTTCAGTTACTTTTTACTTCTTTGACTATGCAGTTTTCTAGGTTCTTACTGGAAAATAGATTCCCAGCAGTCTGACTTAACTTTTTAGGTCTGATTGCTGAATTCTTGGTTTTTCTCCTGGAGGTAAGCGGACTCGAACCGCTGACTTCTGCCTTGCAAAGGCAGCGCTCTACCAACTGAGCTATACCCCCCGGCTTGGTTAGGTGGGCTATCCTGGACTTGAACCAGGGACCTCACCCTTATCAGGGGTGCGCTCTAACCACCTGAGCTAATAGCCCAAAATATGAACCATAACTCTAGTTTGAAAGTTAAAACCTACTCTTGTTCCTTGCTCGACCAGGGATTCTAGATACAACAGTATTTACTTTTTTTCCTGCTGCTCTTGTTGGTCTCCCTTTAAAGGAGGTGATCCAGCCACACCTTCCGGTACGGCTACCTTGTTACGACTTCACCCCAGTCATCAGCCCTGCCTTCGGCATCCCCCTCCCATACGGGTTAGAGTAATGACTTCGGGCGTGGCCAACTTCCATGGTGTGACGGGCGGTGTGTACAAGGCCCGGGAACGGATTCACCGCAGTATGCTGACCTGCGATTACTAGCGATTCCTCCTTCATGCAGGCGAGTTGCAGCCTGCAATCTGAACTGAGGCCTGGTTTTTGAGATTGGCTCGCCCTCGCGGGTTGGCTACCCTCTGTCCAGACCATTGTAGTACGTGTGTAGCCCAGGACGTAAGGGGCATGCTGACTTGACGTCATCCCCACCTTCCTCCGGTTTGTCACCGGCAGTCTCTTTAGAGTGCCCAACTTAATGATGGCAACTAAAAACGAGGGTTGCGCTCGTTGCGGGACTTAACCCAACATCTCACGACACGAGCTGACGACAGCCATGCACCACCTGTGTTCGCGCTCCCGAAGGCACTCTCAAGTTTCCCTGAGATTCGCGACATGTCAAGTCCTGGTAAGGTTCTTCGCGTTGCATCGAATTAAACCACATACTCCACCGCTTGTGCGGGCCCCCGTCAATTCCTTTGAGTTTCACACTTGCGTGCGTACTCCCCAGGCGGGATACTTAACGCGTTAGCTACGGCACTGCCTGGGTCGATACAGGCAACACCTAGTATCCATCGTTTACGGCTAGGACTACTGGGGTATCTAATCCCATTCGCTCCCCTAGCTTTCGTCCCTGAGTGTCAGTTCTGGTCTAGCAAAGCGCTTTCGCCACCGATGTTCTTCCCGAAATCTACGCATTTCACCGCTACGCCGGGAATTCCCTTTGCCCCTACCAGACTCTAGCTTTGTAGTTTCCACTGCCTGACCAGAGTTGAGCCCTGGGTTTTGACAGCAGACTTACATGGCCACCTGCGGACGCTTTACGCCCAATCATTCCGGATAACGCTTGCCTCCTCCGTATTACCGCGGCTGCTGGCACGGAGTTAGCCGAGGCTGATTCCTTTGGTACCGTCAGAACTTCTTCCCAAAGAAAAGGGGTTTACAACCCTAAAGCCTTCCTCCCCCACGCGGTCTTGCTCCGTCAGGCTTTCGCCCATTGCGGAAAATTCCCCACTGCTGCCTCCCGTAGGAGTCTGGGCCGTGTCTCAGTCCCAGTGTGGCTGCTCATCCTCTCAGACCAGCTACTGATCGTCGCCTTGGTAAGCTTTTACCTCACCAACTAGCTAATCAGACGCGAGCTCATCTCCAGGCAATTTATCTTTTACCCATAGGCTCATCCGGGATTAGCAGAAGTTTCCTTCTGTTGTCCCAGACCTGAAGGCAGATTCTCACGCGTTACTCACCCGTCCGCCACTAACCCCGAAGGGTCCGTTCGACTTGCATGTGTTAAGCAGACCGCCAGCGTTCATCCTGAGCCAGGATCAAACTCTCCATGATGTTTGATGCTCTAACTTTTTTTCATAGTCTCTTGACTATGAGCTTTTTTTCTTGTATCAAGGATGAAAGAACTACGTTTTCCATCCTAATTAAATATATTCAACAAGGAATGTAGTGCTGTTTAACTTTCAAACTATTGAGTTTTCTAGGTTCTGGCGTTGGTAGGAGGTGTTTGCCTCTCTCCCTGCGCATTTACTAATCTAGCAACTCTACCTTGGTATGTCAACCCCTTTTTTGATTTTTTCTTTTTGGCTGCAAATTAATGGCTGTATTTCATATATAGCAATACTTTTGGAGCTTGAAAATTTATCAAAAAAATATTAATTGCATTGAAAATCATCTAATTTCAAATGAAGATGTCCTTTAATTTTCGAGCAAGATATAAATTTTTTGATAAGGCCGTATGCTGTACAAGGTATTCTGAAAATATATAAAGTTTCGGGGCACAATTAAATGTCCAAAACATACTTAAGTTTAATGCTATAGGAGGACTTGTATTGAAAAGACTCCTACGTCTATCACGGATGATTGATGGTTTGAATGAATTAATTGGACGTCTCACTTATTGGTTAGTCTTACTGATGGTCTTAGTTGGTGTTTGGAATGTCATTGGACGCTATTTAGGCAGGAGCATTGGTCAAAACTTAACTTCCAACGCTTTCATTGAAATTCAGTGGTATATTTTTGACCTGATTTTTCTTCTTGGTGGAGCTTATTGTGTCAAACATAATCAACACGTTCGTGTAGATATTTTTTATACTCGCTGGAGTTCTAAAAGAAAAGCTCTAGCTAACTTGATTGGTACGATACTATTTTTAATTCCCTTCAGTCTTATTGTGATTTTTGTTTCTTGGGGAGCTGTTTTAAATTCATGGGCTATTCTTGAAACTTCTCCCGATCCTGGTGGGTTACCTCGTTACCCAATTAAGACAATGATTATAGTTAGCTTTGTATTATTGTTTCTCCAAGGAATTTCTGAAGCAATTAAAAATTTTGCGGTTTTTACAGGTCAACTACCAGGCAATAAGGAGTTTTATGAATCTGAGTTTTGAATCTGAATTGCTAGGTCCATTAATGTTTGCAGGAGCACTGGTGCTACTGTCTATTGGTTACCCTGTAGCTTTTTCTTTGGGTGGTGTCGCAATAATTTTTGGATTAATAGGTATTGCTTTAGATGTGTTTGACCCCATATTTCTGACTGCAATGCCCCAAAGAATTTTTGGGATTATGGCCAATTATACTTTGCTGGCAATACCCTACTTTATATTTATGGGAGCAATGTTGGAAAAATCAGGTATTGCAGAACAACTCCTGGAAACAATGGGGATATTATTTGGCAGAGTCAGGGGGGGTTTAGCTCTAGCTGTTGTTCTTGTGGGCGCTCTTTTAGCTGCTACTACTGGTGTGGTTGCTGCTACAGTAGTGGCGATGGGGTTAATTTCTTTACCTATTATGTTGCGGTATGGATATAATAAAGAGTTGGCTACGGGTGTTATTGTTGCATCGGGAACTTTGGGGCAAATTATACCTCCTAGTGTGGTTTTGGTAGTATTGGCAGACCAACTAGGAATTTCTGTTGGCGATCTGTTTATTGGCTCTATTTTGCCTGGTTTACTAATGGCAGGAACGTTTGCTCTTCATATTCTGGTTGTTGCTTTTATTAGGCCAGACTTGGCTCCTGCTTTACCTGCAGAGGTGCGCGGCCTAGGAGGTAAAGATTTGGGTGTTAGGGTGCTAACAGTAATGATTCCACCATTATTATTAATTTTACTGGTTCTGGGTAGTATATTTTTTGGTATTGCTACGCCGACTGAAGCTGGAGCGGTAGGGTGTGTGGGGGCGATCGCTCTGGCTCTGGCCAATGGCAGATTTAGTTGGACTTCTTTGAGAAAGGTTTGTGATGTTACTCTCAGGACAACTACTATGGTGATGTTTATACTTCTTGGGTCAACTGCTTTTAGTTTGGTTTTCCGAGGGGTTGAGGGCGATCGCTTTATGTTTGATTTACTTTCTAATCTTCCTGGAGGGACAGCAGGTTTTTTATTTGTCAGTATGACAATTGTTTTTTTGCTTGGTTTTTTTATCGACTTTTTTGAGATTGCTTTTATTGTTGTACCTTTATTTGTACCTGTTGCTCAACAACTTGGTATTGATTTGGTTTGGTACGGTGTAATATTAGGGGCTAATCTTCAAGCATCTTTTTTAACGCCTCCCTTTGGTTTTGCACTATTTTATCTACGGGGTGTCGCACCTCCAGAGATTACTACTGGTGAGATTTATCGAGGTGCTATTCAATTTATCTTACTTCAGTTATTAGTATTAGTTGTGATTATTTGTTTTCCAGGTATTGTTGATTTTCTGCCATCTTTGAGCAGATAAAGGTTTCAGATACATCAAGACCGGCAATTCCCGGAAAAAGTCGGGAAAACCTTTCATAGCAACGTGACGGTAGAACCATCAACGTAGTCGGTATCGCGCTAACGCGCCGCTTCGCTAACGCAATGGTTTAAGGAAAATCTCCAAAGCGCTATTTTTTGAATTATTTATGGCCTACTAACATAAGTATTTATTTTGCGCTTTCTTTTTCTTGACTAGGCAACCATTTGGGATGACTCAAAGTCGGGGTCAAAATAACGCTATACTCAGTTGTCAGTAATTTTCTGACTTCTATCGTAACACTATTTTCAGGAAATTGCCAGGGATTCTAAAATCTAGTAATGCACCTCAAAAGCTTGAGCTGATATAGATAAAACTTTTCAGCTCTTTCAAGGAATTTTCAAGTTCCAGGAGTTGCTTCAAAATAATTAAAAGTTTTTCTCAACTATTGCATAAACCAAGGAGTTTAATATATACTGATTTTCAACTCCAGTTGATATGGAGTTATTAAGAACAAATATTGCTAAATTTGGAGAGATAAAGTATGTCACAGAGTTTTAATGTTCAGCAAGCTCGGCCTAGTAAGATTCAAATAGAAGTCATAGACATTCCTGTGTTACAGGGAAAAAACTCGGAATCTGGATTAAACTTTGATGCAGATGGTGGCGATCGTAATTTTGATGCAGATGGTGGCGATCGTAATTTTGACGCAGATGGTGGCGACCGTCATCATTAATAGTTAAGTATTCAAATCTTTTGATTTTTATTTTGAATATTTAGGGGTTAAGACTTACCTATTTTCCCTATCTTAACTAGCCATGTAAGTCTTGAACTGGTGACAACTAAACAGAGCTAACGGTAAAAGCTTTACCCCTGCTTAATAAAAAGATTTAGAGTATTGATTTTCAAAATTACGTTTATTATATTTTTCTTTATACAGCCTAAGAAGCGTTTATAGTAATTTCAGTTTAGATTTAGACAAGCGTTTCTTGCCTTGAAAGAGTTTTAGCTGAAAAAGTGTTTCATTACTTATTTGAAATGACTATACTAGAGTAAAATCAATATAAAATACCAAGTAATTTTTTGTAATATGTAATATATAGTATTCATAGTTTCAAAATCTCTTGAAGTACCAAGAGCAACAAGTAAAAAAAATTATTGGTTAGGGCTTAGGATTACAAGCTATTCCAGCTTTCTCGATCTGCTAAAAAATACAAAACCAATTTTAGGTAGCTTTATAATATGAGAAAGTTAAGAATTCTATAAAAAACTATGTTAAAAAATTAATAGAAAAATTATCAATTATCTCAAACCTAAAGTATTTAATACAGCTCTATCAAAGAATACAGAATCAATTTTAGGTAGCTTTATAATATGATAAAGTTAAGAATTCTGGAAAAACCCACCCTATCATTATTGTCAAAAATTAATAGAAAAAATCTCGATTATGTCGTGCCTAAAATACTTAATAGAACCATTACCCCAGGAAGAGTTTCTGGAAAACAACTGGACAAAGAAAGCGATCGCCATCTCTAGTAAAGGACAGAAAGATTTTACGGACCTTTTTTCATGGGACAAACTCAACCATCTATTGAACTTTCATCAAATAGAATATCCCGATGTGCGCGTGGCATTTGATGGAAAAGTTCTGGAGGCCAAAGAAAATAGAAATCTTACCCAATGGTGTCAGAAAGGTGGGACCTTAATCATAGACCAAATTCATCAAAGGATTCCAGAGGTTTCAATGTTGGCCTCAAAACTTAGTTATCAGTTAGGATATCCTACTCAGGTCAATGCTTACTGCTCCTGGTCTAGTAAACAAGGTTTTTCTAGTCACTACGATACTCACGATGTATTTATTCTGCAAGTAGAAGGAAGCAAACAATGGTATGTCTACACCGACACTTTAAAATATCCATTGCCAAATCAGAAATCATCCTCTCTTGAACCACCAGAAGAAGAAGCTTATTTAAGTTGTATTTTACATCCTGGAGATGTACTTTATATACCTCGCGGACATTGGCATTACGCAGTTACAAAAGAGGAACCATCTATTCATCTAACTTTAGGTATTCACAGTAAAACAGGTATCGATCTATTGGAATGGTTAATCTGTAAATTACAACACAGAGAAGAGTGGAGAGAAAGTCTACCTTTAAGAATAGATAATAATTCTTTTAATCTAAGCATAGAAACCTTAATTCAAGACTTAGAACAGTATATAAATAATCATAATATTAGCGAAGAATATTATAGCTATTTAGATAGTTTGGGAAAACCTATCTATCAATATGCTTTGCCTTATCAAGCTGGATTTAATATATTTGATAATGGCATGGAAACTAAGTTTAAAGTACCTCAATTTCAACGTTTACAAATTTATCAAATAGCTGAGGAAGAAGATGAATGTAAAATTATAGTTTCTGGTAAAGAAGTATCTCTAAAAGGAGTGCCAGGAAAATTCGTTGAAAATTTATTTAGTCGAGAAACATTTACGGGAAAAGATGTCATAAATTTACTCCCAGATTATGATTGGGAAATAGATATTATGCCCATGTTATCGAAGTTAGTTAATGAAAGAGTTATTTTTGTAGAACCAGGAGTTTAAACATGAATACATATATTTGATCATGCCATGGGAACTAAGTTGAAAATACCTCAATTTCAACATTTACAAATTTCTCAAATAGCTGAGGGAGAAGATGAATATAAAATCATAGTTTCTGTTCAATAATTAATAATTAATAATGACCTCTTCTTTTCAAGGATAGGATTGGCTCAAAGGAAAATTTTTTCTTGTTTATCCTTTAAAGGAGAGGCTTTAAGCCTTAATTCTTCGGTAAAGAAGTATCTATAAAATATAAAAGGAGTGCCAGAAAAGTGTATTGAAAATTTATTTAGTCGAGAAACATTTACGGGAAAAGACATCATAAATTTACTCCCAGATTATGATTGGGAAATAGATATTATGCCCATGTTGTCGAAGTTAGTTAATGAAAGAGTTATTTTGTAGAACCAGGAGTTTAAACATGAATACATTTTTTTGATAATGGCATGGAAACTAAGTTTAAAATACCTCAATTTCAACATTTACAAATTTCTCAAATAGCTGAGGGGAAGATGAATATAAAATCATAGTTTCTGGTAAAGAAGTATCTATTAAAGGAGTGCCAGAAAAGTGTATTGAAAATTTATTTAGTCGAGAAACATTTACGGGAAAAGAGGTCATAAATTTACTCCCGGATTATGACTGGGAAATAGATATTATGCCTATGTTATCGAAGTTATCGAAGTTAGTTAATGAAAGAGTTATTTTTGTAGAACCAGGAGTCTAAACATGAATACATTTTTTTGCGCTGATGCTTGCCGACAAGCAAATGAAGATATTATTGGAAGTGGTACAAATTATTCAGTATATGTGTTGATAGAGTGCCCTTACCCTTGGGAATATAATGCTTCTGAGTCTCGTTATCTACCAGAAAATTTAGAGATTTTGATGAGAGAAGTCAGTAAATCTAAACTTTCAGTCAGATTTTTACTAATTACTCAAAATCAAAATCAAAGACAAAATAATAGAAAAATTTTAATCTATGAAAAAGAGCAAAGTTCATTTATAAATGGTTATAAAAATATGAATTTGATGTAGATCATCCTGAAAAAATAGCTCCTGTTATTCAAAAATATTTAGCGGGGGATAATTTAGATATTAATACTCAAGAAAATCAAATTAGGGATATGTTAGTTTGTACTCACGGTAGCCATGATAAATGCTGTGCTAAATATGGTAATCCGTTTTATACACAAGCTAAAAAAACTATTTCCGAATTGGGTGTAAAAAATACTAGGATTTGGAAAGCAAGTCACTTTGGTGGCCATAGATTTGCACCTACTATGATTGATTTTCCTGATGGTAGATATTATGGGTTACTTGATGGGGAATCTTTTAAGTCTATTTTGCTACGAACGGGCAATATTAAATTATTAGGTGGTGTGTATCGAGGTTGGGGCATTTTACCAACTTGTATTCAGGCGTTGGAAAGGGAACTTATGTTCCACCATGGTTGGGAATGGTTTAAGTATAAGATTAATTTTTAGATATTGATATAAATTCTGATAGAACGTTAATTGAGACTGAATTAGCTGTAGTTAAACCTGATGGATCTAGATACACTTGTCAAGGTAGGTTAGTCAAAGATGAAAGTAAAACTATTCAACTTAAAGGTTCCTGCAATGCTACTCATAGTTATGAATTTATAAAGTATTATGTTAGCCATATTAATTTCACAATTGAACGGAAAATTACTGAGAAAGTGGTTGTAAATTATCCTCAGAAAAAAGCAAGTTAAAGTACATAAATTGATGGGGTATGCCTAAAAATTGAAATGGCTCGCCAGTTTCGATAAAGCCTATTCTTTTATAGAACTTAGAAGCACTAATACGAGTCATTACTCTCAAATGTTTTAGTTGTTTTTCCTTGGCAATTTCAATGATTTTTTTGGTTATAGCTGTTCCTATTCCCTGAGATTGAAATTCAGGTAAAACACAAAGATATGCAATACTTCCTAATTCTTTAGATATTTCTCGGAGTCTAGCCGATCCAATAATTTGTTGTTCGTAAACAGCAATAATATGTAAAGCACTATCTTCATATTCGTCTTTTTCTGTTCCTATTTCCATATTTATTGGCGCTCTTAATACTAACCAACGTTGATAATACATTGCATCTTTTTCTTGTTGGTTTTGAATTAAGCGAATTTGAAATTCTCTCATTTTTCAAGCATCTTTAATGGGTTCATTTCAATTTTGAATAAAGCCAAAAATTTATCGCTTTTAGGCAATAGGGAACAGGTAATTTCAGTTATCAGTTATCAGTTATCAGTTATCAGTACCTCTGTCTGTTTCACAGCATGACAAACGGAAAGCCAGAGGCTTGAAAATACTGAATAGAATATTTTTTTCATCCCCTTAAAAGGGGAGGTTTTAGACCCTATTTTTTGGTAACAGGGAATAGATAATAGGGAATAGAAAATTAGGGAATATCTAGGAAAAAAGTATTTTTGCAAATATTGAGATGCACCCTCTTTAATTATGGCTTACCGATTAAATATCAAACCATTGACTGAGATTGACTAAAGCCTTTTTTAAGTTGAAAAAAGGTAAGCATTCAACCATCAGCTATCAGTTTAATTAGGGTTTGCTGAAAAAGTCTTTTTTAAGGAGTAGGGGAGTAGGGGAGTAGGGGAGCGGGGAGTAGGGGAGTAGGGGAGTAGGGGAGTAGGGTAGGGACGTTGCATGCAACGTCCCTACGGGAGTATTTTTTTGCCCAACTCTCGCCCAAAATACTAACTTTTTGAGTATGAAGGGCTGAAAACCAAGGTATTTCAGACCTAAAAAGTCTAAAACCTTTACCTGTAAATGCTTTGAGATTTATTCAGCAAGCCATAATTAGCTTGAATTGTATAGGTTAAAAACTCAAAATAAGTCTTTTTTGTTTAAATTTATAAGTAGAAAATGTAGTATAAGTTAAACTAATTTTTACTTCATATCATGTCCGAACGCAATCGTTTGTGTAAAAGTTAGCGTAAATATCTACAGGGAATTTAAGTTTTTTTCTTGCTCTTTCTTAAGTTTTTCTGTCTATTCCCTATTCCCTATTCCCTATTCCCTATTCCCTACCTTTGCTATAAAATACCGATGCTACCGGACATGATATCATTCATTAAAAAGCTGTTTGCGTAGCATTCCGCAGGAAGAGCTGACCGCTAATAGCTGTTTGCGCAGCATTCCGCAGGAAATACTTACGAAAAAAGTACCAGGTTTTCAGTCCAAAACTCTCAAAAAGTTAGGAAAAAAGACATACATAATAATTGCATAAAAATCACTCTAACAATTGTTTCAACTACCCCCTAATTAAATTCTATTCTCCGTTCCTCCTAACTACTCTCTACTCCCCCACTCCCTCACTCCCCTACTCCCCCACTCCAGAAAAAGACTTTTTCAGCAAACCCTAATTGAAAGCGATCGCCATTCCTAATTAAGACCAAGCGGGATGAGATAATATAGAGGCAAACATTCGCACCCCACGCAGTAAATTGGATAGAGGCAGATGGCCTTTTGGCGCACTCAAATCCCAAGTAAATTCATTTGGATATCTCGTCCAAGTATTGCCATTTTTCCAGCCAATTTTTGGTAACAACTTATCCCAATTTTTACCTACGCTTAACCACATTTCTCTCTGTACAGAATACCCAAATTTACCTTCTGAATAAACCAACCACATAGTATTAATAGTCTGGAAATCTGGAATTGGAATACTATCTACTTCTGAAAAATAAAGCCATTTTCTTTGTATCGCTGCCTCTCCTGCCAATTCACACAACTTTTGCATAGTTAATTTATCAGCTTCTAAAAAATCTTGATGAGCTAGTTTGACTTGTATATGACTATAATCAACATTAGATTCTGATTTTATCGGTACAACTCCCAGAGGAAAATTTTTATTTATAAATTCATGAACTTTCGATGAATCTACTTGACGTAAAACTTGGTATATTTTTCCTGAAATTATAGTAGGTGAATCTGATTTTTGCGCTTGTAAAAATTCCATTAATATTTGCCAACCATCATCCCCTGTTTGTGCCAAAAGAGGGATTACCTGTAACTGTTTTTTTTCAGAACCAGATTCTAATTGAGACTGAAGTTCAGCGATATTAAATGAAGCGTTTGTTGTAGAATTAATCTTTGATTCTGCCATAAAATTACTGTGTATTTCAGCTTTTTAAATTAATTGATAATTAATCGAATAATTAAGGTTTAAAGGGTGCATCTCAGTTTTGAAGAAAGCCAAAAATTTATCGCTTTTAGGTATAGAGGGAATAGGGAACAGGGAATAGGAAAAAAGTATTTTTGCACATATTAGAGATGCACCCCAAAAATCAGGATGCTCTATAGTCTGAGTTTACCTGTAAATTCACCAAGTGGTTTGAGTATTACCTCTTCTTGAGTATAATTACTTATCGCCTAATTGAGATGCACCTGGTTTAAAGTCTCTTCCTTAAAAGAGAAGAGAGAAAGAAGAAAAAATTTTCCTTTTAGTCAATCTTCTTCTTGAAAAGAAGAGATAATGGTTAATTATTAATTATTAATTATTAATTGTTGAAAACTATTTATTGTGTAAAATACGATTGATAATTGCAGTAGTGGAAGTCGAAACTTCTATTTGAACTAAAGAAATTTTACCACCATATTCCATAACTATTGGTGCTTCTGGCAATGTATCAACCGAGTAGTCCCCACCCTTAACATAGATATCAGGTTTCAGTCGTTCTATCAGATGAGTAGCAGTGGTTTCATCAAACATTACTACTGCGTCCACTGGTTTCAGAGCGACTAAAACTTCTGCCCGTTGGTCTTGGGGAATAATTGGCCGCAAAGGATATCCCAATTGTTGGGGCTTAATTTTTTGCACTGATCGGTCGCTATTTAACCCTACTACTAGGGACCGTCCCAAAGATTTAGCTGCCCATAAATAGCGAATATGTCCTGCATGAAGTAGATCGAAGCATCCATTTGTAAATACTAAAGGTCGCCAATAAGTTGGTTGAAAGTTAATGGTCTGTTCTAGTTCAATTAAACTATACAAACCAGAAATTAGTTTTTGGGGGTCCATTCTTTAATATTTATCTTTATGCTTGACCTTCATTTACTTTTTCTTCGGTAGGTGGTTGATATCCATGTTCAAAAGCATAACGAACTAACTGGGAACGATTTTCTAAACTTAGTTTTCTCATTATTTTACTCAAATGAGTTTGTACAGTTCGAGGACTAATAAATAGGCGATCGCTAATTTGTTTATTTGTCAAACCTTGAGCGACTTCCCAAAAAACTCTTTCTTCTGCTGGTGTTAGAGGTAGTGGTTCGGGAGCTTCCTGAGATTGAGATTTTGTTGTTTGAGATAGATGCTTTTCAGTCAGCTTTTTGATTTCCAGATGAACTCGACGGGAACGGTTTAATTGAGCCTCAATTTTTGCTACCAATTCTCGCATTTCAAATGGCTTATTTATATAATCATCTGCTCCCATAGATAAACCCACAATTCGGTCTTCTAACTCTCCTTTACTCGATAGAAATATAAATGGTACTAATTGACCCAAATTACTAGAGCGTAAATGTTGACAAAATTCCAAACCATCCATTTGTGGCATCATTATATCAGAAACAATTAAATCCGGATTTAATTTTTCTAATATTGATAGTGCATCCAAACCAGAATTTGCATCTTTTACCTCATATCCCTGTAACTCTAGATGTCTTTTTAATAGCATTCTTAAGCTGTCTTCATCATCTACTATTAGTATTTGTTTCTTGCTATCAATGTTATCGTTCATTGCTGACTCAATCCTCCTCGTTTACCCATTATTTATACTAGAATAATATATTTATTATACTTATTTATTTTGACATTAATCTTCTACTTTTAATAGGATATTTGTGATTTTCATCAGTATTCTTTTTATCCATCGTGGTTTTTACCATTATTTCTAGTTTTTAGCAATTCCTGAGTAAATTAAGTTTTGGGTTTTTATTTAACTTAATATAAAATATTAACTAATTTATTTGAGCATTAGTAGAAAAAAGTAAATATGATAGGTGTAAATGTGAAAACATTAAGCTGTTAAAATCAGCTTAGTCAAGCCAAAAATTGGGTTTTTGTAAAGAATGGGAGTAACTTGGCCGATTTATAGACCATTATTACACAATATATACTTCAGTACCATCAATTTCTAAATAATAATAATAGAGAAATGCTGATAGATTCTTTGTAGACTCTGCGATAATGGTAAAAACATATAGCTACATTAATAGCTAAAATATGTATTAGCTATTAGCGTAGTAAAGTGCATCCTCAGAATTTAAGACCCGTTATACCCAGTGAACGATAATTTTAGAACTTAGTAAAATGTCATGAAAGCAACAAACATTCGTCAATATTCCTCCATAGCTGCTAGGACTCTTACAATCGTAGGAATAATTATGATTTTGTCATCTCTACTTGACTTTGTAGTATTGTCAATTCCTTTCAACATAGGTAGTAGAGCATGGCAAATTGGTCTAGTCACACAGTTAGTTGATCGAGGAATTATTCCTATGATAGGAATGGCCTTATTATTTACAGGCTATTGGGTAAGCAGTAATTCTGGCCTTCAAGATAACTCCACATCCTCTATATTAGATTTGAGATTTTGGGGACTTTTACTAGCAAGCTTATTAGGACTAATATATTTGTTACTATTTCCTCTACATTTAAATAATACTCGTCTAGCTCGCGCAGAGACTATTGAACGAATAAATCAGCAAGCAACTCAAGCTGAAACACAATTAGAAGCTCGTGTCAGTACTAGCGAATTTCAAAATCAGATACAACAAAGGCAAACTCAATTAAGGGATCAATTTAGTACTTTGTTAGGAGATGAAACTAGGCTGAATGAAGCATTAGAAAATGAACAAATATCAGCTCAAGTGAAAAGTTTGTTAGAACAATCAAAAGATAATCCTCAAATTCTAGATGATTTTCTCAATCGTCAGGCACAACAATTACCAACTCAACTTTTAACTAGAATTCGTACTCGCAAGCAAGAATTAGAAGAACAAGCTAACACAAATTCTTTTAAATCAAGTATCAGAACAGGTTTTAGCAGTTTACTTTTAGCAGCAGGCTATATTATGATTGGTTGGACAGGTTTAAAAAATATGGGAATTATTAAAAGTAAAGGACGTCGCCAAAATCCCGCTAGATAGTTAGTTGAATCCAAAATAATATCTCACAGTATTTTAGAGATAAAAGCTTTATATAATGGCATTGGTGAAGGGCGTGTATGATATTAATCTTAATTAT
>NZ_BLZO01000119.1 GCF_014132355.1 Okeania sp. KiyG1
ATAATTAGCGATCGCCTTTATCCAAAAGTAAGCGATCGCTCTAGCTTTAGATTAAGTCCGACATTTTCCGATAGCATTTGCTATCGGAAAGAATCACTAACAAAAAATATGTGACCAATGGCCTTAACTATTCCGGATACAATTCCTTCTAGGTCAGAGAGTCAAAAAAATTAGATGCGTTTGCCCTGGCATAGGTATCGTCATCTCCCTTGATCATAGAATGGTTATTTTGTCAATTTTTTATTTGATGACACGCCCTAGTTTATGGAATCAAATTTTCTAATATCTGTTCTTCTGCTCCTAACTTTATTTATCACGATGTTAGGCATGGGACTTGGTTTAACTTTAGATGACTTTAAACGAGTTTTGATTGAACCGAAAGGAGCAATTCTCGGTTTAATTGCTCAACTAATTATGTTACCATTAGTAGGATTTATCTTAGTTAACATTTTTCCTCTCTCTCCTGAATTAGCTGTCGGGTTGATGATTTTAACCGCTAGTCCGGGGGGGCCTACTTCTAATCTAATTACTTATTTGGTTAAAGGAAATGTAGCTTTATCTATTACTCTCACCGCCGTAAGTAGTTTAATTACTATATTTACCATACCTATAATTACCAATTTTTCAATGGAAAATTTTATGGGTCAAGCGGTAACACTAGAGTTACCTTTTGCCAAAACAGTTCTTCAAATTGCTGTTCTCACTTTAATTCCCATTTCCATTGGAATGTTAATCCGTTATCACAGGTTTAAGTTGGCCATAAAACTTGAAAAATCAGTAAAATGGCTTTCTCTATTTTTATTAGGAGTAATTATTGTTGGTTTATTAGTGAAAGAACGCAATAATGTCGCTGATTTTTTCTTACAAGTTGGAGCAGTAACTCTTACTCTTAATATCTTAACGATGGCTTTAGGCTATAGTCTGTCTACTTTATCTAAACTTGATCGAGCAAGTAGTAAATCAATTACTGCTGAAGTAGGTATTCAAAATGCAATGTTAGCGATGACTATTGCTAGTACCTCAACATTACTGAATATTCCAACAATGGCAATACCTGCCGCTGTATATGCCTTAATTATGTATGTAACAGGTGCTATTTTTATTTGGATAATGGGAGATATATAGCGAGGAAATTATCTTATGAACCTAAATCAAATTCTCTCTCAAATAGCTAGCCAAGGCATCCGATTATCTGCTGAAGGCGAGCAACTAAAGATTAGCGCTCCCAAGGGAACATTAACTCCAGAAATTCGAGAGCTGATCTCCCAAAACAAAGCTGAATTATTGCAATTACTTCAGAACGTTTCAACTATAGATAGTTCAGAGGCTCTTTCAGAAACCCTAACACCCTACGAAGAGACTAGCCCCTACCCTCCCTTATCTCTCAATGAACAGTCTCTCTGGTTTGTCTGGCATCTCGCACCAGAGAGTTATGCTTATAACGTTTCCTTCGCCGGGAGAATACCTGAAGCGAGCAATATTTCAGTTTGGCAAGAAGTATTTGAGCATTTACTCAAGCAACATCCGGGTTTACAGACTTCTTTCCCCAGCTTGAATAACAAACCTTATCGAAAAATTCTAGAAACCCCTATTTTAGACCTTCAAGTAACTGATGCTATCAGTTGGAGTGTAGCAGAAGTGCGACAAAGGTTAATTGCTTCTC
Source organism: Okeania sp. KiyG1 (assembly GCF_014132355.1). Classification (GTDB taxonomy): domain Bacteria; phylum Cyanobacteriota; class Cyanobacteriia; order Cyanobacteriales; family Microcoleaceae; genus Okeania. Next base: position 1,664 of record NZ_BLZO01000119.1, read on the forward strand.
ACCGAGAACCTTTTGACTTAGAAAATGGCCCGCTCATGCGTGTCAGATTTTTTCAACAGGGAGCACAGGGGCTAACGTTTATCGTGTCTGCCCATCATATTGTCTGTGATGGCTGGTCCCTAAATCTCATGGTGGAGGAATTACCTGTTATCTATCATCAGCTCCAGACTCAGGAGTCTATTTCCCTTGCTCCTCCCAGTCATAGCTATCCAACCTTTGTTCATTGGCAACAAGAACTACTAGAGAGTGCTAGAGGAAAGCAACTGTGGGAGTATTGGCAACAAAAACTAGAGGGCAATTTGCCAGTATTGCAACTACCCACTGATTATCCACGACCCTCTATCCAAACCTATAAGGGAGATTCCTGTGTCTTTAGTTTATCCCCAGAACTAACCCAAAAGTTAAAGAAGCTGGCTGATAGTAGAAAAGTATCTTTGTACGCTCTGCTTTTAACTGCTTATCAGGTACTACTTTATCGATATACTCTTCAGGAAGATATTATCGTTGGCTCACCTGTAACGGGTCGAAGTCGTTCAGAATTCAATGGAATCATGGGGCATTTTGTTAATATGCTCCCCATGCGAAGCAATATTCAAGGCACAGCCAGTTTTACAGAACTGTTAGCGCAAGTGCAGGCAACGGTTCTAGAAGCCCTTGATTCTCAAGATTTTCCGTTTGCACTGATGGTGGAACGATTGCATCCACAACGAGATTTAAGTTATTCCCAAATTATGCAAACGAACTTTATATTTCAGAAGTTCGCGCAAATCGATGTGCTGATTGCCAGTACAGAGGAAACTCCGAAGAATTGGGGAGGACTGAGTTTCATTCCCTACAGCCCAGTACTATTTGAAGGGCAATCGGATTTAGATTTGGAAATGAGTGAAATCAACTCTAGGCTGGAAGGAGCATTTAAGTACAACACAGACTTGTTTAAGCAGAATACGATTGAGCGAATAATAGGTCATTTCCAGACCTTGTTGGAGGGGATAGTTGCCGCTCCACAGCAGCCAGTGAGTCACCTACCACTACTGACAGCAGCCGAACAACAGCAGATTTTGGTCGATTGGAATGACACAGCGGTGGACTATCCCCATGACAAGTGTATTCATCAGTTGTTTGAGGAACAGGTCGAAAACAACCAAAATGCAATAGCCGTAGTATTTGAACAACAAAAACTGACTTATCAGCAATTGAATAGCAAAGCCAATCAACTAGCTCACTACTTGCAAAAGTTGGGAGTTGGACCAGAAGTGCTAGTGGGGATATGTGCAGAGCGCTCAGTAGAAATGGTTGTCGGTTTATTAGCAATCCTCAAAGCCGGAGGAGCTTATGTACCATTAGACCCGAATCATCCTACTTCGCGTCTCAATTACATGATAGAAGATGCACAATTTTCTATACTACTGACTCAACAAAAATGGCAACATAACCTATCGCAAACCATAGAATATCTGATTTGTTTGGATAGATATGAAGAAATTATTAATCAACAGAGTCAGCAAAATTTAGACCATCAGGTAACAGTTAATCAGTTAGCTTACGTTATCTATACTTCAGGTTCTACAGGCAAGCCAAAAGGAGTAACTATTCCCCATCAAGGATTATTAAATCTAGTTTTCTGGCATCAACGTACTTTTGCAATCAAATCATCAGATAGAGCATCTCAAATAGCAGGAGTAGGTTTTGATGCCTCTGTCTTGGAAATATGGCCTTACTTAAGTGCAGGTGCTTGCTTACACTTAGTTGATTCACAAACTTGTCTGTCTCCAGAAGCACTTAGAAATTGGCTAGTCTCAGAAAAAATAAAGATTAGTTTTGTGCCAACACCTCTATTAGAAAATTTGTGTTCTTTAGAATGGCCTCCAGAAACAGAATTGAAAACTGTAGTGACAGGAGGAGATAAACTACACAAGTTTCCATCATCAGCTCTACCATTCTATGTATTCAATGACTATGGGCCGACAGAGAATACAGTTGTAACTACTTCTGGGTTAGTAGTTTCCGATCGAGGAGGCAGTATTTCACCATCTATTGGTAAGCCAATATCCAATACGAAAGTATATATTTTGGATACAAATTTACAACCAGTCCCTATAGGAGTAGTAGGAGAACTTTATATCGGAGGAGATGGTTTAGCCAGAGGCTACTTGCATCGCCCAGAACTAACCCAAGAAAAATTTATCCCCAACCCTTTTGAGAACTCAAAAGCCAAAAGTCAAAAGTCAAAATTATATAAAACAGGAGATTTAGCCCGATATTTAAGTGATGGTAACATTGAATTCATAGGTCGGATCGATCATCAGGTTAAGATTCGTGGTTTCCGTATAGAATTAGGAGAAATTGAATCTGTCCTCAACACACACCCCCAAATTCAACAAGTAGTAGTTATTGCCAGAGAAGATATTGCTCATACTAAACGCCTATTAGCCTACATAGTCATTGATGAACATGAATCAATCGCCACTTCGCAACTGCGTAAATTTATGAAATCAAAACTACCGGAATACATGATTCCCAGTGCTTTCATAACCTTGGATAGGTTACCATTAACCCCCAATGGTAAGGTAAACCGCAAAGCTCTGCCAGAACCCGATGAAACAATTACCCGAGAACATGAGTATGTCGCACCGCGTACCCCAGTTGAGGAAATAATAGCTAATATCTTCTCGGATATTCTCGGCGTGCAAAATGTGGGAATCTCAGACAACTTCTTCGAGCTGGGAGGACATTCCTTACTGGCAACCCAATTAATTTCTCGGTTGAAAGTAGCATTGGAAGTTGAAGTTCCCCTAAGTTGTGTATTTGAGTCTCCTACGGTAGGTCAACTAGAGGAAACAATAACCCAATTACGCAACCACGTTAAAACTCGAACCCAACAGCAACAGACTTCAGTCTATACAACTCCTTCAACACAACCTCTTATGGAGGAAAACTTCCTGGAGTTCAAAGGAAATCAGATTGGTCTGTGTAGTTGGGGTTTCCCGGATAATCCTATAGTTCTCTGTATTCATGGTATTTTAGACCAAGGATTAGCTTGGCAAGAAGTAGCACTTCCCCTGGCAACACAAGGTTATCGAGTCGTGGCTCCCGATCTATTCGGTCACGGTCGTTCCTCTCATTTAGAATTAGTAACTTCTTATAGTCCCCTTACCTTTTTAGCTCAGATAGACCAAGTCATTCAGGAATTACCA
>NZ_BLZO01000120.1 GCF_014132355.1 Okeania sp. KiyG1
TTATTGGCACTCTCAATATCTTCAGCTCAGAGAATTTATATTTTGTGGTTCCGGCCAGAAGTTATTAGAACAGTTAATTGGGCAGGAGATCCTGCGCCTATTACAGAAGTAGAACCTAATGGTAATATAAAATTGTCCCCTAGAAAATCATTTGAGCTGTGGAAAGGAATTGTTAAGCTGACATCTCGACCTTGGAAACAATGTGAAATTGATGTGGCTTTAGAACTGAGAAATGCCATTATTAAAATTGTACTGAAACAAGCAGATGAACTAGCAAAATTAAATTCTGCGTTGCAAAAGTCAGAAGCAGGAGAGAGAGAAAAACTGCTCAATTAGAACAAACTTTAAAAGATTACAATTTACTCAAACGCAATTAATCCAAAGTGAAAAAATGTCTAGTTTAGGACAGTTAGTTGCAGGTATTGCCCATGAAATTAATAACCCGATTAATTTTATTTATGGCAACATCAAATATGCAGATAATTATGCTAATGAACTAATGGATTTGATTAAACTCTACCAAAAACATTGCAATCCATCGCCAGAAGTTGAAGAAGAAAGTGAAAAAATAGATTTAGAATTTATTCTCGAAGACCTACCTCAACTATTAAAATCTATGGAGGTAGGAACAGAACGCATTTATGAAATAGTCAAGTCTTTGCGTAATTTTTCACGACTTGATGAAGCAGAAATGAAGCCAGTTCATATTCACGAGGGAATAGATAGTACTTTACTAATATTGAATAATCGACTCGATCCTAAAGCTGGAAAACAGATTAATGTAATTAAGGAATATAGCGATCTACCTAAAATATCTTGTTATGTGAGTCAGTTAAATCAAGTATTTATGAATATCTTGGCCAATGGAATTGATGCCCTGGAAGAAGCAATAGCAAAAGGCAAATTTTCTGAATCAAATGAACAACAAATTCCCACAATTAAAATTCAAACAAAAATTGTAGAGAAAATCTGATAACTATTACTATTTCTGATAATGGTATGGGTATAAAAGATGGAGTGCGTAACAAAATATTTGACCCTTTCTTTACGACAAAACCTGTTGGTAAAGGTACTGGTATTGGCTTGGCAATTAGTTATCAAATTATAGTAGATAAACATGGCGGTCGGATTTTTTGTAATTCCCAGGAAGGAAAAGGAACAGAGTTTATAATCGAAATTCCTATTCAAGAGAATACTCTGAAAATAAAGACCCTATAAATAGAAATCTTCAGAAAAGAGGGAATAGGTATGGAGGGGGAAATAACTGAGAATTTATGTACGATAATTGATTTTATTTTTGATTTTGGAGGTGTTTAATTGACATCTAGTGAAAAATAAATAGACCTTTTAATTAGAGCAAGCTTGGGAAATAAAATTCACCAGAAAAGCAAGAAAAAATGGTTGTCTTGGTGTAAGCATTCAGCTGTCAGCTATTAGCCAGCCTCCTAGGTCGGAACTGCGAACTTCAGCTATTGCTTTTAGTTTTAGATAAAAGCTTTACTAATTTAGGCAGAATTTATACTTAAGGAGCCATGATTGAATAAGTTGTACAAATTTTATCTGGGATAAATTGTGAAATATAGCTTCCATTAAAAACTGTTCAAGTTATTTTTACACGACTACTAACTATAAAAGCTGGCGCTCAACAGTCTATATTCATTAAAACCTCATCATGATAGCTGATAGCTGACTGCTAATAGCTGTTAGCTCCGCATTCGGCTTGAAATGCTTACGTCTTGGTATTGACTTTAATGCTAATTCAATTTCAGTTACTTATGTGAAGTGGGATGGAAATATTGAATATTTAAAAGAAATCCTGTATAAATGGAAAAATCAAACGTAAGCATTCAGCCGTCAGCTATCAGCTATCAGCTATTGCTTTTAGTGAGTGATAAAGACTTTATTAATTGAGAAACGAAAAACCTGATACAAAAGTCAACTCCAAAGTCTATATTCATTTACAGCGCTTTTGCTCATTTATGAACCACATCGCTATAACCAAAACCCTGTAGGGACGTTACATAAGGGCGTCCCTACTGTGGTCTACTGAAATGAAAACTGCTGTAAACCTCATCCTTAAGCACAGGGTCTTATTGCTGATAGCTGACTGCTAATAGCTGAATGCTTACAATCAAACAACAGGACAATCGCCTTGCATCCATGAGAAATAATGAAAACCGCTGTAAGAAATTAAAATTAGATTTATTTTAACACTTGAAAACTAAAATAATAACCTTTGATATTTTGAGCAGGTAGATATTCGTCCTCTATTTTAGCTATCATTGTCCAATGTTTAGCTTTTGTCAGTTCTTCCTCTACTATTTGAAAGCGACTCTCTCGATCTTCATAAAAGTGTTTGCGAATACTATAAACAATATAGCCTCCCTTTTTCGTAATCCTTACAAGTTCACGGAGAGATTCAGCAGGAGCGTGTCCTGGGATAAAAGTCCCGACACAAATAATAGCATCATAAAAATCAGAAACAATCCCAGAATCTGGTAAATAACCTACAATAAAATCTGAATAAATATTGCGTTTTTTGGCTACATTTAACATCCCTTCAGATGGATCGAATGCAGTAAGTTCTACATTTTTGTAGCCATGTTTAGCTAGTTGCTCTCCCTGCTCTCCTGTTCCTGCTCCTACGTCTAATATTTTCATAGACTCTTGATAAGGAACAGTTTCTGCAAAGAGTTTTGCTGTGACTACAACAGGAGTATTTTCTCCAGTGCCACACAATTCATTTTTGACGTGTTCATCAAACTCTTGGGCGTATTGATTATAGTGATCTAGCAGATTTTTGGCATCTATAGTTTTATTTTTAAATGTATTACCCCAGTTAGTCATAGTAGAGCCTCTTAAAATCTAAAGATTATATCATGTTCGGATGTAGGGACGTTCCATGTAACGTTCCTACAAGGTGTGATGTGTGAAGATGTGGTTCATCAATTTGAAAAGCGCTGTAATTCCCCATAAGGCCATCTGGCAAAAAATCTTAACATATCTTAATATATATAAAAGAAGAGTTTAAGGATATGGCCGTGACTGATAACCAAACATCCAAAGTGAATAGACTATTTCAGACCCTAGCCTATTTTGGGGTTGTTCCCTTTGTTGGGAGTTTTAAATGGCTACAAAAATTATTTGGTGAAAAGACACCCAAAACAGCAGAAACATCAGAAGTCGTATTAGTAGTAGGTGCTAATGGTGGAGTTGGTAAGCGAGTTGTACCTAGACTCCAGAAACGGGGTTATCAAGTTCGATCGCTCGTTCGAGATGCTAAAAAAGCTCAGAAAGTTCTCGGCAAAAATGTTGAAATAGTAACTGCCGACATTACCAAACCAGAAACCCTCACCCCTGAAATATTCAAAGACGTGAGTAAAATTATTTGTTGTACAGGAACACGAGTACAACCAGTGGAAGGAGACAACCCAAACCGGGAAAAATATTACCAAGGCATCAAATTCTTCATGCCAGAAGTTGTAGAAGACCCCCAACTTGTCGAATATGAAGGCATGAAAAATCTCCTGGCAGCAGCAAAACCACAACTACAACCAAGCAACAACAAAATCATCTTTGACTTCACCAACCCCACCCAAGACCTCAAAGAAACTTGGGGAGCATTAGACGATATCGTTATGGGGGGAGTCAGCGAAAGCTCCATCCGTCTAACAGATACAGGTGCCCTTTTCTCCGGTAACGTCTCCACTGCCAACTCCGGCGGTTTCGTATCAGTTCGTACCCGCAACTTCGACCCCCCAATGAATTTATTAGGAGCTGCTGGTATCGAACTCCGGGTCAAAGGAGATGGCAAACGCTATAAATTTTTCCTCCGCTGCGAAGACAAATGGGATGGAGTTGGTTACAGCTATTCTTTTGACACCGTTTATAATATCTGGACAACTATTCGCATTCCATTTAAAGATTTAACACCAGTATTTCGCGCTAGAGTTGTAGAAAATGCTCAACCTTTTAATCCCAGTCAAGTTTATTCTTACCAATTAATGTTGAGTAAATTTGAATATAACCGAGAACTTAATCCTAAATTTACACCAGGATTTTTTCAGTTAGAAATTGAGTCAATTAAAACTTATGGTAGCGACCAATTACCTAAATTTGTATTGGTTAGTTCGGCAGGTGTAACTCGTCCGGGGCGACCAGGTTTAAACCTAGATGAACAACCTCCTGCTGTGAAATTTAATGACCAATTGAAAGGTATATTAAACTGGAAATTAAAAGGAGAAGAAGTTATTCGTTCTAGTGGGATTAATTACACTGTTATTCGTCCTTGTGGAATGACTGAACAACCAGGAGGTCAAGCATTAATATTCGACCAAGGCGATAATATTAAAGGTATTGTTAGTCGGGATGATATTGCCGAACTTTGTATTAAAGTTTTGGAAGAAACACAGGCTTGCAATACAACTTTTGAGGCAAAAGGAGATAAAGAAAATCAAGCTAGTGCTGAAATTTGGGAGAAGTTATTTAATAGTTTAGAAACCGATAAAAATAAGTCAGTTGTGACAGTTTAAAAAGCTCGTAGTAGGGCTTTAACCCATGATATACCTATCATAGGACTAAAGCCCTACTACAAACAAAAACCTTTTTATCACTAATTATCCGGACATGATATTAAGTCCTGTTTATTTGACAAATACTCTCTCAAGTTTACAGCGCTTTTGCTCATTGATGAACCACATCGCCATAACCAAAACCCTGTAGGGACCCTGCATGCAACGTTCCTACTGTGGTCTACTGAAATGAAAACCGCTGTAATTAAAATATGTAGCAAAAAAATATCCTCAAGTTCTGAAAAAATTAGAATTAAAAAGCGTTTCCTGCGGAATGCTTCCCTACGGGATGCTACGCAAACGCAAACAGCAGTTCAGCAATTAGCGGTCAGCTTTGCACTGCCTTTTTACCCACATTCCGCACTTCAAGAGCGTAACATAAAAATTAGTATAAAATCCGTAGCTTGCTTAAGTATTTATACTGTATAAATTATCTTCATTTACCTCAATCGAGAGTCAAATTCTCAGATTACTTATGCCAGCATAAACACTTGCTGAATCCTTGATATCAAATCCGGTGGGGTTGCACATAGAATCCGGTTATATAATATCTATTTATAATTTCTTAAATTACTTCAATATTAGACATCTCCTCCATGCATAGTAGGGACGCCCTTATGCAACGTCTGTACAGGGAAATAATTGATTTGATTTTTTATTATTGAAGATGTCTATTTAATCTCCCCCACTCCCCCACTCCCCTACTCCCCCACTCCCCTACTCCCAACTATACAATAAGTATTCAACCGGATTTGATATGACTCCTATTGACCACTATAATTTACTTCTTATATCATGTCCGGTAGCATCGGTATAGCAAAGGTAGGGAATAGGGAATAGGGAATAGACAGAAAAACTTAAGAAAGAGCAAGAAAAAAACTTAAATTCCCTGTAGATATTTATGCTAACTTTTACACAAACGATTGCGTTCGGACATGATATTACTTCTTACTTCCTTCTTACTTCCTTCTTACTTTTGACTTTTGACTTATTTTTTATACTACATTTTGTGGTGCGGAATGTGGGTTTTTAGGCTGATAGCTGATAGCTGATAGCTGATAGCTGATAGCTAGTTAACTAGGAAAAATTCAGTAACTTAAGAATTCGATCGAATTGATAGTTTTCTGCAAAGCTTTTCAATTGAGCAGCGATCGCTTCTTTTTCTGAGGGAATATCTTTAATTAGCTGCATCACTTTTTTACCCCGGAGTTCACTAGAAGCTTTGTGAAGTTCAGATAACCACTCAGAAGGCATATCCTTTAAAATGACAGATAAATCTTCTGAAGTAACTTGCTGGCGATCGCCAATTGTCTTTTGCCGTTTCCGATCATTAGCTCCATCAGACTGTTGATAAATCAACTCAACCCCCAAATATTGGTTCATTTTCTCCCAGATAAGCTCCTCCTGAAAAGGTTTAACCATATAGTCATCAAAACCCGATGAGAGAACTTCCTCTCGCTTTTCTTGAAATACACTAGCAGTTAGAGCAATAATCTTTGTAGAGAAAGGTTGGTCTAACTGTGATTCCCACTGTCTAATTTGTTTAGTGGCTTCATATCCATCCATCTCCGGCATATGCAAATCCATCCAAATCAGATGAGGACGCCATGCTTTCCAAATTTCTGTAGCTTCTCGTCCATTTATTGCTTGTTGTACGGAAAATCCCACTGAAACAAGTAAGTCTAACAGTAATAAGCCATTATCAACTTGATCGTCAACCACTAAAATACGATATTCTGGTTGTTTTGCTGCTAAACCGATGACTTTGCCTTTCCCTCTTCTGCTAGGAAAAGTCTGAGGAGAACTCAGACCAATGGGAATCGATAATTGAAAACAAGTACCTACACCCAGGGTGCTTTTTGTCGTAATATCGCCTCCCATCAACTTAATAAACTTTTCAGTAATAGCCAGCCCCAATCCTGTTCCCTGTCTAATTTGATGCCCTGCGGTGGTTTGTTCAAAGGGTACAAATAACTTATTGAGTTCCTCTTGAGCAATACCAGGACCTGTATCTTCCACTTCTAATTGCAGTTGATGATTATTCTCAATTTCCTCTACTTTAGCCCTTAAAATTACTTTGCCTATTTTTGTAAATTTCACCCCATTGCTAATTAAATTAATTAAGACTTGTCGCAGTTTTCCCTCATCCGCAGAGATATATTGAGGTAAATCAGAATCTGCTTCTAATACAAATTGAAGTCCTTTTTTTTGGACTTTGAGACAAAACATATCTTGCATATCTTGAAGAACAGTCTGGAGGTCAAAATTTGTTTCATTGACAGTAATTTGACCTGCTTCAATTTTGGACATTTCCAAAATATTGTTAATTAAAGATAATAAATGTTCCCCACTGCGATTAATGATCCTCAAATGTTCCTGTTGTTCTGGTTCAAAGGAAGTATCTTGAGAGAGAATTTGGGCAAACCCAATGACACTATTTAGGGGAGTTCGCAGCTCATGGCTCATGTTCGCCAAAAATTCTGATTTAGCCTTATTAGCAGCTTCAGCAGTCTGTTTTGCTAGAGAAAAAAGCCTGGATTGAGCTAAGAGTAAAACCTGTATATCCACTAACCGCCAACGTCGATCTGGAAATGCGATGACAATGGGTTCATAAATGAAAGTACCTGGTCGCTTAAGTGCTAGTTCTGCTGCTTGATTAATACTGCAATCTGCACTCAGTAGTAGATATCTTTTTACTAATGTCTCTGCATCTAAAAGTTTTTCAGATTTGGCTATAATTTCCCACAGGATTTTAATTGGTCGGTTGAGGAAAACGTCTAATCCGTAGGGACGACTAAGTCGCTCAAAAAATTGTACTCTAGAAATCATGCCAATGATTTTATTATCAGAAGTAATCATAACCCCTGGTAGCTGTGGATTCTCGTGAAATGTGTCTGCCACAACTTTTCCCAAGGTCGTTATTTGAACTTCAAAGTCATAGCTGGGAATATCTGCTAAACACGAATCAAGAGTAAGTTTATCTAATTGTTGAACAAACATGATTCACTTAAAGTTGAGAATTAACTAGAAACAATTCCGTAACTTAACAATAACTTTTTCCTTAGCTGTTTGTAGTTTGACTTGAGTTTTTTTGAGCTGCTCTAAAGTTTCCCATAATTATACCACTTTGAAAAAAGAATGCTACAAAAGATTAGAGCTTTATCGGATATTCTTAAAAATAGATTTCCAGTTCATTTTAGGTTTTTATATCTATCGTTTTTTCCATTTTTTTAATATTTTCCCCTCTTCCTTATTCCTTCTTCCTTCTTTATTACTTCTACCATTTGTAACAAACATTTATTAAATTGGTATTATAGGTTGCTTTTTTCCAAGTCTTTCGTATATCATGTCTCTTTAAATACCCACAATAAAAAATTTGGCGTTGCATATTTGTGCATTGGAAGGGGTGTAGAGAGTGTGGGGAGTGTGGGGAAATAGTGAATTTGGAGGAAAAAGGTAGAAATATGCCCCCATATTCACCATTCCCTACTGCCTATTCCCTATGCATGGAGGAGATGCCTAATAATATCATGTCCGGTTGAATATTTATAAATAAATGATGGAGTCCTCAGGAGTCAGGAGTCAACCCACCCTAACCCCTCCGGTGGAGGGAGGGAAGTCAGGAGGAAGAAAGAAGAAGAAAGAATAAAGAGGAGGAAAAGGAGAAAGTTTTTTTATCACGCTCTTATCCGGACATGATATAAATCCCAAATGGGTTTTATAGCAGTCGAAGTAAAGGTTAGGACAGGTCAAAAGCTTAAAACTCAGACAACGTAATACTTTTCCTTCTTCCTTCTTCCTTCTTCCTTCTTTCTTCTGCTATATATAATATTTTATAATTAAACAAAAATTTAGGCATACAAAAGTACTTAATTTTAGCATTTTAGCATTTTAAATTTTATTGATTATTAATTTTGAAAAGGTATTAGTAATATGAGTAACTCTGAACAGTTATTAACATTTGCTGAAAAATTGATACGTGAAAAGATGGACAATTGTTTGAGTGATTTACAACGAACTGTATTACTCACTACTCTACAAGAAAATAAGAAGACTTACGATCAAATTGCAGATGAATGTGGTTACTCTCCTAAATATTTGAAGCAAGATGTTGCTCCTAAACTCTGGCAACTTCTATCTGAAGTTTTGAACAAAAAAATCACTAAATTTAATATTAAAACTATACTAGAAGAGCAAATGCGTCATCAGGAGCCTGTGATTGAAATATTGCCTACGACCTTTGCCGTAAGTTCCCCTACTTCTGAGAAGGGTAATATTCTATTAGTGGACGATCAACCAGAAAATCTGAAATTGTTGTCTAATTTGCTTGAGGAACAAGGATATGAAGTCCAACAGGCAATTAATGGTGTAATTGCACTACAAGCGGTAGCAGTAAGCTCTCCTGATGTGATATTATTAGATATTTATATGCCAGAGTTAGATGGCTATACTGTCTGTCAAAAACTTAAAGTACATCCTAAAACCCAAGATATTCCAGTGATTTTTGTGAGCGCCCTTGATGAAGCCTGGGATAAAGTTAAAGCTTTTTCTGTAGGTGGCAGTGACTATATTACCAAGCCTTTTAAAACTGTTGAGGTATTAGCTAGAGTAGAAAATCAATTAAAAGTCAGACAATTGCAGCTAAAAGTTAAATATCTGCAACAACAGCTAGAAGAGAAAAATCAGCAACTGCAGCAAATTCTACAAAAATCATCAAGCATTGACTGCTAATTTTTTTATATTGAAAGACAGAAATTATACCAAAGACTAAATTATATCAGGTCCGGATAAGAGCGTGATAAAAAAAACTTTCTCCTTCTTCTTTCTTCCTTCTTCTTTCTTCCCCTCCTGGGAGGGGTTAGGGTGGGTTGACTCCTGATGACTCCTTCGTTATTTATTTATAACTGTTCAACCGGACATGATATTATACAGTGTTAGTAGGGGTTAACGGTTGTTAACCCCTACTAAATTTAGTGGTTATGCGTAAGTCCTATTAATTAGGGCTTGCTGATTAAATATCAAAGCATTGACAGATAAAGGTTTTAGCATTTTTTGGTCGAAAAAAGTGCCAGCTTTTCAGCTTTTTGAGCTGCATAAAGTTAGTATTTTGGGAGGATTATGGCAGAACAATCTTGGGACAATTTTTCCGACTACCTCCTCTATAATTCCCCGTTCCTCCTGTCTCCTGTCTCCTGTCTTCCCCTCCCCTCCACGGTCGGGGTTAGGGGTGGGTTGGGAGGGGAGGGGCGAGGGTGGGTTAAAAGACTTTTGAGCGCAAACCCTAATTAAAAAGGGTGTTCTGACAGAATGCTCCGGAAACAGATACCATTACATAAGCACTACCTTTTTAGGCTGATAGCTGATAGCTGATAGCTGATAGCTGATAGCTGATAGCTAATTAATGCTCAAAAACATCCTTATATTGTAACAAATCTAAGTCAACAAATACAGGCAGAAATTCAAAACACTGCTGCGCTAATTCCCATCTTTCTTCACGTTTCAACATCTCAGTTAACTTCTTTTTAACACTCAATAAATACCGCACATCATTAGCAGCATAATTCAATTGTTCTTCAGTTAAATTAACTGAATTTCCCCAGTCAGAACTTTGAGCAGACTTATCCAACTCTACCTTTTCTAACTCCATTACCAAATCTTTTAAACCATGTTTGCCTGTATAAGTTCGTGCCAACTTACTGGCAATTTTTGTACAGAAAATCGGAGAAGTTTTAATATCTAAATGATACTGCAACATTGCCACATCAAACCTCGCAAAATGAAATACCTTAACTATGCTATTTGATTCCATTAATTGTTTTAAATTAGGTGCATCTTTTTGTCCTTTTTCAATACGAATAGCTGTAACCATGCCTCGTTCGTCACATAACTGTACTAAACACAAGCGATCGCGCCAAGGTAATAATTAGGGGTCGATAGGAGCCTCACGACTCCCACCTCCCATTCAGAACCGGACGTGAGACTTTCACCTCATCCGGCTCCTGACTTAACTAACCTGGTTGTCACAGGCACAGTCTTCATCTACCAGAATTAGCATATCTTCTACCAATTTGTAGTTCATAGGTAATTCGTTACCTCTGAATTTAGGTTTGCGACTGCCATCTTGGGTTGTTTTGTGGTCATGGCAATGATTGTGTAATAACTGTAGATTTTTATATTCATCTTTTCCCCCCAGAGATTTAGGGGTAATATGGTCGATTTCAATATTGTCATTTTCGTGAAAATATTGACCACAATAATTACATTTACCACCTTGTAGTAATAGCTTTGCGATACGAGTCGGGGTTCCTATTTCATTAATTGATAATTGATAATGGATAATTGATAATTACCTCTGGTTAAAACCGTTACAGAATTGAATATCAGGAAATATTATTTCTTCTCTTGGTTGATTGGATATGGCTAGGTTTCCTCAGCATCCCTCAACCGCTTTTTTCCCCTTAAAAGGGGAGGCTTTAAACCAGAATTATTTAATTATTAATTATTAATTATTAATTATTAATTATTCGGTAATTTCCCCTTCTTCTACTCCAGTATATCCAGTCCCCGTTGTATGGGGATGCTTCTGACCGAACTAATGGGTGACGGGTTATTTTCGTTTCTCTGTACTTGTGAAGGATGAAACCTTCTTCCGTTTGAAACGTCCATGCTCCGTATTTCCCGTGGCTGTAGTATTTTCTTAGTTTCTTGTAACTAGCCCGACCAGTTCTTGATACTGTCCATGCTCTCAGGACTTTCCACATATAGTAATCTAGCGAGGCAAAGATATCTTTACTTGCTGCACTTTTATAGTAGTTGCACCATCCTTTAATGATTGGATTTAGTCTGCTGATTAGTGCTGACTGTGGTGCTGTTCTATATTGATTTACTACTTTCTTAATTTCTTCCTGATGAGCTTTGATTGCTTTGTCACTTGGTTTGATTAGCGTTTTTGTTTCTAATATTCTTACCGACCTTGGTGTGACTACTTTTCCCGCATGATGTTTTCCCGTCGGATATTGCCTAATATTGAAACCTAAGAAATCAAAACCAGGTTTTTCTTTCTTACCGTTGATTTCAATTTGTTTGAAGGTATGACATATTCTAGTCTTTTCCTCTTTTAGTTTTAATCCTACAGGTTTTAACCATTCTTGGATTGCTTTCTTGCATTGTAGAATGACCTCTAATTCTCTATGAATCACAACGAAGTCATCAGCGTATCTGATGATTTTGGGCTTGTAACCTTGGATATGATTCTTTCGGTTGGGGAAAATTCCTTGAATGTCCCTAATCATGCCATCCAATGCGATGTTTGCCAACAGAGGTGATAAGACACCTCCTTGAGGTGTGCCAGACTCTGTTTCTGTAAATACGCCGTTGTCCAATACTCCTGCGTTGAGCCATTGTTTAACCTCACGTCTTATACTTGCAGGACAATCTAATTTTGACAGTAGGTGTTCATGGTTAATTTTATCGAAGCATTTTTCTATGTCAGCGTCCAAAACATACGATGGGGTTTTGCTAATAATGACATGGATTCTTTGCATCGCATCTTGGGTTGACTTACCAGGTCTAAAGCCGTAGCTTTCACCCTCAAATTGGGCTTCCCAGTATGGTTCAAGCACCATCTTAACCAAGGCTTGCATTGCTCTATCTTTGAGGGTAGGGATTCCTAATGGGCGTTGTTCGTTACAACCTGGTTTTGGTATCCATATCCTTCTAAGGGGTTTAGCTTTGTAATGTTCGGACATTTCATTGACTAGATTTAACCTTTGTTTAGGCATTAACATTTTTCTGCCATCCACTCCAGCTATATTCTTGTCAGTATTGTCCTGTGTTACTTGCTTAACTGCTAAGAGCTTTGCATAATATGACTTGTGTAGTATTTTCTGAAGTCGTCTCGCTTTTGCTTTATTACCACTTTTGACTGCTTGATAAAG
>NZ_BLZO01000121.1 GCF_014132355.1 Okeania sp. KiyG1
TCGGGTAGGATTAGACTGTTACCAGTCCTCACCCCCCTAAGAACCGTCCGTGACTGTCTCCAATCACACGGCTCAAGCCACACTTCAAGCCTTATTTACTCGTTGTCCATGTACCTGCTTATGACACCCTTTATGAAGATGCTCAAGGTTGTCCATGTCGTCTGAACCACCTTGTTTGACAGGTACAATATGATGGATTTCTAGTTCTTCCCCGTTGAATAGGAAATCACCACAGTTGGGGCATTTATATAATTGTCTCTTGGCTATTTATTCATATTTAGAACCTTTTGCCCAGACGACTTTACCCTCTTTAATTCTGCGGTTTTCCCAGTATTCATGTAATTCCGGGTCATAGGGGGAATGACTCCCTTTGACTTTTATGTGTCTGACGATAGGGGTTTTGGCAATGTCGTAAAGGATGACCTCTTTTTCTTGCCTTTTAAGATCGAGTTTCGTACACATAAATTTCCATTCTTGCCCTTTATATTTGGGGAAGTATTTGTTTTTGATCCATGTTTTTGACTTCATCGGATGCCGTCGTTTCGCCCATTTCCAGAGGTATTTCCACACTCGGTAATTAATGTAATTAAATGTTTCTTTGCTTACCACTCCTTTATAGTAGTTAGCAAAACCTCTGAGGATTGGATTTAATTTAGCGATTAGATTCTCTTGTGTCCATGTGGCACAACCCTTGATGGTTTTTCCGATTTCTTTACAGAATTGGAGAACCTTTTCTTTTTGAGGTTTGATGAGTAACTTTCCGTCGTATTGACGGAGGTTGAATCCTAGAAAATTAAACCCTTTCTCTATGTGGACGATTCGTGTTTTCTCCTCGCTTAATTCAAGTCCTCTTTCTTGTAGCCATTCTTTAATCAGGTATTTGGTTGACTCTAGGGTTTCCTTGTCTTTAGCTGTGACGATAAAATCGTCAGCGTATCGGATTATGCCTAGTTTTGGTCGGTTGTTCCACTTATCTCTTGGGAGTTTTATGGATTTGACGACTTCCTCTAGTCCATGTAATCCAATGTTGGCAAGCAGTGGACTAATTACCCCACCTTGGGGTGTTCCGGTAAAGGTTGGGTGATGTTGTCCTTTTTCCATGTATCCTGCCTCTAGCCATTGTTTAATCTGGTTTCGGGAAGGATGGGAGTCTATCAGTTCCATGACTGATTGATGGCTAATATTGTCAAAGAATCCTTTAATGTCAGCGTCTAGAACCCAGGTATCTCTACCTTGTTTGAGGTTAAGGAAGCATTGGGCGATAGCATCTTGACAACTTCTACCTGGTCTAAACCCATAAGAGTTGGGCTCAAACATGGCTTCCCATTCGGGTTCTAAGGAGTTTTTAACTATTGCTTGGTGTACTCTGTCCTTGATGGTTGGGATACCTAAAGGACGTTGTTTACCGTTGGCTTTGGGAATATAGACTCTCTTGGTAGGAAAGGCTGTTTCTTGTTGCCATTTTTGGACAAATTCAACTCTAGTAGAGGGAGTATTGACGATTTGTTGGTCAATACCTGGGGTTGATTTACCCCTGTTGGTTTGAGTGATTTGCCTAATAGCAAGCAATAGGTTGGCATAGGATTTGTTCATCAGCTTTTGCAGCCGTCTTAACTGCTTCCACTGACCGAGCTTTCTGGCACGAAATATCCGCTTTCTTAGGGAATTAATCAGCTTTTTGGCTTTCTTCCAGTTAATCTGGTTCCAGTCGATTAGCTGTTCTCTTTGTCCATTTACATCATTGTGATGTATCCAACTTCTCATTGAGTTCATTCCTTTCGTAAGGTTTCCTTTTCGTATGTGACCCAAGTGAAGTCTGCTGTTCCTTTCGGTTAGAGGCAAATTTTGTAGCCGAAGGCTTCTCGAAGAGTACCTCTATCCCATCTATTACCGATGGGCTTTCGCTTTTTCACTCATCCTTTACCCTCCAGAGGATTCGGCGTTGATTACTCGACCGCTTACCAGAAAGTTTCGACCTCTTTTCTGGACTCTGTAGGGCTTACCCTGTTGTGTTGGTTGAAGTTTACGAAGTAGTTAGGATGGCTACCTTTTCTGCGGGGGGACTGTGTTTCTACGTTCTTAAGAAAGCTAAACTTAAGAACCGCCCTTCCTTACCGTTTTGGTTTAGGCTTTTCAGGAGTAATTTAGCCTGTTCTCCAATGACGCAGTTTAATCAGTAACTTAGACTGTGTTCATCCTTCTTCTTCTCCCTCTTGCGCCTCGCCAATTAACTCCTATCAGTTTTGGCTACTTTTAGCGTCTGCATTCCATCGTTTTCGTTACCTACTCAGGTGTGACGTACCGTCCAGGGACGGATTACTCTATGAGGGTCTGGGGTAGAAATCCCAGAGAGACTTATTTTCTCAGTTCAACCGACCAGTTCAGGTCGCACTAGCTCCTTGAAGCTTAACTTCTGTTAATGTTGCATGACTGAGGTTAATACCTTTCAAATTAGCACCTCTTAGCTTGCTGCGTGTTAGTTTAATCCCACTAAAATCCCTTTCTCCGTCAGCATAACGTTTGAGTAATTCTTCAGCATCCATAGATTGTCTCCCAATGTAGTCCTACATTATTAACTGTAGTCAAAACTAATCACACAGGCTATCTATTAATATTCCATTTGTCACATTCCTCTGATCAAAAAACAACCCTACCAATGGATAATTGATAATTAATCGAATCTAGGTTTAAAGCCTCATATTCAATTCCGTAACGGTTAAAACCCGAGGTAATTATCCATTATCAATTAATGAACCACTTGCCTTCAGGCCAAAACCTAATTAGCTATCGTTGCAATTATTTCAAACGTATGTTTTAATGAAAATAAATCAAACGATTGTTTTAAATGTCCATTTGAATCTAACTTAAAGGAGCACTCAGCAGTCAGTAGAATCATTTTTTTTGACACCCTGGGAGAGCGGAGCATTCCGGACTGAAAGGGAATTTTCACCCCGACTCAACCATCCAGCGCTTAGGGTTGCTGGGGATTTAAGCCAGAGCTTTAACGCGCATCACCAAGTCAGAAGTCAGTAGGGGTGATTTCTGTTCCGGAATACTTTTGGTGTTCAGATGCTTTGCATAACGTAAACGCGTAATTAGGAGCAAGACAGATGGAAACCACCCGTACAAAAATAACTTCTGACTTCTGACTTGGGGACTTCTGACTTCGTTAAAGAAACCGGGGATTTAAACCCACAGTTGCTAAAAGCTGAAGTTCGCAGTTCCTCTGCAAGAGGCTAGCTGTTTGTGGAGCATTCCTGTACGGAAATGCTAAAAGCTGATAGCTATTTAACAAAAATTTTATAATAGAGTTGTTGGGAATTAAGCTAAAAACATGGCTGAAACCCTTATTAATCAAAGCTTATAGTGATTTTCAATCCTAAAATCCTGAAAACCTTATAGAGTAAGCTTTTGAGCATTTTAATTTTTTATTTCCCAACAACTCTAATATCTACTTAAAGCTAAATTTTAAAGCAATGAAAGAGAATAATTTGCTAGACTCTAAACCCCATGAAACTAATGGCAAAGTGGAAATCTTAACTGAGAAGATGGAAACTTTACCAATTCAGTCAGAAGTCACTAACTTCAAACCTAAAGTCAAGGATAGAAAATTTCTTCGCGTTGGCCTCGTGTTACTTACTTTAGGAATAGCTTTTGGCGGTCTAAAATTTATTCAGGAACGGAATATTTCTGCCAAACCAAACTTAGAAACTACTCTTCCCAATATTCTATCGGTTCAAGCTATCCCCATTAAATTAGTAAACTCCTATTCCGTTTCCCAGAGTTACACAGGAATTGTAGAAGCCAAAAGAACCAGTGAATTAGGTTTTGAACAATCTGGTTTACTCACATCTATATATATAGAAGAAGGAGAAGAAGTAACTAAAGGAACAGCGATCGCTCAACTGGACACTAGCCAAACAAAAGCTCAAAAAGCAGTATTAATAGCACAGAAAGATAGAGCGATCGCCACTCTCAGAGAACTAGAAAATGGAGCAAGGCCAGAAGTAATTGCAGCGACCCGTGCATCCCTGGCCCAAGAACAAGCAAAATTACGGGAGTTGCAAACCGGACCGAGACCAGAAGTAATTGCAGCGACTCGTGCATCCCTACTCCAAGAACAAGCAAAATTACAGGAGTTGCAAACCGGACCGAGACCAGAAGTAATTGCAGCGACTCGCGCATCCCTACTCCAAGAACAAGCAAAATTGCAGGAGTTGCAAACTGGACCGCGTAGTGAAGATATTGAAGTTGCTCGTTCGGGAGTTTTGGACTTAGAAGAACAATTAAATCTCGCTCGCCTTCAGGAAAAACGACGTGAAGAACTTTATAACGAAGGAGCAATTTCTCAAGAACAGTTTGACGAAGCTTCAACTCAAGCAGATACTTTACAAGCAAGACTGGAACAAGCAAAGAGCGAACTAGAGAAACTGGAAACAGGTACTCGTAGGGAACAGATAGAAGCTCAACAAGCGCGGGTAGGTCAGGTGCAAAGTCAGTTAGACGAACTTATTGCTGGAACTCGCAGGGAACAAATAGAGGCTCAACGAGCTAGGGTAGGTCAGGTGCAAAGTCAGTTAGACGAACTTATTGCTGGAACTCGCAGGGAACAAATAGAGGCTCAACGAGCTAGGGTAGGTCAGGTGCAAAGTCAGTTAGATGAACTTATTGCTGGAACTCGCAGCGAACAAATAGAGGCTCAACAAGCAGAAATTAGACGTATTGAGGCACAAATTTCTGAAATTGACGTTGTTCTGAGAAAGAGTACTCTATTTGCACCTTTTTCTGGTACTGTTTCAGTCCGACATTTAGATGAAGGAGTTGTGGTTAATGCTGGTCAGGGTGTTGTGCGTTTGGTTGAGGGTGGTGAAAGGAAGGTTAGGGTTGGGGTGCCGCCTGCGAATACTTCCAGTCTGAGAGTTGGTAGTCAGCAGGAGGTTAGGGTGGGAGAGAGAATTTATAATGCAAGAGTGCTGTCGATATTACCGGAAGTAGATTCTATGACTCGGACTCAAAGTGTGATTTTGGCACTACCTCAAATTATTGCTCCTGGTACTGTTGTTCGTCTGGGATTAAATCAGACTTATGAGATGGAAGGATATTGGTTGCCTACTTCTGCTTTAGTTTGGGGAGAGCGGGGGGTTGTTGGCAAGTTATGCTCTTGTACCCCCTTCGCAGTCAGATTTGGATTTACCTGCGGGAACTTATCAGACTGAAAAACGAATGGTGGAAGTGTTGCATACCGAGGGAGACCGGAGTCTGGTGCGGGGGGGTATTGCAACCGGGAGATTTGATTGTGACTAATGGAACAAACCAATTAACACCAGGGCAGTTAGTGAAGTCAGAAGTCAGAAGTCAGAAGTCAGAAGTTAGATGAAATTTAGGCAACTTTGTAGGTTGGGTTGACATAGGGAAACCCAACAAAGAGAAGTCAGAAGTTAGAAGTCAGAAGTCAGATGAAGTTTTGGTCACTTTGTAGGTTGGGTTGACAAAAGGAAACCCAACAAAAAGTTGGATAGTCCTGCTCGCGTAATGGTATACAGCAAAAAAGAATACCTAGTATGGGAGCAAGATGCTCCCACTGTTCTGGTAACAAATATTGCTGGATAATTCACAAGCATTATAATGCACCAACACAAAGAGTTGTAATTGTTGGGTTGCGCTGCCGCTTAACCCAACCTACTGGATACTCATCTGCATATCTTTCTTCAAACAAGAAGTATATTAATATGAAATTTTTTAGTTGCTTAGAAAGGGGTAATATCTATGGTTTCTCTGATGCGATGGTTGTCTATTCTGAGTGTTAATAGTCTGATGTTATTTAATGTCGGTTTTCCTGTATTAATGTTGCCAAGTATTTTGAATAAGGGAGAAGTTGCTGCTCAAACTAACCCTGATGCTGAAGCCAAAAAAGTCTTTGATGAAGGAATGAAACTGTATGAGGAAGGAACAGCAGAATCTAGGAGGGGAGCGATCGCTAAATGGGAAAAGGCACTATTACTATTTAGAAAAACGGGCAACTTAAGAGGGGAAGCAGTTATACTTACTGGTATTGGCAGTGTCTACGATCTCTTAGGAGAAAAACAAAAGGCACTCAATTACTACAATCAAGCTTTACCTCTATATCAGCAAGTAGGCGATCGCCGTGAAGAAGCAGTTGTTCTTAATAATATTGGTAGTGTCTACGATAGCTTAGGAGAAAAACAAACAGCACTCAATTACTACAATCAAGCTTTACCTCTATATCAGCAAGTAGGAGATAAAGGTAGGGAAGCAACGACTCTCAATAATATTGGCAGTGTCTACAACAGCTTAGGAGAAAAACAAAAGGCACTCAATTACTACAATCAAGCTTTACCTCTATATCAGCAAGTAGGAGATAAAGGTGGGGAAGCAACGACTCTCAATAATATTGGCTTTATCTATAATGAGTTAGGAGAAAAACAAACAGCACTTAATTACTACCAACAAGCTTTACCTCTATCTCAGGAAGTAGGCGATCGGCGTAGGGAAGCAACGACTCTCAATAATATTGGCGTTGTCTATAATGAGTTAGGAGAAAATCAAAAAGCACTCAATTACTATAATCAAGCTTTACCTCTCAGACTGCAAGTAGGGGATAAAGGTGGGGAAGCAAGAACTTTCAATAATATTGGCCTTGTCTATAATGAGTTAGGAGAAAAACAAAAGGCACTTAATTACTACCAACAAGCTTTACCTCTATTTCAGCAAGTAGGAGATAAAGGTGGGGAAGCAATAACTCTCAATAATATTGGCAGTGCCTACCATAGCTTAGGAGAAAAACAAACAGCGCTTAATTTCTACCAGCAAGCTTTACCTCTATATCAGCAAGTAGGAGATAAAGGTAGGGAAGCAACGACTCTCAATAATATTGGCAGTGTCTACAACAGCTTAGGAGAAAAACAAAAGGCACTCAATTACTACAATCAAGCTTTACCTCTATCTCAGCAAGTAGGAGATAAAGGTGGGGAAGCAACGACTCTCAATAATATTGGCTTTGTCTATAATGAGTTAGGAGAAAAACAAACAGCACTTAATTACTACCAACAAGCTTTACCTATACTTCAGAAAGTAGGCGATCAGCGTAGGGAAGCAATAACTCTCAATAATATTGGTACTGTCTACGATGAGTTAGGAGAAAAACAAACAGCACTTAATTACTATAATCAAGCTTTACCTCTCAGACTGCAAGTAGGCGATAAAGGTGGGGAAGCTACCACTCTCAATAATATTGGTATTGTCTACGATGAGTTAGGAGAAAAACAAACAGCACTTAATTACTATAATCAAGTTTTACCCCTATATAAGCAAGTAGGGGATAAAGGTGGGGAAGCTACCACTCTCAATAACATTGGTAGTGTTTACGATGACTTAGGAGAAAAACAAAAGGCACTCAATTTCTATAATCAAGCTTTACCCCTATATAAGCAAGTAGGGGATAAAGGTGGGGAAGCTACCACTCTTTCTAATATCGCTTGGCTCAAACGTAGCCAAGGTAAACTAACCGAAAGCCTAACTTTCATAGAAAAATCCCTAGAAATAATCGAAGACCTCCGTACCAAAGTTGATAGTGCTGAACTCCGCGTCTCTTACTTTGCCACCGTCCAGACTAGATACCAATTCTACATCAACTTACTCATGCAACTGCACCAACAAAACCCCAACCAAGGCTATGACTCCAAAGCCTTCCATGCCAGCGAACGCAGTCGGGCCCGTACCCTCCTCGAACTCCTCAATGAAGCTAGTGTCAATATCCGTCAAGGAATAGATCCCCAACTCGCCACAGAAGAAAGAAAACTCCAACAACAACTCAATGCCATCGAAACCCAACGCATCAAACTCCTCAGTGGAGAATACACCCCCGAACAAAAAGCCAGCATCGAACAAATAAGAGACAAACTCATAGATGAATACGACAAACTCCGCGACACAATTCGTACTACCAGCCCAAATTATGCAGCCTTAACCCAACCTCAACCCCTAACTCTCAAGGAAGTTCAACAACAGGTATTAGATGACGATACCTTACTCCTACAATATGCACTAGGTGAAGAAAGCAGTTATTTGTGGGCAGTCACCAAAGACAGCATCCATAGTTATCAACTTCCTCCCGAAGCAGAAATTAAAAATGCTGCTATAGAGTTGATGCTGAGAATAACAAGTCCACGAGAACGCAACGATATGACAAAAGTTGATAGTGCTGCTGATGCTCTGACAGAAATTCTGATCGAACCAGTTGCCGATAAATTAAACAAAAAACGTTTATTAATAGTTGCTGATCGCTTCTTACAAGAAATTCCTTTTTCTGCCTTATCAATACCAAATACCGATGGAGAAAGTGATGGCTATCAACCTTTAATAGTTAACTACGAAATAGTAAATCTCCCTTCAGCTACTACTATTGCAAATATCCGCAATGGTACAACATCTCGAAAACTTGCCCCGAAAAAAGTAGCTATTATTGCTGATCCAGTATTTAGCCCGGAAGATAGTAGACTCATTTCAGTGAACAGTGATCAGTTATCAGTTATCAGTGGTAAAACTACTACAGCATCTACGTCAGAAAACCGCAGTCGAGTTTTTCCACTAGAGGCAAAACAATTAGACAGGGCAGCTAGAGATGTTGGTATTAAGTGGGATAGACTTCCTGCTACTCGCACTGAAGCAAAAGCAATTATGGCTTTAATACCAGAGTCAGAACGCACTCAAGCTTTTGATTTCCAAGCTAACCGAGAAAAAGCAACCAGTCAGGAATTAGGCAAATATCAGATTGTACATTTTGCCACTCATGGTTTTGCTAACGGTAAGCAACCAGAATTATCAGGGGTTATCATGTCGTTAGTGGATAAAAATGGTAACTGGCAAAACGGTTTCTTGCGACTGAATGATATTTTCAATCTGAACTTGCCAGCAGAATTAGTAGTATTGAGTGCGTGTCAAACAGCTAAGGGAAAGGATATTAAAGGAGAAGGTTTGGTAGGGTTGACAAGGGGATTTATGTATGCAGGAGCAAAACGGGTGGTAGGTTCGTTGTGGGTTGTGGATGATGTTGCAACGGCAGATTTGATGTCGCAGTTTTATCAGGGGATGTTGGACCAGGGGTTATCGCCTGTGGAGGCGTTGCGGGCAGCGCAATTGCAGATGTGGGAGGGTGGGATAAGTCCGTATTATTGGGGAGCATTTATATTACAGGGGGAGTGGGAATGATATCAAATTCGGTGGCATTGGTGTAATTAGATAGAGAGTGTGGGGAGGGTGGGAGGTGTGGTAAGCACAGGACTACCAAAAAATATAGGGTTGTCATTCTCTGACGACTACTTTGTAGGTTGGGTTGACGTAAGGAAACCCAACAAACAACAAAGATGTTTCATTAATTGATAATGGATAATGGATAATGGATAATGGATAATGGATAATGGATAATGGATAATTACCTCTGGTTAAAACCGAGAGGATTGAGAATAAGGAAATATTATTTTTTTTTCCCCTTAAAAGGGGAGGCTTTAAACCAGAATTATTTAATTATTAATTATTAATTATTAATTGTTAATTGTAATTGTTGGGTTGCGCTGTCGCTTAACCCAACCTACTAGATACTGATAACTGATAACTGAAAAATGACTACTTTATTTTATCGCAATTTTCGCTTATTAATTCTGGCAATATTGGTAATTCTCACCTGGGGAATTTCAGCTTTTTTCACGTTGCCACGACTTGAAGACCCTGAATTAGTTTCTCGCGTGGCGGTCGTAACAACTTTTTTGCCTGGAGCTGATGCTGAACGAGTTGAAGCTTTAGTTACAGAAAAAATAGAGGAAGAATTATCTGAAATTGAGGAAATTAAAAGCTACGAATCAGACTCTAGGGCGGGTAGTTCAATTATCAATATTGAATTGTTAGATTCTGTTGAAGAGGCTGATGCTGATGCAATTTGGTTAAGAATTAGAGAGCGATTAAATAGAGCTGCTCCTGAATTACCTGTCGGTGCAAGTCCGCCACGACTAGAAGAGGTTGAAATTAAGGCTTATGCTTTGATTGCAGCTTTAATTTGGGAACAAGATAGCGAACCTAATTATGCAATTGTCAATCGTTTATCTGAGTTATTGAAAGATGAATTGTTGGGATTATCGGGAACAGAAAAGGTTGATATTTTTGGCAAGCAAGATGAAGAAATTGTAGTAGAAATTGACCAGGCTCAGTTGGCTAGTATTGGGCTAACACCTCAACAATTATCAATACAAATTCAACAGAGCGATGCTAAGGTTTCAGCAGGTTTACTACGCAGTCAAAATAATGATTTACTATTAGAAATAGAATCAGATTTAGATTCTTTAGAAAGGATTCGGAGTATTCCAATTAACTTTAGTGAACAAGGACAATTTGCTCTACTGGGCGACATTGCTGAAGTGAAGAAAACTATTATTAAACCGCCTAGAGAATTAACTTTAATTAATGGTCGTCCTGCTGCTGCGTTAGGGGTATTTGTAGAATCAGATTATCAAATAGACCTTTGGGCAAAAACAGCAGAAGCAGAAATTGATAAATTCCGCAAACAACTAGGTGAAGGTCTCAAACTAGAGATTATTTTTAATCAAAGTAATTATATTGAAAACCGTCTAGACAGTCTGATTTTCAATTTGTTTATTAGTGGATTTCTGGTATTTGCAATTACAGTCTTTTTAATGGGTTGGAAATCTGCAATTGTTGTTGGTTTAGCCCTACCTTTATCAACTTGTATAGTTCTAGGTTCGATGGGATTGTTAGATATACCTCTACATCAAATGTCAATAACTGGAATAATTGTAGCTTTAGGGCTATTAATTGATACAGCAATTATTGTTGTTGATGAAGTTAGTCAAGGTGTAGCTTCAGGTTTAAAATCGGAAGTAGCAATTACTAAAGCAATTCATCATTTATTTATGCCTTTAATGGCATCAACTTTAACTACAGCTCTGGCATTTTTACCCATTGCAATTATGCCTGGTCCTTCAGGAGAATTTGTTGGTAGTATCGGTATTAGTGTGATTTTAGCTGTGCTTTCTTCACTATTAATATCAATTACAATCAGTTCGGCAATAACTGCAAAGTTATACCACAATCCCGGTCGTAATTCCTGGCCAAAAACTAAACAGCAATGGTGGAAAACTGGATTTTCAAATTCTTATTTAACTCAAATTTATCAACTAAGTTTACGCAGTGTATATAGTTCTCCTTTGTTAGGAATATTATTAGGTTTAATTTTACCAATAACTGGTATAGTTCAGCTAGGAACTCTGCCCCAACAATTCTTTCCGCAAGTAGATAGAGACCAAGTACAAATTGAATTAGAATTACCTGCTCTCACCTCAATTGAAAAAACAAGAAATACTGCTCTACAAGTCCGAGAATTAATTTTACAATACCCAGAAATTGATGAATTACAATGGTTTTTAGCCCGTAGTGCACCCAAGTATTACTATAACTTAAAAGTAGGTAAAGAACGATATCTCAATTATGCTCAAGGATTTTTGCAGCTAAATACGATCGCTAAACCAGAATTAGTAAACAAAATTCAAGCAGAAGTCGATCGCGCATTTCCTGAAGCTCAAATTTTGGTGCGGCTATTGGAACAGGGACCTCCTTTTGATGCACCAGTAGAACTGCGAATTTATGGTCCCAACTTAGAGGAGCTACAACAAATAGGAGAACAAGCAAGAGCGCTATTAGCTCAAACTCCGAAAGTAACTCATACCCGCAGCACCTTAAACGACGTTCGACCTCAACTAAAACTTCTAGTGGATGAAGAAGAGATTCGTTTAGCAGGACTCGATCGCGCTACTGTTTCGGAACAGTTAGATACTTTACTAGAGGGAAATTTGGGAGGTTCTGTTCTCGAAGGTGTTGAAGAATTACCAGTGCGGGTGCGAGTGTCAAATTCTCAAAGAGGAGACTTTAGCCAAATTAAATCCTTAGATTTACAACCGACTGGTTCCAGTCTCAATCAAAATCGCCTGAATGCAACTGACACAATACCTCTATCAGCTTTAGCAGAAGTAGAATTAGAACCACAATTTTCAGTTATTAGAAGACGTAACGGCAGACGAGTAAACTCTGTTCAAGGTTTTATCGCTGCTGGTGTTTTACCTTCAGAAGTTCTGACAAAATGGCAGCAAAAATTAAATGATTCAGGTTTTGAAATACCATCTGGGTATTGGTCTGAGGCTGCTGGAGAGGCAGAACAACAAGGGAATGCTCAAGGAAATCTTTTCTCAACTCTGCCAGTTATATTAGTGTTATCAGCCTCAATTTTGGTGTTATCCTTAAATTCATTCCGAGCAGCTTCCATAATTGGTTTAGTTGCTATTTGTGCCGTAGGATTAGGATTTTTTAGTTTATGGCTATTTGGCTATCCCTTTGGGTTTATGAGTTTGATCGGCACATTTGGTTTAGTGGGAATTGCCATTAACGACTCAGTTGTAGTTATGGCTGCCATCCAGGAAGACCCGGAAGCATCTCAAGGCAACCGTCGAGCTACCCGAAAAGTAGTCCTACGTTCAACTCGTCACGTAATTGCTACAACCTTAACTACAATGATTGGGTTTGTTCCCTTATTGTTAGGAGGCGGTAGTTTTTGGCCTCCTCTAGCTGTAGCGATCGCTGGTGGTGTTGGTGGTTCAACGTTGGTAGCTCTTTATCTTGTTCCTTGTTCGTATTTACTTCTGGCGAATTTTGGGAGAAGAAATAATTGATAATTGATAATTAGGGTTTGCTGATTAAATCTCAAATAATTACCATATAAAGGTTTTAGCCTTTTTAGGCATTGAAAAAATACATGGTTTTCAGCTCTTCATGTTCAAAAAGTTAGCACTTTTAGCGCATAGTTGGGCAAAAAAATTCTCCCCTACTCCCCTACTCCCCGCTCCCCTACTCCTTAAAAAAGACTTTTTCAGCAAACCCTAATTAGATGTAGCTTGGGTTTCCGCTTCCTCAACTCAACCGACATCTAATACATATTGGTGTTTTTCTAATGGCAAAATACGCCATTTATTGAGTAATATTTGTTCGTTTGGATTCTATATAATACCAATTTGAAAAAAGAATGTTACAAATAATAAGGAGTATTAAAATAATTTATAGGAAATATCTATTGGATGAAAAAGATAAATTACTATATAAAAAATGGTGTAAAACTTATTTATTCTGTCTCCTGACTCTTGTCTCCCCCTCCCCTCCACGGTCGGGGTTAGGGTGGGTTGGGAGGGGTTAGGGTGGGTTGACTCCTAAGCAGTAACCTAAATATTTGTAGCAAAGATTTATCAAACTGGTATAACTCATCTGTCAACACGAAATAAGAAGTCATAATTTATATCAAGGCATTTTTCATAAGTTTTCTTTAGGACAATCAAAATACTTCTTTTTTCTTACTCTCTCGACTGTATATTGATATCGAAGATTTCTGTTAAGTAACTGGTAACATTCCTTTGAATCAAAACCTAGTTCCATCAAAAAGCAAGCTTGCAAAATGAAAGAAAGTAATTCTATTAACTCAGGTAATCCTTCTAATTTAGCTGATTTTTTATTTTTATTTTCATTATCGTGAACAAAATCGTTTCTCGTTGCTGTAATTTTAGCACAAAAAATTTTTTATTCTTATCATTAATTTGCTGAATCTCATTAATTTGCTGAATCAAGGTATGAAAATAAAAATTGAGCAGTCTGAAATATTCCTTATTCAAGAGTTTAGCAACTGCTAAAAAATACAAATCATACCCAAAATTATCAACACCAATTAATTGATTGGTTACGTATGGTATTAATTTAGTTAAATCTATTAACCTTTGTTTTAGTGTTAAGCCATCATTCTCAAATTTGTCTTTTGCCCATTTTTTATACTCCTCATTAGTGAGATTATCTAGACAATCTAGAACTGCTAGACGCTTCTTTTCACACTCATCATCTGGCAAATTTGTTTTGTCTGTTCGACGATTGTATTTTCGACGATGATAAGATTCCGCAGCTTGAACAAGATTTACAAATTTATTTTCTAAGTACATATCTGGTTTGTATCTGATACTGAAGAATAAATTAAAAATACTAGCTAATTTTTCCCAAGAATCAAACCATCTTTCCAGAGTCGAGGGAAGGTTATCAATGTCAGATATAGAGAAGAGCATTTCATGTTTATAAAGTAATCTGCCTTGTTCTTTTCTGTCAGGATAGTAGGTATTATAAATAGCTTCTATAGGAAATTGTTCTTTCTTGTAATGAGTATTTTCTATATCTACATTTACATCACCGTCATAGGAATAAACTTCTAATTTAGTAATGGAGTTTGCTCTATCAGTTGCAAAAGTTAGAAAGTTATTGAGAGGATGTATGAATTTAGAGTGAAAATCTTTAAGTGAAAGTTTTTCATTCTTTGGTTGAATGATGAATGATGCAAATTGCTTAAAGTCAATATTTACAAAAGACTTGTTGGAGTAACTATAATCAAGAGAAAATTTTCCATCTTTTGTAGTTCCTTCAATCGTTTCAGGACAAGTATATATAAATCTTAATTCTTCTTCTTTATCCTGATATGGTAATTTAGGTTCTTCTCTAATACGAGGTAAGTCAGCCCAGTCAGATAAATAACTATACTGTACCTTAGCTTTATGAAAGAATATTTTGTCTGGGTTGCTAGTAAAATGTCTGCCAATCAAAGCAAGGTCTGAGATATATTCTTGACTTGAAAAACCTGATGAACTTATTGTGGAAAAACAATTCAGACTACGACACAAAGTAATAATCTTTCTATCTGCAAATCCTAAAATAATTGGAATCAAATGTTCCAATTCTCCAGTAAATGAACCCTTTAGTCGCAGTTTAATTCCCTCATCATTTGTAAATGTCAGAGTACCATGTATTTTTTTCTCTGGCTTTCCAGCTATTTTTTCATCTTCCTTTAAGGGCAACCACCAATATCCTGAATATTCTATATTTTCCATTTTTAAACCTCTAATTAATTAAGTATCCTTCAACAATGAATAATGAATAATGAATAATGAATAATGAATAATGAATAATTACCTCTCCTTGAAAAGAAGAGGATTGACTAATCATGAAAATTTTTCTTTATTATCCCCTTAAAATGGGAGGCTTTAAACCAAAATTTTCGGTAAAATTATGGCAATATTTCTAGGTATTTAACTTGTTCCGATTGAATTAAATTAAAATGTCTTCTATCTAGAGTTAAAATTATTTTTATTTGATGATGTTCTGCTAAAATAACTAAACTAGCATCAACAAATCCGAGAGGTAAATCTTTATACTTTTCCATAAGTTTTGTAATTTTATTAATATCTTCTAACTCAAGAGTAAGATAATTAAAATATTCATCTCCTAAATCTTCTATAAAACTTCTAGCGACTTTTTCTCCTAAATATTTAGTAGCTAAACAATCAACTTCTGGCAAAACAGTTACCGAAATATTGTGGTTTAAAGCCTCCCCTTTTAAGGGGATAATAAATAAAAATTTTCCTGTTCGTCAATTCTCTTCTTTTCAAGGAGAGGTAATTCTAAATTCTAAATTCTAAATTCTAAATTCTTGAAAGGGATATAAATTTGATAATTAGTGACAATATCAACCCTTAGGAATGGTAGCGATCGTCCCTATCTAAAAAAGCAATAATTCCACTGGTATCTGCTATTACTCTTCTGTCCATAATAATTCTTCCGCTTTAGAAGATAAGTCCGATCTGCCACTTGACCCCATTCCAACTGATTTAGGTAATTTTTGAGTTTTTTTAGTAAGATAATCGGTGATTAATTCTTGGATAATTTCAGGAATAGATTTTCTTGTTTGAGTAGCTAATTTTTGTAGATTAGCTTTAGTTTCTTCTGGCAAATAAATCGTTGTTGATTTCATTAGTAAGATTCTCAATAAAAACAAATACTTTAATTATAGATCATTATTGAACACTATCTTCAATTATCCTAATTTCTTCCTCTGTTAACCGATACAATTGTAGGGTTTGGTGTCCCAAGTCCTACATTTTTCGGCGTTGGTGATTTGAGGTATTATACCAATTTGAAAAAAGAATGCTATATTTAAGTGACACTTCAATTATTAAGTAATTAACAAAGACTGAATATTTTTTTGATAATTATTAGCTAGTCATTGTTAATTATTCTTATTTTTACCTCTCCCCTACTCCCTCACTCCCCTACTCCCCCGCAATGCAAAAATGTAGCAAACATTTATCAAATTGGTATTATATCATGTCCGGTAGCATCGGTATTGTATAGCAAAGGTAGGGAACAGGGAACAGGGAGGAATACTTAAGAGCAAGAAAAAAAACTTAAATTTCCTATAGATATTCACCTTTGAATTTACACAAACGATACCAGCGGACTTAACGAAGTCAGAAGTCAGAAGTCAGAAGCGGTGCGACCCCGCGACGACGCCAGCTCGCTTGCGGAACGCGCACTCCTGTGAGTCAGAAGTTATTTTTGTAACGTGGATTAGAGCAACGCTCCAAAAATATTACGCCTTAAAAGGCGGGGTTTTAGACCCTGATGATTTTGATAATATTATTTCTTGTCCGGATAAGAGTACAAACAAAAAACTTTCTTCTTCTACTATTCTTTCTTCTTCTTTCTTTCCTCCTGACTCCTGTACGGGCGAGCAGAAAAACTGATAACTGTTAACTCTTAACTGATAACTGAAATGGCTACCTTATTTTATCGGAACTTGCGATTATTAATACTAACCATACTAATTATTGTGGTCTGGGGAATATCATCTTTTTTGACACTACCACGACTTGAAGATCCAGAATTAACTTCCCGCTTTGCAGTCATCACAACTTTTTGGCCGGGAACTGATGCAGAACAGATAGAAACATTAATCACAGAAAAAATAGAAGAAGAACTATCTGAAATTGAAGAAATTAAAACTACAAATTCAACTTCTAAAGTAGGAAGTTCAACTATTAGTATTGAATTATTAGATTCAGTTCATAAAGCAAAGGTGGACACAGTTTGGCTAAAAATTAGAGAGCAATTAAATCAAGTTACTCCCCAATTACCTGCTAGTACAAGTCAGCCACGATTAGAAGAACTTGAAGCTAGAGCTTATACCATGATTACTGCTTTAACTTGGGAACAAGATACAAATCCCAATTATGCGATTCTTACCCGTTTATCTGAATCATTAAAAGATAAATTATTAGCATTGCCAGGAACAGAAAAAATCGCTGAAATTGGTAATCCTCAAGAAGAAATAGTAGTAGAAATTGATGCCGCTCAATTAGCTAGTCTTGGTCTCACCGCTCAACAATTATCAGCACAAATTCAACAAAGTGATGCTAAAGTTTCTTCCGGTCAGTTTCGCAGTCAAAATAATGATTTACTTCTAGAAGTTGATTCAGATTTAGATTCCCTAGAGCGGATTAGAAATATTCCAATTAGCTTTAGTAACCAAGGGCAATTTACTCTACTTGGAGACATTGCTAAAGTGAGGAAAACAATTGCTGAACCAGCAAATGAACTAGCATTAATTAATGGTCATCCTGCTTCTGCTTTAGCTGTATTTGTCAAATCAGATTATCAAATAGACCTCTGGGCAAAATCGGCAGAAGTAGTGATAGAAAAATTCCGGCAAGAGCTTAGTCATGGTCTGAAACTTGAGATAATTTTTAATCAAAATAATTATATTCAAGCTCGTTTCAACAGTCTGATGTTAAACCTGTTAGTGACTGGAATGCTGGTATTTGGAATTACATTATTTTTAATGGGTTGGAAATCTGCAACTGTTGTGAGTTTAGCATTACCCTTATCAAGCTGTATGGTTTTAGGGATGATGAAGCTTCTGAATGTTTCTGTAAATCAAACCTCAATAATTGGATTAATTGTAGCTTTAGGATTATTGATTGATACAGCAATTATTGTTGTTGATAAAATTACTAAAAATATGGTTTCTGGATTGAGCGCTGAAACTGCTATTAATGATGCAGTTAATCATTTATTCCTGCCATTAACAGCATCAACTTTAACTACAGCTCTAGCGTTTTTACCAATTGTTTTAATGTCTGGTCCTGGTGGAGAATTTGCTGGTGGTATTGGCATTAGTGTAATTTTAGCTGTTATTTCTTCTTTAATATTTTCTCTAACCATAGGTTCTGGTGTAGCAGGCAAACTATATCATATCTATCATTATTATTCGCATTATATTCAACGAAAATGGTGGCAAACTGGGTTTGCAAATTCCTATTTAACTAAACTTTACAAAGTCAGTCTACGAAGTGTATTTCGCAGTCCATGGTTAGGAATATTATTAAGTTTAATTTTACCGATAACTGGTTTCATTCAAGTCAGAACTCTCCCCCGACAATTCTTTCCTCCAGCAGAAAGAAATCAACTGCAAATAGAATTAGAATTACCTGCTTTAAGCTCGATTGAAAAAACAAAAAATACGGCTATAAAAGTCAGAAACCTAATGTTAAAAAATCCAGATATTGAAGAAATACAGTGGTTTTTAGGACGTAGTTCCCCTCGGTATTTCTACAACTTAGCATCAGGTAGACAAGACCCAAATTATGCTCAAGGAATTTTACAGTTAAATTTAATTGCTAAACCAGAATTTGTTAATGCACTCCAAGCAGAAGTTGATGCTAAATTTCCTGACGCTCAAGTTTTGATTCGACAATTAGAACAAGGACCTCCCTTTGATGCACCAGTAGAAATGAGAATTTATGGTCCTAACTTAAATCGTCTACAAGAATTAGGACAACAAGCAAGAAGTATCTTAGTTCAAGTTCCTAACGTAACTCACACCCGCGACACTTTGAGCGAAATTCGACCCCAACTACAACTACAAGTGAATGAGGAAGAAGTTCGTTTAGCAGGATTAGATCGTGCTACTGTTTCACAACAGTTGGAGAGCTTGCTAGAGGGAAAGTTAGGAGGTTCAATTATTGAAGATACTGAAGAATTACCAGTGCGGGTGCGAGTATCGAATGCTCAACGGGGAGACATTAGTCAAATTACATCTCTAGACTTACAACCAACTGGTTCCAGTCTCAATCAAAACCGATTTAGTGCAACAGATACAATACCCCTGTCAGCTTTAGCAAAAGTAGAATTAAAGCCAGAATTTTCTCTGATTAAAAGACGAAATGGCAGACGGGTAAACTTGATTCAAGGTTTTGTTGCTGCCGGGGTTTTACCTTCTCAAGTTTTGCACGAGTGGCAACAAAAGTTGAATGATTCAAACTTTGAGTTACCATCCGGGTATTGGTTGGAAGTTGCTGGAGAGTCAGAAAAACAAGGTGAAACTGAAGCAAATTTGTTTGCTACGGTACCTCTAGTGTTGTTGTTAGCAACTTCAATTTTAGTTTTATCCTTAAATTCTTTCCGAGCAACTGCCATTATTGGTGGAGTCGCTATTTGTGCTATTGGTTTAGGATTTTTCAGTTTATGGTTATTTGGTTATCCCTTCGGTTTTATGAGTCTGATCGGAACATTTGGTTTAGTGGGAGTTGCCATTAATGATTCAGTAGTAGTTTTAGCTGCTATCCTGGAAGACCCCAAAGCATCTACAGGCAACCGTCGAGCTATGCGTCAAGTCGTTATGGCTTCCACTCGTCATGTAGTTGCCACAACCTTAACTACAATGATCGGGTTTGTTCCTTTATTGGTACAAGGTGGTAACTTTTGGCCACCTTTGGCGATAGCGATCGCTGGTGGTGTAGGTGGTTCAACACTCGTTGCTCTCTATCTTGTTCCCTGTTCGTATTTATTGATAGCTAATTTTGGGACTTTAGGGAGTAGGGAGTAGGGAGTAGGGAGTAGGGGAGTAGGGAGTAGGGAGTAGGGGAGTAGGGAGTAGGGGAGCGGGGGAGCGGGGGAGTAGGGAAAAAAAGATTAATCTTAAAACTGTACCTCTAATTCTGACTCCTGTTTGCGGAGCATTCCGTCGGCAATTCTGTTTGCGGAGCATTCCGTAGGAAATTCTTACGAAATACCCTAGCTATTTGTAGCAAACATTTATCAAATTGGTATTATATCATGTCCGGTTAAACAGTGATAATAAATAACTACGGAGGAGTCAGAACTCAGGAGTCAGAACTCAGGAGGAAAGAGGGAAGAAACAAGAACAACAGGAGAAAAAGGAGAAAGTTTTTTTATAACTAATTATCCGGACATGATATTAGATATTTATATCTATCGTTTTTCCCTTTTTTTCAATATTTACCCCCTCTTCCTTCTTCCTTCTTCCTTCTTCCTTCTTCCTTTTAAACAGTGATAATAAATAACTACGGAGGAGTCAGAACTCAGGAGTCAGAACTCAGGAGGAAAGAGGGAAGAAACAAGAACAACAGGAGAAAAAGGAGAAAGTTTTTTTATAACTAATTATCCGGACATGATATTAGATATTTATATCTATCGTTTTTCCCTTTTTTTCAATATTTATCCCCTCTTCCTTCTTCCTTCTTCCTTCTTCCTTCTTCCTTTTAAACAGTGATAAATAAATAACTACGGAGGAGTCAGAACTCAGGAGTCAGAACTCAAGAGGAAAGAGGGAAGAAACAAGAACAACAGGAGAAAAAGGAGAAAGTTTTTTATAACTAATTATCCGGACATGATATTAGATATTTATATCTATCGTTTTTCCCTTTTTTTCAATATTTATCCCCTCTTCCTTCTTCCTTCTTCCTTCTTCCTTCTTCCTTTTAAACAGTGATAAATAAATAACTACGGAGGAGTCAGAACTCAGGAGTCAGAACTCAGGAGGAAAGAGGGAAGAAACAAGAACAACAGGAGAAAAAGGAGAAAGTTTTTTATAACTAATTATCCGGACATGATATTAGATATTTATATCTATCGTTTTTCCCTTTTTTCAATATTTATCCCCTCTTCCTTCTTCCTTCTTCCTTCTTCCTTCTGCTATTTAACTTTTTTTAGCACATTAATAATCTCTTCTGGGTCGAGACGTTGTGTATAATCTGGGTTAACAAAAGCATGGATAATTGTACCATCTGAGGCAACTACATAAGTGGCAGGAATTGGTAATTCAAAACTTTTATCACCGTTATAAGCTGGTAAGTCAATACCAAAACTTTGATATATTGGGCGTAATTCTTCGGGCAGTTCAAATACTAAACCAAATTCTTTAGCAACTTGATTTCCCCCATCGCTTAAGACTTCAAAAGTTAATTCGTTTTTCTCTGTTGTGGAAAGAGAGTTGTCTGGTGTTTCTGGAGAAATTGCTATTAATTTTGCTCCTAATTCTGCGATTTGTGGCAAATACTTTTGTAAACCTCTTAATTCCATATTGCAGTAAGGGCACCATCCGCCACGATAAAAGGAAATTACTACAGGACTTTCTACAAGTAATGAATTTAATTCTACTTTTTTACCTACTGCATTTGGCAAACTAAAGTTAGGAACTTTTTCCCCTACTTTTAAACTATTATCAACAATATCGGAGTTAGCTAAATCAACTACCGCTTTATTCATTTTTGCCTTGGCATTTTCTGGTAGTTGGGCT
Source organism: Okeania sp. KiyG1 (assembly GCF_014132355.1). Lineage (GTDB taxonomy): Bacteria > Cyanobacteriota > Cyanobacteriia > Cyanobacteriales > Microcoleaceae > Okeania. Next base: position 21,533 of record NZ_BLZO01000121.1, read on the forward strand.
TGTATTTTAGCTTGGAGTTCTTGTAAGTTTTTGGTTAATTCCATGGAATTTTCTCCTATTCTTTAGAATGATTGTTCCAATTAAGGTAAAAAAATCAAAGCTAAGAAGTAAATTAATCTATAGCAACAAACAAGTTGCTTAGGATATAGACTAATGATGAATCTCAAACAGGAAAATGTTTTTCTCCCTATACCCTGTTATATCAAATCCGGTAGTATCAGTATAATTCAAGACCGTAGGGGTTTGGTCTCCAAACCCTCTACAAACTAGGAATTTTCGCCAATATTGATGGTAGAACCTTATTCTCCAAAGCAAGGGTATTTGATATTCCGAATAATTAAGGTTTAAAGCCTCTCATAAGCAAGGAGAAGCCAGAAAAAGTTTTCCTTTGAATCAATCCTATCCGTTTTCAAGGAGAGGTCATTATTAATTATTAATTATTAATTATTAATTATTAATTATTAATTATTGAACTATTCCCTATTAACTGCTATAAAACAGAAAGAGCCATTTTAGCTATATCTTGTAATGCTTTTCGGTCAGGATTAACTTTAGAAACTACCCGTAAACCTTGTAAACAACAAGTAAGAAATCTAGCTACAGCAGTGCAGTCATGTTTCTGATTAATTTCACCTTTTTCTTGAGCTGTAGTTAAGGCTTTTTCCAGTGCATTTTCAATTCCTTGAATCTTCGCAGCAATTTGTTTAGCACTTTCTGGGTTGTTGCCACCAAGTTCAACAGCAGTGTTTGTGACTAAGCAGCCTTTACGATCTTCATCTGTTACGGCAGAATCAATCATACCATAAAAGATATCTACAATGGTTTGTTTAGAAGCATCATCAGCTTCCAATTTACTAATCATCGGTGCCACAAGTCTAGAATCGTAATAGGCGATCGCTTCATGAAACAGAGATTGCTTATCGCCAAAAGTATCATAAAGACTGCCTCGGTTGATACCCATCTTATCAACTAAGGTTTGTATGGAAGTCCCTTCATAGCCATAACACCAGAAGGTTTGCATTGCCTTCATTAATACTTCATCTCTGTTGAACTCTTTCTGCCTACCCATCACCTTTGATTTTAACTGCTGATATTTTTAATATAGCAATTCTGGAATGATTAGTCAAGTATCAAGTATCAAGAATTTAGAATTTAGAATTTAGAATTTAGAATTTAGAATTACCTCTCCTTGAAAAGAAGAGGATTGGGTTAAAAGGGAATTTTTTTCTTCTCTTGGTCGATTGGATATGGTTAGGTAACCCATCCATCCCTCAACCGTTTTTTTCTCCATGAATGGAGAGTCAAGTAGTGGACTGTTTCATCTTAAATGTTGCATTAGAAAATGGGGTGATGGGGGATGGGGTGATGGGGGATGGGGTGACGAAAAAAGCGCTCTGCACTATTTTAGGTGAAACAATCCAGTAGGGTGCGTTAATGAAATGTAACGCACCATCTAGATTTTAATGAGGAGTTACGCACTGACAATATATGTAGGGTTGTGGTGTGTTACGCTCACGCGCTTCACACCCTACTAGACTGACACAGCTAAAACTGTGCATTAGCTTTTAACTTGAAATTCTTAATGCATGACTTTTGAATGCATGACTTTTGAATTGAATCTAATGCACCATTTAAGGTGTGTCAGTCCACTACTGTACTACTACTCCCCATCTCCCCACACTCCCCTACTCCCCATACTCCCAGACCTATCCGTTTATCCGTGTCATAATCCGTGTGAGCCACTCCCCTACTAATCAACCTATTAACTGGTCAAAGTCCGCAGCATCTAATGGAGGAATGCTAGTTAAAGCCAGATTTTCTGCTGTATGCTTAGGAGATTTCATTCCTACTAAGGCCGAAGATAAACCAGGCACGCTGCGGGTAAATTGGAGAGCCCGTACTGCATCTGTTTTCAGATTTTCGCCAAGGCCATCAATGATATTTTGGGGAAGTTGCACGAGATTTTTAGCTTGGGCAATGGAGGCACTGGCGATCGCATTAATACCCAATTGGTTTGCTGCGGTAATAGCGGGTAAAATTTTGCCGTCTACAGGTTGAGTAGGAGTGCTAACTGCTTCTTGCATTGTCAAGTTTACTGGCAGTTGAATAAATTGGAAGCGATCGCCTTTTCCACCTGCTATTTGTTGAGCAATAGATTTAGCTTTAGCTAAGTCTATGTGTTTAGCATCTGTTGGTGGCACTCGAAAACCTTGCCAAGTAGCTATTCCATAAGCAGTTATTTTTCCCGCATCAGCAGCTTTTTCTAACACTGCAAAAACAGCTTTCAGACGACGATAAAATTCCTCTAAAGGAATAATTCCCAGTTGAGTTTCTGGATTATGTAAATAATAAATATCAATAGTTTCCACTCCCAAATTTGTTAAACTACGTTCTAGTTGGTCTTGAATATATTCTGGGTGCATGCAGTGAATTCCTGCCACCATATCTGTCATTTGAATATTAAATTTGGAGTTATCTACATACTCTTGTTTAAACCATTTTTCTCTTTCTCTGTTAGGAATAAAACCGCCCTTAGAACAAATAATTAATTCTGCTCGCGATACTATTTGTGATTCTATTAACTGAATAAGAGCTGCTTTCACACTCATTTCACCATGTTGAGAACGATAATTAATAGCAGTATCTATTAAATTTATCCCGCTTTTTACTGATTTAATAATTGCTTCTGTGACTAAATCATCTGTTGCGACATCTGACGTTCCAAGATATGTGCCGATACCTATTGAACTCATTGTTAAGCTATTAATTTCTCGGAAGTGTTTTCGGGTACATTTTGTTTGATGAAGTTGGGCATAAGACTTAGTTGCCGTTATTGTTGCTTTTCCTGAAATCACTATTTTATTCCTTAATTTTTTCAGTTATTAATATCTTGAATACTGTTTTGCATTTATGAAAAAATCTATCTTATCCATCAATTAAACGCCAAAATCAGCCGTTTTTAGTAAGCTACAACTAATAGATAATTGGAGCTTATTGTAGATAATACCAGATTATTAGGTAACAGTTACAAGCCGCTAAACTTATTGATGGCACAGGAAATAATTGGTGAGGAAATAAACTGAATAATGAACCTTAGACAGGGAAAAACATTTCTTACCGAATAATTAATAATTAATAATTAAATAATTCTGGTTTAAAGCCTCCCCTTTTAAGGGGAAAAAAAAGAAATAATGTTTCCTTATATTCAATTCCGTAACGGTTTTAACCAGAGGTAATTATCAATTATCCATTATCCATTATCAATTAATGAATGTTGTCTCTACCGAGTGCGCTACCAGGTGTGTCTAACGTGCGTTGTGCGCCAGCTAAACAAAAAAACTTTCTCCTTCTATTCCTCATTTTCAATATTTCAATCCCAATACTTTCCTAGGTCATCCTGCACAAACAGGCAGAAGTACTGATAACTGATAACTGATAACTGATAACTGAAATGACTCCTGAGTGATATCTAATATTCATCAGCTCGTATTACCAATAATACTCTAGTAGTTTTATTAATATCTTCTGGTGCATCTGAGAGCATAATCATACTTGTGTCTAGATAGTCAATTTTCCAAACATATTCTACACCATCCATGATAACTTGACCCACATTATGTTCACCTCTAGGATCATTTTCTGAAGTAAAATTAGAAAAATCTTGAATTTCTTTAAAAAGTTGTTTTTGCTTTTTCTTGGCAATGCTAATACTTGCCTACTCATTTTGTATTCTCCTAAACTTTTATCCCCATTTCTAAAGCGATCGTTTAATTTAGCTATTGTTGTTTTTTTTACTTGTTCTTCTGTTGTTCTATTCCACAATTCTTGAGCCGAATATGCTAAAGAATTAAACTTCTCAAAGACACCTCTATCCCAAGATGAAACTGATTCAATTTTTGTTATTAAACTTGACCAGTTTATTTGATTCTCAATTTTGATTGCTCTTTCTGGCTGAGTTTTATCTTCTATTAACAGTAGAGTTAAATATGGCATTTTTTGCAGCTTGTATAGAGGAGAAGGTAAAATATCTCCACCATAATGATTAATCCAGATGTGATAAATATAATCATTTCCAGATAACTTGAAAAGTACATATAGTGGTGCAACAAATATAGAACCTACTTTTGTGATAAAAACTCCTGCTTTAGCAGTCACTTTTACAGAACTTTCTAAGTTCCAACTTTTCCCTGAAGACACTTTTAATAAAAATAATGGTTCATAATCTGTTGTTAACCCTGTTCCTGTAGATAGAGGCAAAAAAATTCTATCTTTTCCAGAACGAGAGTGAGTTAAAATCCAATTCCAAGTTGACGTACCTACTGGAGACTGACTAAATACCTTAAAAAAATCATCTAGTTGAGGTTCAGGAAGTTGTTTACGTTGATTTAATAATTGTTTATTTTTGCTCATTTTTTCTGCAATAGTTTGATTTTAAAGATTTTTTTAGTTTCCCGGTTTTTATAGTTAACATTAACTGTGCCTTAATTTTTATACTTTGATTGGCACTAGAACTAAGCTATAGAATAGCAACTTACCTCTTAGATTTTATAATAGCTTAACTATAGAAGAAAGTAGAAAGTAGAAAAATTAATTAAGATTTCAGTTGATTTTGGCTACTAGATTTTATTATGACCAAAAAATTGTGGGTATGCGCCTCCCCTTTTAAGGGGAGAAAAAAAAGAGCATATTTTTTATGTCAAGCCTCCTTATTGCAGAGGTACTGATAACTGATAACTGAAGTCCGCAGTTACGACCTTATGGGGCTAACTGATAACTGAAATGACCAGCTTTATAGCTAAATTTATGTTGAGTATTTTGGCCAAAATGTCCTGTTGATTAACTTAGTTTAAGTAGTGAAATTTTTTCTTGGTGTAGGTATTAAGTATTACAGAGTAAAAATATTAAAATTTTGGAAAAATATGGATTCAAATTTATTTGATTGATTTAGGTCAGTAACATAACTTAAAATTTGATATTTTTATACATAGCTAAAACTTATAACTACAATGGCATTTAATCTTTTATAAATCATAGTATTTATTAATTAATTCGATCGTTATTTGCAGATAAATACTTTTAATTTATTTGTTTGATATATAGCTGTCGATCAACTAAGATGAAAAAAAATTGCTAAAGATAATTTTCAATAACTTACTGAGATATAGCGTTTCTTAGTAAGCGTGAGGTACACTCAGGAAAGTAAGAGGGCAGGAGGCAGATTAACTCTAATGGTAAATTTAAGTGGAAGTTGGTTAGGTACTTATTGGCAACAGGGAAATCCTACAAGATTTGAAGCTACTTTGATTCAAGGTGGTAATACTTTGAGTGGAAATATATTAGATGACAGTTATTTAGGAGAAGCTATACTAAAGGGTGAAGTTATTGGACGCAAAATTAGTTTTACAAAGCTTTATCTTACAAATTCACAATACATTATTTATTATGTTGGAACTGTTTCTGAAGATGAAAATTTTATGGAAGGAAAATGGCAAATAGGTAGATCGACTTCTGGAATTTGGGAAGCCAGCAGAAGCAATGAAGACCTAATGATTGAGTTGAAAAATTTTCTCTCTAAAAAGTTCCCTGTTTCTTTGAGTTAATTGCTAATAATATATAGTTATAGTGAATATAAAGAAGTTGGAAGATTGAAGAAGGCAGAAAGCAGCGGGAGCTGTTTGCGCAGCATGACAAACTGAAAGGCAGAAGTTCTAATTGCTGATGGATAGTCAACTACTGGTCACTTCATATCTACAAACCGTACGAAAAAAACTGTAGAAAATTGTAACAGCCTTTATCTTGATATTGGATTAACCAATACTGGCTGTACGGCGCAGCTCACTATTCCCTCGGCAGTAAATGCCCCTGGGAATTTCTTTCTAATTATTTGAAGACTGCCATTAACATCGGCATTAATAACTATACCAGTTCCACTCCTAAATAAACCACGTTTTACTCGTTTACCTACATAGTTTTCATGGCATATCGGTTTTTCTAAGTCAACCGCAGATGTTTTACTGGTGTAACTTTCTTCTGTTTCAATTACCTTGATTCCTGCCAGTTGACATTTATAAGTTATCTGTTCAATTAGCTTGGAGTGAGGTATTTGAGTAAATTTTTGGTTGTTGATTTTGCCAATGTTTGCACCTTGTTTCCAATTATCATTTTTTCCAATTACTACAGTACCAATATTACTCTTCACTAAATAATTTACGACTAACTTGCTGGTGTTATGCAGGTAATTCTCCACAAAACGATTTCTATGATAACTTAATGCTTCAATCTTACGGCTAGTTTTTCTGTTCCCTTTGAGGTTACTTTGGTACTTGGCTTTTCGCTTGTTATATAGTTGATTGACGCTTTTTAGTGGCTTCCCATTAATCAGCAGTGGTTTAACACCAGGCTTATTTGTAGATAGAGCAACTAATCTGTCAATTCCTAAGTCTATTCCGGCTACATATGTTGAGTGTATTTGTGGCTGAAGAGTTTTTTCATACACTACTTCAATTATATAGCAGGCAGTAGCAGGTACTATCCTTACTTCGATTACAGTATCCACAACTACAGGTATTTTGATATCACTCATTGATAAGTGACAAATACCATCTTTTAAAGGGGCTTTATAGACTGATTCCTTTGAATATATAACTACATTCCTACCTTGAGTTTTATTCTTATACTTTGGTATTTTGGGTTTACCTAAAAACTTCCCTGGATATTTTAACCATTCTTTTATAGCTTGAAAATAGCCACGCCAAGTGGCAACCAAGCATTTTATTATTTGTTTTGATACTTTAGTTGGCAAGGCTCTATAAGCATCGCTATCTTTGGTGGCGTGGTACAGTTTAGTTAGTGAGAGACTTTTACCAGTACAGAAAAAATGCTGACGACAGTGATAGTTAGCCAAGTTATATAGGTTTTTTGACTTAAAAGCTAACTCATCACACACCTGCCAAAAGTTATGTGTTCGTCTAATTATATGTCTGTCAACAACTTTCATGGGTCTGTCTACTCAAATTTTATGGCCCTCGCCCGTGATTACTATAATGCTCGAAATCATTCATTGCCTAAATTTACGTTTTCTATTAACTTGTTTAATATTACAATACTTTTCTACGTTTGACAACTATTTTCTACAGTTTAAGTTTAACAGTTAATAACCCCAAATAATTTTAAGCTCCCCCGTTAACGGTGGGTTATTAAAGGAGTATTCAGCGGTCAGCTTTTCCTGCGGAATGCTGCGCAAACAGCGATCGGTAAATTTTTTTTGAGATGTTGATCGAGAGATTTAAACTCCTCCGAGGGCCATCCTGCTGACTCAGAAGTCGGGGAGTTTTATACCAATTCCCATGCATTATATCAAATCCGGTTGAATACTTATCGTATATTTGGGGGTGGGGAGTGTGGGAAGTTGGTTCGTGTGGGAAGAAGGGGAGGTCAAGAGATTGAAGGCGAGAAAGTGTGGATAGAATTATAAACATATACTGTATAACTGGATTCTATATTATTGCTATACTTGGGCAGTACTTCAGTTGTCAACTGATCGGTACAAGCAAAATCACTTTGCATACTAATTTCAGCTTGCGTTAATGTTAATTATTCTTATGTTTGCTTCTCCCTGTACGGACGCCCTTATGCAACGTCCCTACCCACTCCCTATTTCCCCTCCACGGTCGGGGAGGGGCTAGGGTGGGTCCCCTGCTCAACAAAATGTAGAAAAGTTTTTGAGAAATGGTTTTACCTGGAGCTACGCTTAAGCTGAAGTCCGAAGTTCCTCTACAAGAGGCTAGCTGATAGCTAAAAGCTGATAGCTAGTTAAACCTGCCATATTACTAAGTGACTAAAGTCACACAATTACAATCGAATTATCACTTTTTATTTAATACATTTCTGTTTAATATTATATCATTACTACAAAAGTATTCGTTCAAACTAATAAATGAATAGGTAGGCATAAATAAACCTAAATATCTAACGAAATGTTGATGCACCTCATACCCTTGAGATTGCTTCCTTACTTACTGATATAGAGCAGCTACATAAACAAACAACTTCTCTATATATAGATATATAAACGAGGATAATTATAGAAAAATGCTCAAGAAAAGAATTTTATTGGTAGAAGATAATCCTACGGATAAGAAGATTATTTCTTACTCTCTTATAAAACTAGGATTAAAAGTAATAGAAGCTAATAATGGTGTTGAAGCCATAGAAAAAATTTATTGTGAAAAACCAGATCTAGTACTTCTAGACATTATGATACCAAAATTAAATGGCTATGCTGTATGTACTCAAATTAAGTCCGATACTCAACTACAGAAGATTCCTGTCATTTTTTGCACTAGCAAGAATGATGAAAGTGACTACCATGAAGCAATGAAATATGGTGCAGATGGCTATCTTAGTAAACCTTTCAAACATTCTGAAATTATAGCTATGATTTTAGAGTTAGGAATTACTAAAGCAGAAATATCTGAAAATAAATATATACCTACCTTAAAAAAGGTTGTATTAGATTGATAAATATTGCACGCAAAAATTACACTAATAAATTTGCTTAAATGTCAACTCTAAACTGAAATATTTATAACTTGAAACAATACAACAAATATGAGACTGATGAGAGATAAAGTTATAGGTTTTGGAAATATAGAATCGATAATCAAAATAGGTGTATCTTACCAACCTGAAATTGATTTAACTATTTCAATAAAATCAGCAAAAATTGTCGGTTGGTTGAAAACCAATATAGTGAATGAAGTTTCAATTTCAGAGATTTGAGACTAGGAAATTTCCAAAAATAAAACGTACAATTAGCAATAATACTAATAATAATTAGTACGATATTATCCGGTTGAATAGCAATCTATTAAGGGTTCAGAGTGTAGAAAGAAGTTCAATAATTTAGAATTTATAATTTAGAATTACCGAATAATTAATAATTAATAATTAAATAATTCGCGCCTTGAAGCCTCCCTTTACCAAATGAACTCTCCTTTAAAACGGATAAGATTGACTCAAAGGAAATTTTTTCTTTTTATCCCCTTAAGAGCTGATTTATAAAGTAAATATTAAAAGGCTTAATTTATTACAGGACAAAGGTTTTGCCGATTTTCGGTCAGTCAACCATAAATTCCTGAGACCTAGATAGCATAAGAGTTTTAGCTCAGTTTATAAATCATATCATGTCCGCTGCTATCGTTTGTGCAAAACCAAGGGTGAATATCTAGAACAGGACTTACGCACATACACTATATATAGCGTCTATTGATCTAGGCGATCGCTTGACAAATTATAGCGATCGCCTGAACATCAAAATTACAATAACTAATACAAAGATACGCTAATATAATTTATTTTCGCTCTATTTAGATGTTGCTAATTGTAAATCATTTTTGCCAAAATACTCTGATTATTGTAGGATTACATTATTGTTAATTTTAGCTAACAGGATGAACTTCAGCTATATTGATTATTGTCAATATCTACTCAATTATCATACAAATTATACCATTACAAATTTAGCAAATCACCTAGAAAATGTTAGCCATGACATGATAAATCGCTATTTAAAAATAGAAAAATTTGATAGCCAGGATTTATGGATAAATGTTAAAAAAGAAATTATAACTAATACAGAAGGTTATTTAATCTTTGATGACACAGTTCTTAACAAAAAACATAGTAATAAAATTGAGTTGGTTAGGCGACAGTACAGTGGTAATGAGCATAAAGTAGTCCGTGGTATAGGGATTGTAAATTGTATATATTTTAACCAAACAATTGAACAATTTTGGCTAATAGATTATCGGATTTATGACCCAGATAGTGATAAAAAAAACAAAATAGATCATGTGGAAGAAATGATTCTCTGTGTGGTAAATAATAAAAATTACCATTTAAGACTGTGTTAATGGATAGTTGGTATGCAACACAAAGGTTAATGGGATTGATAGATAATATGGAAAAATTTATTACTGTCCCTTAAAAAGAAATCGTTTAGTAGATGATAGTGGTCGCAAGTGAAAAATATAAAAACATAGGAGAATTAAGTTGGAATGAGTCGGAAAAAATATCAGGTAAAATAATTAAAATTAAAGGTTTTCCAAGAGATAAAAAAGTCAAGCTATTCTGGGCAACTGTTTCTACCAACAGAACAGAATATGTTGTTACTAATGACTTAAGTCAATCTTCAGTAGATGCTGTAGAATTTGAATCTCAAACTAGGTGGAAGATTGAAGAATTTCACAGAGAAATTAAGCAATTAACAGGTATTGAATTTTGTCAATGTCGTCTCAGGGACATTCAAAAAAATCATATAGCCTGTGCTATGTTAGTCTGGAATTTCTTAAAAAGATTAGCAGTGAAAATAGGAAAAACTATTTATCAAGTTAAACATGAATTACTCTCAGATTATCTGCTCCAAGAGCTGAAAAAGCCCACAATAAAATTCAGGGCTATCTTGATTTTATAGGTGTTTTTTTACCCTTGTTTTAACAATGGTAATTGTCTTGAGGCGCCATTCGGAGCTTTGCGTCAGCAATCGCTATAATTTTTTAAGCGATCGCCTAAATTAGTAGACGCTATATATAGTGCCTTTGCGTAAGTCCTGTAGAAGAAATTTACGTTTTTTCAAGCTTTTAAGCCTTCTTCCCTCTTCCTTCTTCCTTCTTCCTTCTTCCTTACTTTAGCTATACAATACCGATGCTACCGGACATAATATCAGCTCTAAAAGGGGAGGCTTTATACAACAATTTTTAGGTCAATAGGGCGTGACCGATCTAATCTAAAAGCATTTACAGATAAATTTGACTACTCCCCGGACTTAAGTCACGGGGATTCTAAGTTGATACTACGCAACAGGATAAATCCGTGTTGCTCCGTCTGTTCTTAGCTGACCAAAGATATATTCTTTGGGGACAATTTCCGCGGTGCCCCTACACAGTCAGCTCAAGTCTAAACCTAGCTTTCTGCTTACTTTTGTCTAAACATTTGTATATCCAGATAATAGCACAGGACAACTAAAGTTGTATAGTCTAAACGACTCCCTTGTTTTCATCCCCCGGTTAAAACACGCTTGCTCTCAACGTGGCTTTTCGGTAAGTGCCTTTTTTAGAACGAAAAAAAGTGCAACTTTTTAAGCTTGAGCGACCAAAAAGTTAGAATTCAAGGCTCACTACGGCAAAAAAAATAAAGGGATAAATATATCCGACTACCTCCTCTAAATTCTCCATTACTCCTGACTCGGTCCTCCTGAGTTCTGACTCCTACCCCTACCATGCAGACTTTTTCAGCAAACCCTAAATAAGCATACAACAGGAGAAAGTTGTTTTTTCACTCCAGTGTCACAGAGTTCGATCGCTATTTAATTTATAAGTATTCAACCGGACATGATAGAATTATAATATCATCTCCGGTAGCATCGGTCTTGTATAACAAAGGTAAGGAAAAAGGAAGAGGTCCGAAGGAAGAGGAAAGAGGTCCGAAGGCTACCCTCGCAAGAAAAAAACCATTATTTCCTGTAGATATTCACCCTTGGTTTTACACTAACGATATAAACGGACATGATAGAATTATAATTCAGTAGTTAACCTGAGGTAATATTATGCCTCAACTGCCATACTTTTGATTTTTAACTCTTCAGAATTAATCGTCATTGATGATTTCCAGGAGCGATCGCCCTGTACCAAAGTATGTACTCTCCAACGGTCGGTAGTTTGAGGATAATCGCTACGATAATGTCCACCTCTGCTTTCAGTGCGCCATGCAGCACTTTTGAGAATTAAATATCCTAGATCCAAAAGATTGAGAGTTTCTGTAACCATCCGCAATTGTTGTTCTGCATCAGTCGAACTTAAGTCTATCATCTGGTTAGGTAATAGATTTGTTAAAAATTGAACTACATCCAAACCTGTCAAACTTTCTCGCCAATTATTAATTTTATGTAGCGCTCTATCTAACAAATCTCCTTCACGACAGATACCCGCACTTTCCCACATTAAACTCGGTAACATTTTGCGAATCAATTCTATCTTTTCCATATCCCCACTCCAATTAAAGTCTACCTGTGACACCTCAGAATTAGGCGCAACTAAATTTGGCTGAATTTCAATGCGAGATAGTTGAGAAGCAAAGACTAAACATTCCAACAAAGAATTACTCGCTAAACGATTTGCTCCATGAACCCCTGTACTTGCTGTTTCCCCGATAGCATAGAGTCCACGAATTGAGGTTTGACTCATTAAGTCGCAAGCAATTCCACCCATCCAATAATGAGCAGCAGGAGCAACCGGAATAGGTTCTTGAAAAACATCAATACCCCATTGTTTGCAAACATTGATAATATTGGGGAAGCGATAACGAATGCGTTCGGGAGCAATAGGTCGCAAATCTAAATAAACATGAGCTTGGGTAGGGTCATCTGTAGTTTTTTGCAAGTGATGAAAAATAGCTCTACTGACAACATCTCTTGGTGCTAACTCTCCAGCAGGATGATATTCAAAAGCAAAACGGTTTCCGCGTTCGTCAATTAGATGTGCTCCTTCTCCCCGCACAGCTTCACTAATCAAAAAATGAGGAGCGCCTGGTTTAGTTAAAGCAGTAGGATGAAATTGGAAAAATTCCAAATCTCGTAAAACAGCTCCCGCACGCCAAGCTATTGCTACTCCATCCCCGGTACTAACTTCCGGGTTAGTTGTTTGAGCAAATATTTGACCGCCTCCACCCGTTGCCAACACAACTACAGAAGATTTTAACCACTGAATTTTACTTTGATGGAGAAGACTAATACCTTGGACGCGATTTTTCTGTGGAGTTAGCCATAAATTTAATGCTACTGCCTGAGAAATAACTTGAATGTTTTGACGTTCTAAAACTTTTGCTGTAAGTGTATCAATAATGGCTCTACCTGTAGTATCTGCGGAATGAAGTACACGAGGATGTGAGTGGGCAGCTTCTAAAGTCATTGCCAGTTTTTCTCCTTTGCGGTCAAAAGCAACACCCATTTCTACTAGATGAGCGATCGCTTCTTCTGCACTTTCCACCATAAATTTTACGGATTCGGGGTCACACAAACCTGCACCAGCTTTGAGGGTATCTTCTAAGTGTAAGTTCGGGTTGTCCGACGGGTCAATAGCTGCAGCAATGCCTCCTTGAGCGCAGTTACTGGAACCCATATTTATGACACCTTTAGTAACTAAACCAACTCTAAGATGAGTAGGTAAACAAAGTGCAGCATAAAGTCCTGCCGCACCCGAGCCTACTACTATAACATCAAAGTAGGGAGAAATACTTGGAGATTGTAATTTTGGCATTCGTATAAAGTTATTTATTTGATCTAGAAATAAATCATTGAACCCTCCCCGTGCTGAAGCAGCGGGGAGTCCACAGAAATTACCTCAACTTTTAGTCCGCACTGACTTATCTGGTTGAGAGCTTCTTAAGGTAACAGGAGAATTGCTCTGAGGGCGAATGAGCCGACCTACTTTCAGACAAGCTTACTTGTTTGCAATTTATTTGATAATGCTCCCATGCCTCCTGCAAGACTGGTTCCAACCTTTGATACTCTTGTAGTGCATCATGCAATGAAAGCTCATCCTCATTAATGTGTCTAGCCAAAAAAGCACTAAATAAATCGCGGTGCATAACTACACCTGTTTCATCTGTGTGAACTCTTTGAGATAAAGTTTTCTTCACACGATTACCTGTCAGGTGAGTTTGAGATAGTGCTGTTTTTTGGGTAGAAAACTTGATGAACTGACCGCCAGCATTTTCGGCTTTGCGGTGTAGTTCTGAAATAAAAAATCCTGGCGACTTATTAGAAATAGCTTTTCCCCATATTTTCTGCCACGCTTTTACAGAAACATTTTCTGTTTTAATTGTGCTACCATGGCGTAAAATATCATTAACTAATCGACGATTTTGACTTTTAGTATAAGCAGCTTTTTTACGCTCTAATTCACGTTTTTTAATGGCAGTTTTATAGTAATGTTTTGAATGGCACCACTTGGTTTGTTGCCCTTTTTTTAGCTGGCCTTTCTTTGTGACAATTTTACGACCTACACGCTTCTGGAAATTAGACTCATATTTGTCAGGATTGTTAGCTCTTCTAGAACGTTCCATCTTACGCTGTAGTTGCCTGATTTCCTTTTGATAAGTAGGAACTTTATCGGCCAATGGTAATAATCCTGCATAGTCATCAGCTACAATTGCAACATTAGAAATATTTAAGTCTAGTCCTATAGTTCCTGAGCTGACATAATTTTGAGGTTTTTCATATGGCTGACCTTCACAGATAAGCTGAACAAACCATCGCTTTTTACCGTTTAATTCTCGCCAGACTAATCGAACATATTTAACTTTGCTGTTTAAGCCATGTTCTATGACTGGATTATTTTTAGGAATTATAGGTAGTAGTTTCAGCTTCCCCCAAACTACTAAACTGCTTTTCCAGCGTAACCCTTGCTTGTTAGATTTGCCTTCTATTGACCTAAACCTAGTAGTTATCTTAAATCTAACTTTTTTAGCCTTGTTGAACAGAACTTTTTCTACAGCATTAAAAGCACGAGTAGCTAGTTTTTGTTGAGTATTAGAATCAATTTTTTCAGCAATCCATTTAGCTCTATTAGCAGTTAATGTGGCAAAAGCTTGTAGTCCAAAGTCACTAAAACGATATTGTTTTCTGGCTTCATTAAATAACTGTTTCCGTTCAGGATTTGCTAGTTGTTTGTTATTTCTAGTAACAAATAATGGCAATGATTTTGCCTGTTGATAAGCGCTTGAGTTTTTGACCAATTCCATCCTAACCTTAGCTTCATTTAAGCAAGCATTATAAAGTCTCATAGCAGCATTAAACCTAGCTTCTAGTTCTCGGTTTTGTTGACTACTGACCTTTAATGGTAGCTCTGTTATAAATGATGGAGTGGTAGCTCTAGACATTATGAACGCAAAACATGAATTGTATAAGGAAACTTGCTATCTACAATATCTGAGCTACAATATTTTGTCAATAGCTAAAAGACAT
Organism: Okeania sp. KiyG1; assembly: GCF_014132355.1. Lineage (GTDB taxonomy): Bacteria > Cyanobacteriota > Cyanobacteriia > Cyanobacteriales > Microcoleaceae > Okeania. Next base: position 36,555 of record NZ_BLZO01000121.1, read on the forward strand.
CAACTATTATGGCTAAAACATACAGACATAATAAACACTCAGTTGGTTCTGCAACAGTACATTTAATTTGGATACCTAAACGTAGAAAACCTGTTTTAGTAGGAAAAGTAAAAACTCGATTAAGTCAGATACTTGAGGAAGTAGCAGTAGAGCATGAATGGATTATTAAAGCTTTAGAAATCGCTCCTGACCATCTACACGCCTTGGTCGAATTTGGCCCAAAAACTCCTATTAATAGTATTGTGAGAGCTTTTAAGGGTCGGTCTTCCAGACTGCTAAGACTAGAGTTTCCACATCTGATGAAATTGCCTACTTTATGGACTCATGCTTATTTTTATGATACTACTGGACAAGTTAGTTCGGCAGTTATTCAAAAATACATTAATGACCCTCACCATGATTGATTTACGCTGTGGCTCAAGCCACCATATTGTATTTCCACCCCGTGCTGTTTGCGCAGCATTCCGTAGGAAAGGAAAGCAACAGGGCTACCATATTCCCGTCTACTTTTAGGTGTAGAATTTTTTTGAGCAAAGCTTTTCTATGGGAAATTTCAGATAAATATTTATAGTTAGCAGTAGACTATCCCCTGCAATTAAGAGAGGACAAGAAGAGTACTTGCTCATTGTTTACATATTAGAGAGATTATAATTGCTTTCTCAAAATTCGGCTACTTTTTTACAATTTTTTCCCTTACTGATCAAAAATTGTTTAGATTAACTTATATTTATATTCAGAGGTTATTATGTTTCGGTTTGACTTTTCAATTTTCAACTCGACGTTGCATAAATGCGGGATGATTTTAATAGTTTTGTGGAATGGGCATCTTGCCCGTTCCTTATATTTTCCCCACTTATATTCATCCTGCCCCTCAGCAGTGCCTTCAATTCTAACAGCATTTGAATAAATAGACATCTCCAGAAAAGAGGGAATAGGTAATAGGGGGAATGAACTGATAAGTTATGTAGAATAATTGATTTTATTTTTGATTTTTGGAGATGTCTAATATAAAATTCGTTTATATCGTATATCTTTATAATTCTATTCAAACTTCAATATTCAATCTCCCCATCTCTCCTAACTATAATAATAAGTATTCAACCGGATTTTATATAACAGTTGATCGCCCTCTAAAGTTCAATAGTAGAAGCAATAAATGCACCGCGTTCGGCCATTTTATATAATCCGATATGGTGTGATACTTTCTGTGGATGAATAGCAGTTTTTGGTAAACCTTGCTCCGCTACCATTTCTGCTGTGAGGTCAAAGGTCGCACAACCTTTTTCATATACAGCCACATCTTTTAAAGTAGGCACTAAACCATGATTACGAACCGACAGAATAGTTACAACAAAATCCATCACACAGATATCGGTGCAAATTCCTACCACAACTAAGACTTCCAGTTTGTATTCATTTATCCAGTTTAACAATACATTACGTTGAGTATTAACCTCAATAGAACCGATAAATCCATTAATACAATCCTTGGGAATTAATGTTACTAGGGGGTGATCGTGTAACCATTTAAGTTCTGGGACAAGTTCTTCTTCTCCAGTTCCCTTTTCGCAATGAGGAGGATAAGGAGGTTCTGGCTTCCCTGGTTCGTGAGTATCTAAAAATGCTAAAACTGGCCAACCTCGTTCAACAAAAGTTCTGGCTAGGCGATCGCTCTGTGAAATCATTGCAGCAATTTGTTCGTTAGGTTCTTGCGGTGCTAATGGACCAAAACCAACAGTGCAAAAACCGTTAATTACATCTACTACAATTAATCCGGCAGGGCGATCGCCAATAATATAAGGTTGTGGATCGATGGGTAAAGCTGCTTGAATTGTTGCTAAGGTATTATCAGGAGTAGCTACAGTTGTTGTCATAATAATTTACTAAATGAAAGAATACTTTAACGAAGTTAAAAGTCAGTAGGGCAAGGTACAGAAGTTATTTTTTCATACTATTTCTCAAAAACAATGCTATACTTATGCAAGACTTCAACGATTAAGTAATTAGTAGAATTCAATAATGTTTTGAGCAATTATTAAGCTAGCGATCGTATATTTAGACATCTCCATAAAAGAGGGAACAGGGAATAGGTAATGGGCAATAGACATCTCCTCCAAAAGAGGGAGCAGGGAGTAGGGAGAAATGATTGATGAATAAGAGTAGGATAATTGATTTGATTTTTGACTTTTTGAGATGTCTAATTGGGAGAAGTAATTGATAATTTATTGATAAGAATTGATTTTACTTTTGACTTTTAGAGAGGTCTATTATTCTTATGTTTACTACTCCCCCACTCCCCTAGTCCCGTACTCCCTACTTTCTGAAGATGTCTATTATTTTGATTATTTCTATATTACTGCTTCTGTTATTTTTACTTTTGCCTAATTAGGGTTTGCTGATTAATCCTCAAACCATTGACTGGTTTTGGTTTTAGTTTTATTGGATTCCTCACGGGGTGCGCTTGTTTTAGTCTAAAACCCTCATGCATGGAGCGCATAAAAGGCAAACCTTCGGACAGAAAAATCTCAGGACAATTCTTACTCCTAGCTCCTCTCAATTCCCCGTTCCTCCAGTATAGCTGTCTCCTGTCTCCTGTCTCCTACCCCTACCACTCATGCTTTATTCAGCAAACCCTAATTAAATGAAAGTTCTAACATCTTTTGAATAGGTTTCAATGCTGCTACTCGGGTTTCTTCAGGAATCGTAATTTCAGGTGTCTGATTTTTCATTGCCAGATACAGTTTTTCCAAAGTATTCAGTCTCATGTGAGGACATTCGTTGCAAGCACAGTTATTCATTACTGGTGTAGGAATAAAGTTTTTGCTAGGTGCATTCTTTTGCATTTGATGAATTATTCCTGGTTCGGTTGCCGCAATAAATGTTTGGTTTTGGTTTTCCTGACAATACTTCAATAAAGCAGTGGTCGAACCAATATAATTAGCATGACGCAACACACTCGTTTCGCATTCTGGATGAGCGATAATTTCAGCTTCGGGATGCTCTATTTTTAATTGCACCATCTTTTTTTCAGAAAATGTCTCGTGAACAATGCAACTTCCTTCCCACAAAATTAAATCTCGTCCGGTTTGCTCCATAACATAACGACCCAGATTCCGGTCTGGGGCCAAAATTATAGGTTGGTCTGCTGGTATTTGTTTAACTATTTTGACAGAGTTGGAACTGGTGCAGATAATATCGCTCATTGTTTTAATAGCAGCAGTACAATTAATGTAAGAAATAACTATTGCATCAGGATGGACTGCTTTAAATTTGGCAAATTCTGCTGGTGGGCAACTATCGGCGAGAGAGCAACCTGCATCTAAGTCTGGGAGGAGTACCAGTTTATTGGGGTTGAGAATTTTTGCTGTTTCCGCCATGAAATGAACTCCGGCAAAGACAATTACATCTGCATCTGTTTCTGCTGCTTGTTTGGAAAGACCGAGAGAGTCACCAATATAGTCAGCAATATCTTGAATATCCGGTTCTTGATAATAGTGCGCTAAAATAACAGCATTTAATTCTTGCTTGAGGTGGGCGATCGCTTCAAATATATCGTTAGGTATGTTATCTAAAGTTTGGTTAGTTTTAATTTGAGTGGCAAACATTATTAAATCTTTCTGTAATTTACTTATTGGTGGCAAGTTTAAGAATTTTTAATCTGTCATTTTGTGATAGATTTATTAATTATAGTGAAATTCATCAAAAATGGGAGTTATATTATGTCCGGTTGAATACTTAATAAGTAACAACGGAGCACTCAGGAGTCAGGAGTCAGGTAGTAGGGGCGCCATTCGTCAGCTATGCGTCAGCAAACGGCCGAAAGCTTGCGCATAACTATCGTTAACGCCCGTACAGGAGTCAGGAGTCATATAGAATCCGATTATATAGAACCCCTAAGCGTATCTTTTCCGTCCAAGGTTATACTAAGTAGCGATCGCCAATTATCCTAAAAAGAGTTAGGCAAATGCCGTATTCAAGCAGTTTAACAGATAAAGAATGGGTTCTTGTTGAACCATCCCATACCAAAAAAGAAGAAAACTTGTCCAACAAAATGGACGAAAAGGCAAATACTTGATGGTATCCTATACCAACTTAAGAATGGTTGTAATTGGTGTGATTTACCCTGCATATTTGCCTCCTTATTCCACAGTTTTTTGGCATTACAAACAGTGGCGTTCTCAAGGAGTAATTGAGAATATTAGAGATGTTTTACAGGCTCAAGTACGTCAACAGGTAAAAAAAAAGCGCTCCGGGACAACTTTAATCATTATTGATTCCCAGGCAGTGAAAAATACTTGCAATGCTAGTATCAAGTCCAAAGGATTCTGTTTTTACAAATCTACAAATGGAATTAAGAGGCACTTAGCAGTTGATAGTCTCGGTTTTCCCTTTTTTACTCACTGTACTAAAGCATCAGTTTCTGATGATGTAGGATTAATAGAAATGATATCAAACAACATCGAGTATTTTAAATCCAAACCAGTCAATATTCCTAAGATTACTATCTTACTTGATAATGGATACCATCCCGAAAAGATAATAGAGGAGTTAAAGAAAATTTATCCGGCAATTATGACTAAGATTCGGTTTAAACTATCGCCAAAACCATCTCTTTTAGAGAAAGAGAATCTTGGAAAAAAAGGGTTTGTTCCCGTTAAAGCAAGGTGGGTGATTGAAAGAACCAATTCCTGGATGGACAGGTGTAAAAGCTTGACTAAAAATTTTGTTTGCGTTTGCGTAGCATCCCGTAGGGAAGCATTCCGCAGGAAAAGAACCCTGGAAAATGCTACTGCCAAGATTAATATGTGTTTTATTCGACTAATGCTTAAGAGATTGGCGATCGCCTAAATTTTTAGAGATACGCTTAGGGGTTCTATAGTATATGTGTATAATTCTATCCACACTTTCTCGCCTTCAATCTCTCCACCTCCCCTTCTCCCCACACGAACCAACTCCCCACACTCTCCACCCCCAAATATATGATAAGTATTCAACTGGATTTGATATCAGGAGGAAATAAAGAAGGAAGATAAGAAGAAAGTTTTTGATCGCGCTACTAAGCGGACATGATATTAGTTATCAGACAAAGAATTTAATCTGGTTGAGTAAACGAATGTAGGCAAAAAAAATGGACAAATTGATTCTCACTCTACTAGACCTCTCCAAAATAGAAATTAAGGTAAAATTGTAGTGCCCAATTATATATATACTGTCCCCAAATGAATAATGTATTAGAATATATTTATAATCATCCACTCATAAACAAAAAGGATTATTGGTATTACAGATAAACAACTAATAAAATTAATAGAAAATGCTCAAAAAGTTGAAGACAAAAAAAGACAGGCGATAATGCTCCGCATCGCTAACGCGAACGCCAGTGAAGAAAAAAGATTTAAATAGGGAGGAGGAAGAAAAAAATCTTTAGGCAAGGCGAAAGAGATAATGTTGACATTATATTATTTGCATCATGTACCAACATTTCAACTGCTAGGAGCAACCTAAGGGAGTTAGTGAATCAACAGCAAATAATATTTTTCGCGCTTTGGAGCGATATTTTGAGGGAATTATTACCATCTAGTTTACTAGAGGAATTCTCGGGAAAAGAAAACGAATATTTATGGATAAAAGAAGCTTTGACAGAAATAGAATTGAGAGTTGATAGTACAGAACAGGATATATTTAGGCCCAAAAATGATGAAAAGCAGAAAAAATATTACTCAGTCAAGCCAAAAAGTCATACGTTAAAAAATCAAATAGTAATCACTAGCTTTGGGAAAAGAAATAGTTGATTTAATAGTAGGAGAAAGAGGTCCAGAGAGTGATATAAATTTATTCAAAAAACGTAAGCATTCAGCTATCAGCAGTCAGCTATCAGCAATTAGTAATGAATAATTACTTCTGAGGTTTTGTCCAGGAACTTTGGTAGTAACTTTTTATTATTTTTCAATTTCAAAGGTTGCTTTTACCTTCCCTAAAATTAATAGCTGATAGCTAATAGCTGACGGCTGTTTGCGCAGCATTCCGGAGGAAATGCTTACCAAAAAACAACAAAAAAAGTTTGATAAAGAACAAAGATTTCAAAGAGATAAAGGTGATCAAAGTGGGGAAATAATTGACAGGCCAAAGAAAAAAAAAGAAACCATAAAATGTCATACAAAGTCAAGAAAGAGAATCAAAAAAAAGCTCAAAAAAGAAGATTTGTAGAACATGTAATAAGACTGATAAAAATCTGCGCGAGTGGCACGAGAAAGATTCAGATTAAAAGAGAGTAACCCGTGAAAAAGTAATTTTAACAATATGTGGTTTAGTGAGATTAAGAATAGGAACACTAATGTTAACATAAATCATAACTTTAGGTATAGTAAAAAGCCAGAAATAATTACATAAAAATGCTAAAGAATTAACAATAACTATCTGTAATACTATAAATCTCATAAAAAATGACTATCTGGAGGAGCTGGCGATCGCTCTCTCAAAGATAGTTACAGTAAGTGCTTGATAATTTTTGGAGATGTCTACTGATGTAGCAAAAGGAAGAAGAAAAAATATTTCCCTGTCTAAGGTCGATCGTCAGTCTATGTCAGAACTCGCTCTCAACAAGTGCTATAGCTCAAAGATTTTAGCTGGAAACTGCCGTTCTTATAAACCTACGATAATCTATAAAAATCTATGATTATCTGTTATAGGTACAGTCGATGGGAATATCGCTATCCCTCACCTCTGATTCAAAACCGTGCATGAGAGTTTCCAGCTCACACGGCTCCTGATAACTAAGGATACTTCGAGGTTAGGTTCACATACTTCCTTCTTCCCACCTTTGATTTCAAGGGTTAAGCGGGTTGGGAACTTATACGCAGGTGCATTTAGGCTCTTAACCATCGACTTCTTATTTATAGTGGGCACGGTTTCCACTTCACACCTTGGGCGCTAAGTTTTACCTCCCGACAGTTTCTGATTTTACCGCCTACCTTAATTACCTCCCCATGTCTGCACATCCTAGACATTACTCCAGGCTTGCTTGTTGGGGAATCCTCCATCCTAATCGACATTGGTTAAGCTTTCCCTACTCTAGGCCGAGGTCGAGAGTCGAAAAGGGGTTACTTCGTTCCCTGATATCATTTTATGTTAGCTTTAGGCTCCCAGTTTAGGCCGACCTCTAATTAGATACGAAATCAACCAAGAATATTTGATTTCAATTATATGAGGCACACCTTTTGATTTAGGAGTTGCAATGTCTTTCTCCTATTGTAGATGACGACCCATAATACTGAGTTCTCTGTACGAGCGCCTTGGCCAACTTCCCTGGCAAAGGATTGGGATGACATTACCCTTACTTCGCTTTATCCCCATGCACTGAAAGACAGACTTGCGCTTTGCCTGAATTCTGGGAGATTGGAGTTACACGGTATCCGTGCGGGAAGGAATTTAACCTCCATGAGTATCAGAGTTATCCCGATAAAGGGACTGGCTGTTCGTAAACTTAGTTTACTTAGGCCAAACGAGTCGCACTTCCTGCTTCTACCTGGCCACGTCGGTGCCTGTCCAGTCCACAGGCTGACACGGACGTTTGCTTTTGCTTCGCAAAGCTAGCGCAACGCAACGCTAGCGCGAAACGCGTTAGCGTTGCGGAGCAAACTGCCCGCCATAGCTAAATTTAACGCTCTTATCAAGTCTCGATCGCGCTAGCGTTGCGGAGCAATCGCAGCTAAAATTGCAATGTTCGCACTCTATAACTCTCTCAGATAAAGATAGAGACTCTTTTACAGTTCCACACCTACTGCAAGTCTTGGAACTAGGGAACCATCTGTCAACAATTATTAGTTGAGAACCGTATAACTCACACTTGTACTCGCGCCTGTCTACGAAATTCGTAAAACCCCATATCAGCAACAGCCTTGTAGGGGCGTTAACGATAGTTATGCGCAAGCTTTCGGCCGGAAAGCTGACGCATAGCTGACGAATGGCGCCCCTACTTATGATTGGCCATCAGTCCTGATACATTAAGGTCTTCACCCACCCCTCTAGCTCCCCTCCCGGGAGGGGATGGGGGTGGGTTGTGGTTTTTAGCCAAATAAGTAGTCAGTTTATGCAATGTATCTTTCCTGATGTTAGCTAGGCTGCACAGCAGGATAGCTATCTTGAGTTGTGCTTTTTTCCAGTTATTAGAAAACTTGACTTTATGTCGGTTAAGGTACTGCCACCGAGAAAGTTTTACTTCTAACCTTCTGTAAGATTTAGCACCAACAAAAACCTCAGAGCGTGGATAACGTAGCTAGAGATTTTATTCCTAAGTCTACTCCAACTACATCTACTGACTTCTCAGTAATCATGGAAGCTGAGTCTCAGAGCGAAACTAACAAACCATCTATTAGCTTTTTTGCTAATAGTTACAGACTTAGGAGTAACATGATCTGGCAGTATTTCGTATGTTTTAATCCATCCAATTCGAGGTAGTTTGATACGATTAAAATCTACTGTGATTGAACCATCTAGAGTGTTTGCGTAGCATTCCGTAGGAAAGCTATCATCCCTACCTTTTTTCTTGAATTTAGGTTGACCAGACACTTTGTTAAAACAGCGCTTCCAGGCTTCTGATAAATACCTCAAAGCATAGCTCGGCGCACCCGATCGAAACTTCATAGTACCAGCAGTTTTTCGGTTTTACCATTGCTACTAATAGTTTCTGCAGGTCAATTGCAGTAGGAAACTTAAGTTTACTGTCTGGATTATGCTGATTATGATTCAATATATTTCGGGTTAACCATAATCCCCAATTATAAGCATGACGGGCTACACCCGCGTGTTTGGCCAGCAATGTTTTTTGCTGGTTTGTAGGGTGCAGTTCAGTTTTGAATCCTAGTAGCATAAAATAAAATATAGATCCAGCAGAGATTATTATAGATAATACCAGATTATAGCCAACAGTTACTAGCCCTCAAGATTATGTTCAATCAGCAAAACTTAAAAAAGAAGTAAAATTATGAAAGCAGTTTTACCTCCAAACATAATATTAGACAACTTATTAAAAAATTGGCTGCTAGAAGATATTGGCAGGGGCGATCGCGCTACTGCAAGCTTATTTTCAGCAGACCAAGTAATTCCAGGCGCAGGTTATTGGTTGGTCAAGGAGTCAGGAGTTATTGCCGGGTTGCCTATGGCAGCTAGGGTGTTTCAACTTTTGGATGAAAAGGTCAATTTTGTACCTACTGTTACAGAGGGAGAATGGTGCGAGTCGGGTACTGTAATAGCTAAATTAGATGGGCCTTTAGATAGTTTATTGACTGGGGAAAGGGTGGCCTTAAATCTGGGGATGCGTTTGAGTGGGATAGCGACTATGACTCGTAAATATGCAGAGAAAATTGCCGATCTGTCGGTGCAACTGGTTGATACTCGCAAGACAACTCCAGGACTGAGAATATTAGAAAAATATGCCACTCAAGTTGGTGGGGCGAAAAATCATCGGATGGGTTTGGATGATGCGGTGATGATTAAGGATAATCATATTGCTGCTGCTGGGGGTATTGGGGAAGCGATCGCTAAGGTCAGAGAAACAATACCTTATCCTTTAACTATTGAAGTGGAGACAGAAACATTGGCAGAAGTAGAAATTGCTTTGGAGTATCAGGGAGATATTATTATGCTGGATAATATGTCTGTTGAAGTAATGCAGCAAGCAGTTAAAATGATTAGGCAAAATAATAGTCGTATTAAAATTGAAGCTTCAGGAAATATTACTTTAGAAACTATTAGAAATGTGGCTGAAACAGGTGTAGATTATGTTTCTACTAGCGCTCCTATTACTAGGTCTACTTGGTTAGATTTAAGTATGAAAATAGAAAAGAATATTACAAATACAGGAGGAGGAAAAAATTTGGAATAGGGAATATTCAACAATTTAATTTAATAATTAATAATTACCTCTTCTGTTCAAGGAGAGAATTGACTCAAAGGAAAATTTTTTATTCTCTTGAAATATTTTACAGATAAAGGTTTTAGCCTTTTTAGGGTTGAATTGCAGTGCGGTTGTTTCAGTCTAAAACGCTCAAAAAGTTAGTATTTTAGGCGCATAGTTGTGCAGAAAAATCAAGGGATAATTCTTACTCCTACCTCCTGTAAATTCCCCGTTGCTCCTGTCTCCTACGCCAGGGCAAACGCATCTTATTTTGAAGTTCTGACAGGGCAAGGGTGTTAGGTTTCTAAGTATTTATACTGATTACTTCTCTAAACCTTAACAGTAGAAACTTCCAGAATTTAAATGCTTTTTCCCTGCCTCTTTATGTACTACATTTTGTCGTGCGGAATGTGGGTTATGAAAACCGCTATAACTAAAATCTAAAAATTTTAGATTAATTTTTTGTGTAGGATTCAGAATTTTATATACATCAATTCATCTAATCCATTAAATAAGGGCAGGAAAAACATTTACATATATTATTTGTCTGGCAAATTTCAAAAAAAATCCCCTAAAATCTAATAGACCGGATAGAGGATATAAGCAAATATAAAAGTATAAAGTATTAGTGAGACTTAAACAAAATAGAGCCAGAAAATAGGCTCAAGTATAGACAGGCAAAGGTTTTTACGTCAAAAAGGTATAAATCCTGAATAAGCACGGGTTCTAGCCATTTTTAGGGCATCGACGTAATTCCCTTGTCTAGAGTGGCTTTGACGCATTTTTTCGACCAGAAAATGTTTAAGTACCATTAGGATAGATTTACTAAAATTCCTTGCTGAGGATATATGGAAGAAAAATAACAAACAAACAACCCATCACAACCTGTAGTGCTACAACCAATTACGGTACAGGAAACAGTAAATCCACAACCTGTAGTGTCACAACTAACTACGGCACAGGAAACACCTGTAGTGCCACCAACAACTACGATATAAGAAATACTTGTAGTACCACAACCAACTACGGTACAGGAAACAGTAAATCCACAACTTGTAGTTGCTTCACCTATAGTAGAGGTAAGGGTAGAACAACCAGTAGGAGTTATTAGTCGTAGAAATAACCAAGTTACAACCAGTTCTAGTTTATCACCCCTCCTTGCTTTCAATACCTCGTTATGAGCTAACAGATGTAATTCCTAGCCAACGAGACTCATTTATAGTTGACTGGTTAGAAACATCAGGCAAAATGTTACCTTGTGCTAAAAACAGAAGCTTTAAAAATAAATAGCACCCAAAAAAGTTTACCAGACCTCTGAGTGCTATTTATGAATTTAGTTAGTTTGTTCCATGTTCATTTTCATGCTTATGAAACACACCTATAAGTTGAAACTATAGGAAAAAGCTTATTCTATAAAGCTTATGGTTAAGAAATAGCCAACTTGTTAATTATCTTGACTATAACTTTATTATAATCATGTTGGACATAATTTTAAAGTTTGCTCCTGATGAATTTAAAAAGCTTTCTGAAAGGATTCTCCTAAATATCAACTTTTGGTCAAACTGTAAGCATGAAAAATTACCTGATTTTTCATCATGCAAAAACAACCAAAACGTCCAATTATCAGAAGAAAGAAAGTAAACTTTATAAACAGAGTTGCTCCGTACTTGATAATTCTTTCTTTCGTTGTGCCATCCAGTATTATTTTGGAGATTCAGTTTCCAAACAGCATCAAAATTGAATTGCATAAAAACTTTGGATACTTTTTCAACTTAATCTAATTTAACTTTACGCAGGCGGTCTCAAGGCTGTCTGCACACTTTTTGTTTGTGAATAAATTGAGCTGTTATGAAAAATTTAAATAGAGAAGAATGTGAATATTGTATTTATAATGCGCGTCATCATTTAATAGTTTGTGCCTTACACCCCAAAGGCTCTAATGATAAAAATTGCCCAGACTTCAAACTAGACTTTGAATTAGAAGGTAAAAATTTTAGAGATTTCGTAGGGATTGGTGAACCTGTTGAAATCAACGGCAGTATAAATAATCCCCAGGGCCTACGCATCTAATTTTTTTGACAAATGACCAAGAAGATAATTTCAAATGGAGACTATGCGATCGCGTAGCCAATCATCATCAAAAAATACCCAAACTTTCAACCGTAAAAACTATCAAATAAATTTCATAATTAATACTTAAAAAAACTAATTAAAACCGAATATTAGAGTTTCCTTGAGAATAATTATCCTAGTAATAGCAGAATTATTATTGATTGTGCTTTGATTACTGAAGCGTGATTGCAGACTGTAATATTTGGAATAAAATTCAAGGCTATTTCTATTTTATAGGTGTTTTTACCCTTGTTTTAACAATGGCCAAAATCTTTAGACGTTAGCGGAGCTTTGCGTCAGCAATCGCTTAAAAAACTATAGCGTTAGCGGAGCTTTGCGTCAGCAATCGCTCTATTTAGCATACGCTATACATAGTGTCTTTGCGTAAGTCCTGCTATAAATACTCCCGTATCAGTTATCGTTCAAGGTTGGACGCGATCGCGTCCGCTCGAAAATAGCGTTTGTGGAGCGTCAGCTAAGATGTCTCACAGTCTCCATTCTCGGAATGTACCTCTTGGTCATTTGTCAAAAAAATTAGATGCGTTGACCCTGTCTCCTACGCCTACTAAAAGACTTTTTCAGCAAACCCTATTATAGATAAGGGCGATGGCTCACTCAGGCTATAGAGAGGATTTTGAGGAAAGTTGGTATTGCTAGAAATATAAGAATTATTTCCATAAGAATCTGTAGTGTTAGCCCAAAAGTCAAAGAAGGCAACACCAATACTATTACTATTAAATAGAGAAAAATTTGGTTGAACTTAATAATCAGACTTAAAGCTAACCAAAACCTTTAGGTTTATTTTCCTCTGGCTCTGTATCTAGGAAAGACTTGCGAATTATTTGAGTATCAGGCTCTACCTCAATCCACAGGCGAGCACCACCAGCTTGACTCTTGTTAGGTTTATGAGGACGATACACTATTTTGCAGTTTCCCAGAATTTCTGCTTCGTGACAACGATAATTTCTGTTTCCCTGTTTTACAGATATCGCTGGCAAAGATGTGCCGTTGTCTCGGTTATAGTCAATTTCTTTGCGCAGCACATGGATAAAAGTATTGCCTGTACGGAATCCTTTATTCCAAGTTCCTTGAGGGCCTCGACGACCTGGAGTAATTTCTGGCATTCCTCGACTATTCAAAGGAATTATCCAGAATCGTTTGACCTTTTTGGCCCCTTTGAGACGACCTTGCCTGAGAAGTAACCTGAGTCTGGCGGTAGAAATATTCAGAAGAAAAGCTGCTTCTGTTGTACCTACTGTATCTGTCATAAACTATTCCGGAATATATAATTTATCATCTGAATAACTTTTGATGATTAAACCACAAAAATTTAGTTTGGCAATAATTTTGATTTTTCAGTATTTATCAGTATTGATTCATAGTAGTAAGGTTGATAGACAATTTTGCAACTCCTCAAAATCTCAACTAAGATAACCCTCTTTTTTGACATCCTCCCCGGCCTAAAGGCGCGGGGATTCCTACCGAGCCGAAGCCCCTCGGTGGGTTGACGCTTCACAGGCTGCTGCTGCCAGATGCGGTAGTCTTACGCTTGCCTCCACGTCCGTTTAATGTCTCGGACTGCCCGCCCGCGACTAATATATTTATGGCTGCATTTTCGTCTCTATCATGTTTTGCACCGCAGTTTAGACACTCCCATTCTCGCACTTCAAGGTCTAACTTTCCACCTTTGAATCCACAGCTAGAGCAAGTTTGAGATGTGGGTTCAAGGGCGACTAATTACTCTGAAATCGCGACCATATTTTTCTGCTTTTCCTTCTAGGAATGTTCTGAAAGTTCTCCACCCTAAATCTGAAATTGCTCTGGATAATTTACGGTTTTTCACCATACCAGATACATTCAAATCTTCTAAAACAATTGTTTGGTTTTCACGAATTATTTCAGTGGATAATTTATGTAGAAAGTCTGTTCTTGTATCTTTCAGTTTGCCATGGAATTTAGCTACTCTAATCCGTGCTTTTTCATACCTTTTAGAGCCTTTAGTTTTATGAGATAATGACAAACTTTACCTTTCTTAATTTCTTAATTCGTTTCTTCAGTGGCTTAGGAGCATCAACCTTTGTACCATCACTAAATGTAGCAAAGGTTTTAATACCTAAATCTATACCTACTGAATTATCAGTTTGAGGTAAGATTTCTGGTTGTATTTCTACTACAAAACTCAAGAAATATCTATGTAGGGGCGAACGGCCGTTCGCCCCTACGTCTTTAATTACTGTTACTGATGATGGAGCAGCAGGTAACTCTCTTGACCATACAATTTTCAGCTTTCCTATCTTTGCTAAATAAACTTTATGTTGACCAACTTTAAACCCTCCCTTTGTAAATCTAGCAGTTGCGAGCGACTTTTTACTTTTAAATTTAGGAGGTTTAACAGGTTTACCTTTTCTCTGGCCTTGAGTTGATTTAAAAAAGTTTGTAGGGGCGAACGGCCGTTCGCCCCTACGGTTTAAATCATTCAAGGACTGCTGCAGTGGTATATTAGAAACCTCTGACAACCATTCTCTGCATTCAGTCTTTTTAGCTTGAGTAATAAAAAGCTTTTGTAGTTCAGAATTAGTGGGCTTATTTTCTCCCGATTTATACTTCTGTTGGCAACAAGCTAGACTATCATTCACTCGCCACACGGACACAGCCAAATAGCTTGGCTAATCGGTATTTTTGTCCCGGCGTTGGATATATACGGTACTTAAATCTAGCTTTCATAACTTGACGCATCAAACTAACAACATAATAACATATTTATTGAAAAAATCAACCCGCAAGCAATAAAAAGTCGCCCTAGAAGGGCGAGGCTTGAGACCCATTTTTTCGGTCACTATCCGAAAAATCTTATAATTTCTAAATTATAGAGCTTTTCTACATCAGGTGATCGCCAGCTTTTTTCTTCCTGAAAATTCCTGAGAGCCGTGAAATTGCCAAAATTCGATTATCAAACTTTGTATTTTTTGTTATAGCTGCTTTCGGTGGAAGTTCAAATAATATAAAAAACTGGAGAGTTACAAAAGAGGATTAATGTAACTTGATATAAGTCCCTGTTAAACAGAATTTACTAACTTCCTTTTTGTCTTATCGCATTTTTGAACGTCTTGCTCAAAATGTAGCTCGAAACACTTTTATCCAAGAAACTCTTGATAATATTAGAAGCTATATTCAATCAGAAAGAGTTGTATTATATTATTTTTATCGTGAGTGGAAAGGACAGGTAACATTTGAGTTTTTGAGTAATGGGAAACTATCGATTTATGGTTCAACAGGAGCTGATGAATGTTTTAATGATGAATATGCTGCTATGTATCAAGAGGGAAGAGTCCGGGCGATCGAAGGTATTGAATTAGAAGCAATACATCCTTGCCATCGAGATTTTCTCCGTAGTATAAGGGTTAAGGCTAATTTAGTAGTGCCTGTTCTAGGAGGTTATGGGGGTTGCTAGTTGCTCATCAATGTCAGGATGCACGCTCCAGGTCAAAGTCAGATATAGAAGTTATGCAAAAGGCAGCAGTCAGTTTGGCAACTGCACCAGCTATTAGAGATAGCTAATATTTAATATTAAGGGAATAGGGAATAGGGAATAGGAAGAAATATTTGAATATTTATCAATAAAAATTGATTTTATATGAAATACTAAAATTTTTGCTACAAATACTTAAGCTGTTTCAAGGAGCCAGGTAGGGGGACCATCGGTAGGGCGACCTACAGGAGTTAGCTAGAGCGTCGATTCATCTCACACCAAATTTTCAATTATGGTGTGAGATGAATCGACGGTAAATTAATGGGAGGAGATGTCCCATTAATTTACAAATTTTATGTTATGATAGATTTAAGCTGGTTTGAGTTAACAACCGCCAGTGATCAACCATGAAAATCAAATCAGATATGGGGTGAGATCCCAGAAATCCTAGTAATCCGTTGGGAATGTCAAATCTGATGGTGGCCCTAGGTGAGCAGCTTTTTGATTGGCCAAAAGGGCGGCGGGGCATCCCGTCCTTAAAGCTCATGGAGTCCGACGGAATACCGGGACTGTGAAACGAGAGAGCTTACACTATACCGTCAGGTTAGTGTGGGAGTATGTCACTAAGAATAGCCTATATATCATTTATTAGAGTAAAACTCTGTTTTTAGTCAAGCAGTAGGGACGTTACATGCAACTTCCATACAGAGAAGTAAATAGGGTTTGCTGAAAAAGTCTTTTAGTAGGGGTAGGAGTCAGGAGTCAGGAGACAGGAGAAATGGGAATGAGCGAAGAGGTAGGAGCAAGAATTGTCCCAAGATTCTTCTACCATAGTCAGCCCAAAATACTAGCATGCATGAGCTTTTCGGTGCAAAAAGCTAGCACTTTTTTGAAACCTAAAAAGGCTAATACCTTTATTTCTCAATACTTTTAGATTTAATCAGCAAGCCCTAAATATAATAATAATTAATGCTAATTAGCGTTTGCTCAATAAAGTCTTTTGGTAGGGGTAGGAGTCAGGAGAAACAGGGAATTTAGAAGAGGTAGGAGTAATAATTGTCCCTCAATTTTTCTGTCCGAAGGTTTGCCTTTTATGCTAACTTTTTGAGGATTTTAGACTAAAATAAGCGAACTTTTTGGAAATCCAATAATTCTCAAACCCTTACTTGTAAATGGTTTGAGGATTAATCAGCAAACCCTAATGATCAAAAAGGTTATTCTGTTTGAGAGATTGAATTATGGCATTATTATCATCTATAGTGGTTTTCACAAAGGTAGACTACAAAACTTCTGCCCTCTACCCTCAGCATAAGTGCCTTTAAGCCAAAATCTCTGTATTCTATGTTAGTTAATGAAAACTGCTATAAATTCAGTTAAAAGCTCCTACTATTTTCCAGTAATTTATCTAAATCTGGCACATTGACCCAAGTACCTGTCATATTAGATTCATGGGTTAAATCCATTAATAACTGAGAATAAACACCTTCTCTCAAAGATGGAACTACAGATTTTCCTACCTCTATTGCTTTTACCCAATTATCAACTACTCGAATAAAAGGTGCAATTCTACCATCAGGATAAACTTGAGGAAATTCTAACCAGTCGGGAATTTTTATTTCTGCTAAAGTCTCTCCATTTTGAGAACCCCAAACTTTGAACCCATGTACATAATCTTTTTGATTATCGCTACCTATAATTAATGTACCTTTACTACCATAAACTTCTACCCAATGACCACGCCCTTGATAGGTGACAGAACTAATACAAATTTGACAGGGAGTACCATCTACTAGCTCTAGCATAATATTACAAGTATCATCTGAATCTACTGGTTTTAACTTATTATCCTCTGTGGGGTCAGGACGAGTTTTAATTGAAGTATTCAGTTGTCCCCAAAGTTTTTTCGCAGGCCCAAATAACCAGTTAATATAATCAAAAGAATGAGAAGCGATCGCTCCTAATGCACCGCCGCCTTTATCTTTTTGAGCATACCAATTCCAAGGACGATTTGGATTAGCACGACTTGATGCTAACCAATCAATTTTTATTAGGCGTTTATCCCCCACATATCCATCAGCTAAAAGTTCTGCAAATAATTGCCAAGCAGGAACATAACGAAATTCAAAATCCATAGTTGCTACACATCTATTAGTAGCAGTAATCTGATATAATTCTTGGGCTTCTTCTACTGTTAAAGTTGTGGGTTTTTCTAACAATAAATGTTTGCCTGCGGATAATACTTTTTTTGCCATTTCATAGTGTAAAAATGGTGGAGTAGAAATTGTTACTGCGGTAATTTCAGGTATAGAAATAATTTCTTCTATAGTGTTAAAAGCATGAGGAATATTATGTTTTAATGCAATTGATTTAGCTTTTTCTAAATCTGGGTTATAGACAGCTAATACTTGGGTTTTGTGATGTGCTTGTAAACCTGGTATATGTACTTTTTGACCAAATCCTGTACCGATAACTGCGACACCAATAGTTTTATTAATCATTGTTATTTATTAGAAGTAAGAGGGAAGAAGGAAGAGGGAAGAAGTAAGAGGGATTAAATATAAATTTCCATAATAGTTTCATTAATCATTGTTATTTATTAGAAGGAAGAAGGAAGAAGCAAGAGGGAAGAAGTAAGAGGGATTAAATATAAATTTCCATAATAATTTCATTAATCATTGTTATTTATTAGAAGGAAGAAGGAAGAAGCAAGAGGGAAGAAGCAAGAGGGATAATTCATTAATTGATAATTGATAATGGATAATTGATAATTACCTCTGGTTAAAACCATTACGGAATTGAATATAAGGAAATATTATTTCTTTTCTCTTGGTCGATTGGATATGCTTAGGAAACCCATCCATCCCACCCTTCGGGAAGCTCCGAAGATCGACAGCTTTTTTCCCCTTAAAAGGGAGACTTTAAACCAGAATTATTTAATTATTAATTATTCGGTAAGAGGGATTAAATATAAATTTTCATAATAGTTTCATTAATCATTGTTATTTATTAGAAGGAAGAGGGAAGAAAGAAGAAGGATTAAATATAAATTTCCATATAGGAAGAAGTAAGAGGGAAAAAGCAAAAAGGATAAATATAAATTTCCATATAGAAAGGAAAAAGTCATTTTATGTCAAATAATTAGCGATCAAAAAACTTTTTCTCCTAATACCTTGTAACTCCTTCTTCTTCCCTCCTGACGTAAGCATTTCCTACGGAATGCTGTGCCAAAAGCTTTTAAACTTAATAACTTTCTAGGGTTAGCTAAAGGTAACCAATTCATTCATAAATTTTAATTCTCTTTGGAGACTAATTTCTCCTGAGCGTGTGATAATAAGTTAATAACTAATAGCTGATAGCTGATAGCTTACTCCTGACTGGTACCTTATTATTTTTGAATTGATTTTTATTAATTATCCATTCTATTACTTGTTTACCCAGATTAACATTATCAAGCAAATCAATTTCTCTAATTCCTGTCGGGCTCGTAACATTTACTTCTGTCAAATAACCACCAATTACATCTATACCAACAAAATATAAACCATCTGCTATTAATTTAGGTGCTAAATACTCGCAAATTTCAGATTCTCGTTCCGTAATTTCTGTCTGAGCAACTCGCCCACCTACTGCCATATTTCCTCTAAATTCTTTACCAGTAGGAATCCTATTTACTGCTCCAATAGACTTACCATTAAGCATAATAATTCGCTTATCTCCTTCTTTTGCCGCTGGTAAATAACTCTGAATCATCACAGGTTCTTGACCTTGTTTTGTACTAATTTCTATCAGAGAATTAAAATTGCGATCGCTCGGATCTAAAAATAAAATTCCCTCTCCAGCTTTTCCTCCTAAAGGTTTTAAAACTGCTGCTCCTTGTGACTCTAAAAAGTTTCTAATTACCTCTTTTTCTTGACTAACAATTGTCTCTGGAATTACTTTTTTAAACTGCAAAGCATACATTTTTTCATTAGCAGCGCGTAACCCTTGAGGAGAATTTATAACTAAAGTTTTTTCTGGATTAATATAGTCTAAAATATAAGTAGCATAGAGATAAGGAATTGTTACAGGGGGGTCTTTGCGCATAAATACAGCATCCATTGACTCCAATGGTTGTAGCATCGCTTTTCCCAAATCATACCAAGGGTTACTAGCAACCCAATGATTTTCTACCCTTTCAACTGGCATTAAATGTGCCCGCTTGAGAGTTGCCCAGGCTTTACTTTCAATAGTACTTAATTGATTAACTTCCGTTATCCAGACTTCGTGACCAAATTCTTGAGCAGCTTCCATCAGTGCAACGGTACTATCGTGAACTGGGTTTAGTCGTTCTATGGGGTCTATGATGAATGCAAATTTCATCTTTATTTGGTTTATTATTTCAAAATATTTTTAATAGTAGGGGCGAATGCCATTAGCCCTCTTTGACACACCTAATATGTTGCAATAGTAGGGCAGGTTCCACGTTAAATTCATAAGTCTCAACCAATTAGATGAACCCGCCACAAAATAATCAATAGACATCTCCACCAAAAGAGGGAACAGGGAATAGGGAAAAGGGAACAGGGAGAAATAATTGACAATTTATGGATAAGAATTGATTTTATTTTTAATTTTTGGAGATGTCTAATAACTACAGAAACAGTAAATTATACTAAACTTCTAGTAATTGGTCTAGTTTACCTTGGTCTTCTAGTTCATATAGATCGTCACAACCGCCGATATGTTGGTCTTTGATAAAAATTTGAGGCAAAGAGCGACGGCCATTAGCTCTTTTAGCCATTTTTTCTCGTTCTACATCATCGCCATCTATAGTATATTCTTGATACTCTGCTTGCTTTTTATCTAACAGAGCTTTAGCGCGGATACAAAATGGACAAGTTGACCAAGTGTAAATTTCTACGTTAGCTGCCATATTTTATAGATTAGATTTTCTATATGAAATATTTATTTAATAATTTTAATATTAATTTGCTCTTAAAAAAATTAGATTTTAGATTTTAAGCCTGCTGAAAAATTCTAAATTTTGAGGTTAAGGAATAGGGAACAGTTGAACTACCCCGCGCTACTTCGTGGAGCGCAGGGTTTCTGACGCTTCCTTGTCCATAGTTGCTTCATGCTTCCGGAATCAGTAGAGCTATGCGACTCACCGTCTAAAGAGGCCAGTTCCTGACCCCTTGCCCAAGTTAAACATACCTGAAAAGTCTGTGAACCTAGTTTTTGGTATTCTGTCCATACCTTCTTAAATTCAGGCAAGCAATTTTGTTGCTCGTAATAGTCAACAGAGTGGTTGAACTTCTGATACTGTGTTCTTCTATTAGTTACAGCAGCATTGTACAAAGAGCAGTGCATACATCTTGCCCAGTGCATCAACGTTTCTTGTTGCTTATTCGGATAAAGTCTATAGAACCCATTTGAGGTCTATATAATTATGGTAATTAAGCCTTTTCGCGCATCAATGAGTGAGGAAAAATCATCAGCAAGGAGTGTTGAATTTTTTGTATTATTTCTCCCCACATCTTCCCTCTTCCCCTCCACGGTCGGGGTTAGGGGTGGGTTGTCTCCTGTCTCCTGTCTCCTAGCTAACGTGCATATTTATGAAGATACGGTTAGGGGTTAGAAATGTTAGGAGCAATAGTAAACAGTACCGAGGGGCACGCCTCTTACAGAGGAGCTGCGCTAACAGAATCTGGGGGAAACCTGTTTGCGGAGCATTCCGAAGGAAAAGCTACGGGAGAGTCCGACCTCTGGATTAGCTGGCTAATTTAAGTTGTCTCTGTGAGCGTAGAATCATCAATGATGAGAATCCCGCATCATAATCTCTGATTTGATGCCGGGAGTATGTCAATTTGTCTACTTCTTCAAGAAGCAATAACATAATCAATAAGTTGTGCAAGTCGCTGACGCAAAGTTTCTAGACCGAGAGCTTTAGCAGCAGAAATAAATACTGCCATCGGATATTCTTCGTGAGCAAATCTCAAAGTATCTCCATCTACTTCATCGATCTTGTTAAAAGCAACTAAAGCAGGTCCTGGTGTTTCTGGCATTTCTGCCAAAATAGTCATCACAGAACGTATTTGACTTTGCCAAGCAGGATGAGACAGATCGACAACATGAAGTAAAGCATCTGCTTCTGTCACTTCTTCGAGGGTTGCCCGAAAAGCATCAATTAGGGTAGGTGGGAGTTCGTGAATAAATCCTACTGTGTCAGTTATCACAATAGGAATTCGCTTACCCGTAACTGCATCAGGAATAATCAGACGACGAGAAGTAGGGTCTAGAGTTGCAAACAATTGGTCTGCAGCATAAACCTCTGATTTAGTAAGTGTATTCAGTAATGTAGACTTGCCAGCATTAGTGTATCCAACTACTGCCACCGTTGGTACTTCTTGACTTTGACGATGTTGACGTAGACGGGAACGATGTGCTTGTAACTGATTCACCTCTTTCTGTAACCGAGATATTCGAGCATTAATTGCCCGACGTTCCGTTTCTAACTTAGTTTCACCAGGTCCTCTAGTACCAATACCACCACCAAGACGAGACATTGCCTCACCTCGACCTGTTAGACGCGGGATAGTATATTCCAGTTGAGCAAGTTCGACTTGCAATTTTCCAGCACGAGACTGAGCGCGTTGAGCAAAAATATCAAGAATAACTTCAGTACGGTCTACTACTCTCACACCAACCTTAGTTTCTAGGTTACGAACTTGAGCAGGAGAAAGGTCGCGGTCAAATACAACTAAATTAGCTCCCACAGTTTGAACAGTCAGAGCAATTTCTTGGACTTTACCCTCTCCCACCACAGTTTGAGGATGGGGTTGCGATCGCTTCTGTTGCATTGTCTTTAAGACCATACCTCCCGCAGTATCAACAAGTCTAGCTAATTCTGCTAACCCGTCTTCAAATTCCCTATCCTTCATTTTGTCTGTTTTTAGCCCCACCAACAGAACCTTATCTTGGTCAGAATCAACTTCTTGAGCAATAAATTCTCTTTGAAATTCTGCTTCTAATCCATCAATCAATTCAATAAAGTCTTGTTTGGCAAGCATATCCAGACTGAGAGGGGGTGATACCGTCCAAAACGGCAATTCTTGGATATTGGTATCTGTCCGGTCTGTTTGAGTAGGTAACAAGTGAGCTAAATAAGCTTGTTTAACATAACCAGTAGCTCCACCCCCTTTGCGTTTAAATCCTTCTCCTGTGAGGGTAAGCACCACCAGAGCATCAAGTCGTTGAATAACCATTGCAGTCAGAGCAGCTTCTGAAGGCACTTCTGGTTTTAGGTTAGTAGCGATGCAACGAATACCACTCAGGCGACTTGCACCGTAACGGGGTAATTCCAGAGGAGGAATTTGGGTTTGACGGGGTGTGCCAATTCCCACCCGGATAATTTTTCCTCTACGATTGATATAAACGCAGACTGGTTGGCCAACTTCTTTGCTGATTGAGGCGACTCTTTGGGCAAATTCTGAGGTAGTTAGACAATCGCTTGGTAATCGCTGATGGTACAACCGTTGCAGTTGTTTGAGTTGGCTAGATTTTAGACCTTGAAGATTTCCGTAGATGGTTTCGATAGGCATTCCTAGCCACAAAAATGTGGCCCCTCTCTAATACTACTTTAGAATTATAAATATTCTATTATAGCCCTAATTTTTAAGTTCAACATAGTCCACTTGATACATTACTTCTGTACAATTTTTGTGGAAACATAAATAGGGTTTGCTCAATAAGTCTGATGGTAAATAGGGAGGAGTCAGGAGTCAGAATTCAGAATTCAGAAGGAATGGGGAATTTGGAGGAAGTAGTTGAATATTTTATCCCTTGATTTTTCTGCCATAGTCAGCCTAAAACTCTAACTTTTTGCTTCCTCAAGCTGAAAAAGTTATACCATTTCTCAAAAATTTTTCTACATTTTGTTGAGCAGGGGAGTGGGGGAGTGGGGGAGTGAACCCACCCCTAACCCTCCCTGGAGGGGAAGCAAACATAAGAATAATTAACATTAACGCAAGCTGAAATTAGCTTGCATTGTGATTTTGCTTGTGTTGATTAATTGACAACTGAAGTATTGCTATACTTTGGCAATACTTTTGGGAATTGGTATAATACCATTTTGAAAAAGAATGTTACGAATAATAAGCACGATAAAAAGACTTTCAGATAAAGTCTGTTTCACGAAAAAGGTAATTTGCAACATCAAAAATGGTATTAAATCTATCCATTCTGCATTCTAAATTCGCGCATTAAAATAAATACCCTAACTATTTGTAGCAAACATTTATCAATTTGGTATTACACCTTTCTGCGAGCTAAAAAGGCTAAAACTTTTACTTGTTAATTCTTTGAGAGTTAATCAATAAGCCCTAATTATTAATTATTAATTATTAATTATTAATTATTAAATTTACCTTGGACGAATTCTATTTAACTGTTCTAAAGCCCATTTTGCTGTTTTTTCAACTTCTGGATCTGAGTCATATTCTGCTTGTTGCAATAAGCTAGTTGTTTGAATGATTAACTCATAAATTCGAGTTAAATCTCTAATCGCATTTTTTCTGACTTCTGCATTATCATTTTGTATTGACATAGCCAAAGCTCTATTCATTGGTTTTAATGTTTTAGTTCCTATTTCTGAGAGAGTCGCTAAAATTAAACTTTGCTGTTTAGAATCAGAATCTATCAGTAAATTAACTAATGGTTGAACAGCTCTAGAGTCTCCTCTTTGACCTAATTCCCATATAGCATGATGCCGTTTTTTCGGGTCAAAATTTTGTAGATCGCTAATTAATTCTTCAACCACATTAACTTCAGGTAGAGGATAGTTATTTGGCAGAGTAATATCTCTAGAGTCTTCAACTGTAGAATGTTTGTTATTTGTTTCTGATAAATTCACTTGAGTTTCTGGAGAGTCTTCAACTGTAGAATGTTTGTTATTTGCTTCTGATAAATTCACTTGAGTTTCTTTAGTTTCTGGTTGCTCATAGTGATTATTTTCTTCACTCTCAACTGTAGAAAATTTTTCAGTTTTAATATCTAAATTATGATTATGGGGTTGTAAACTATGTTTTGAAATTTCTACAGAATTATTTTCTCCATTATTTTCTCCAGACTCCTGTAATGAGGGGACAAAAGAATCTAAAGAATCGTTTTTATTGGCCAAAGAAGATTTTTCTAGGGATGTAGGCCATCTAGGGGGGGGGGCAGTTCGGAATCGTTAGTCTCTAAATCTAAATCAGTTGAAGTTGTTTCTGGTATTAGATCTTGAGATTCTAAGTCTTCTGGATCTGAGTCTTTTGGCTGATGATCGTCAAAAAGCTTAAGTAAGACAAATACCGCTGTACCTGTGACAAGAACTGATGTTATGCTTAAAATAAAAAGTGCTTTTCGTCCTCCTAGAGCTTTGAGTATGACACGAACAGGTTTCGGAACTTTTGAGTCTGAGGATTTAGATTCTTTTTTGTTATTCTTTTGAGATTTATTGGCCTCTGAATCAGTATCTTGAGCAATATGCAGAGGAAATGAAGATTTGGCTACTGATACTGGATAATTAATTGGGTTGGTTGATTGTAAATTTTCTGCCTCTGTAGAGCTACGATTATTTAATTTTCCTGTATTGTAATCATCCACGATAGCTCTACTCGGGGTCGGAGAAGAGTACAGGAAAGTCAACGACGTAATGATCAAAAAGAAGGTTTGGTAATGGGCCATGATGTTCTCTTAGGAGTTTTCAGAGGCAACTTTTACAAAAAAGGTAGATAGGTAACTATAGTTTAGTTCGATCATAGCTGCTGTTAGTTAAGAATAGTCAAATTATTTAAACTTTAGCGACAAAATTACTATTTTACGAATATTATGGTATGCCTAGCACAATGTAGAATGCACTCAAAGGAAACTAACAATTCAAAAAGACTATACTACGATAATATAATAAGTTTAGGTTAGTGCCAAAATCTGCTAATTTCTTGGGTTAGATATAATTTTAACTGTCCCGGCAGGAAGTCCCGCGCTCTCCCGTTTTGCTGGCGCATAACTTTCCTATGGTCATGCTGCGCAAACGTTAACGGCTGTCGCCGACATGGCAAGCGGAGCATTCCGTCAGGAAAAGGCGGAGGAAGTGCGGCAGCTATTAGGGGAGCGTCCTATGGGAAAGCTGGGCACTATGTGTGTGGTCGATCCTGCATTTTTGATATAATAGCTAATGTAGAGATAAAGGTCGATTCTGCAATGTTGCTGAAATACAAGTACAAGCTAAAACCTCAAAAAAACCAAGCAATTATAATATCTAATTGGTTGGAATTAGCACGAAAGCAATATAATTACCGTTTATCTCAAAGGTTGAATTGGTTTGAATCAACACGCACACCAGTAAACGCTTGTCCTCTTAATGTTTCAGTAGTAGGGGCGTTGCATGCAACGTCCCTACAGCTGATTTATCATGCACATTCCTGAATTTAGAGTACAAACACGAGATGGCAGAAAAAAAGACAGTAATGGTAATCCAATAACAAAGAAAGGGGATAAACATCTGAATCTAGTCAATGGTTATGTTTTGTGGGAAACTGTTCAACTAGCAGACTTAGCACAAACAAAAAAACTATTCCCTGAGTATAAGTCTATCCACTCCCAGGTTTTGCAGGATGTTATCCAAAGAGTACAAACTACTATGGATAACTTTACCTTACCTGATAAAAACGGCAAAACTACTGGTATAGCTAAATTCAAGGGAAAACATTACTATAATTCGTTCAGTTATCCTCAGTTATCAAATACCAGTATTGTCAAAAATGCTAACGGTCTTACCAGTGTTAATTTACTTAAAATTGGTTTAGTCCCTTTTGTCTTCAATCGGCAAATACCAAAGGGGTGATTAACTGTTAAACTTAAACCGTAGAAAATAGTTGTAAAATTTACACTCATTGTTGTAATATTAAATAGGTAATAACTTAAGATGAAAAATAGCGGGTGAATGCGACTTGTTGACAAACATATTATTAACCGAACACATAACTTTTGGCAGGTGTGTGATGAGTTAGCCTTTAAATCAAAAAACTTGTACAACTTGGCTAACTATTATTGTCGTCAGCATTTTTTCACTTTTCTCAAAAAGTCTAGATTTAACTAAACTGTACCACGCTACCAAAGATAGTGATGCTTATAGAGCATTACCAACTAAAGTATCAAAACAAATAGTAAAATGCCGGCGTTGCAACTTGGCGTGGTTATTTTCAAGCTATAAAAGAATGGTCGCGCACATCCAGGGAAGTTTTTAGGTAAACCAAAAATACCAAAGTATAAAAATAAAACTCAAGGTAGGAATGTAGTCATATATTCATGCATAATCAGTTTATAAAACCCCTTTAAAAGATGGTATTTGTCATTTATCCATGAGTGAAATCATGCATACCTGTAGTTGTAGAAACTGTAATCGAAGTCAGGATAGTACCTGCTACTAACTGCTATATAATTGAAGTAGTGTATGAAAAAGCTCTTGAGCCACAAATACACTCAACATATGTAGCTGGAATAGACTTAGGGATTGACAGTAAGGTAGCTCTATCTACAAACAAGCCTGGCGTTAAGCCTATGCTTGTTAACGGGAAGCCACTAAAAAGCGTCAATCAACTATACAACAAGCGTAAAGCCAAGTACCAAAGTCATCTCAAAGGGAACAGAAAAAGCAGCCGTAAGATAGAAGCATTAAGTTATCATAGAAATCGTTTTGTAGAGAATTATCTACATAACACCAGCAAATTAGTTGTCAATTATTTAGTAACTAATAATATTGGTACTGTAGTCATAGGAAAAAATGATAACTGGAAACAAAGTGCAAATATCGGCAAAAAAAACAATCAAAGTTTTACTCAAATACCACATGATAAGTTACTCAAGCAAATAACTTATAAATGTCAGCTAGCACCGAATCAAGGTGATTGAAACAGAGGAAAGCTATACAAGTAAAACATCTGCCCTTGACCTAGAGCAACCAGTTAAACATGAAACTTATGGGGGTAAACGAGTCAAACGTGGTTTATTTAGGAGTGCAACTGGTATAGTCATTAATGCTGACATTAATGGCAGTCTTCAAATTTAAGATAAGAAATTCCCAGGGGCATTTACTGCCGAGAGAATAGTGAGCTGTGCCGAGAGCGCCTGTATTGGTTAATCCAATATCAAGATCAAGGCTGTTACAATTTTCTACAGTTTTTTTCGTACGGTTTAAGGTTAAGACAGGTACAGTAATACGCGCAAGCAGACGGATGGTATATCAGCTTCACGATAGAATATCAAACCATACCTTTGAGGCGTGCAGAAATTCAACCCACCGAAGATAACTCATGCATGTATTGATTTAGGACTGTTGCATTATGCTCTCACCAGTGATGGTGAGTTTATAGAAGTCCCTAAGTTTTTTAGAAAATCTGAACACAGATTATCTAAACTTCAAGTTAGATTAGCCAGGAAACAAAAGCATTCTAAGTCTTGGAAAATTCTCAAACGTAAAATAGCAAAACTTTATCAAATAATAATAGCTAGACAACATTTAGACTGGCAATTCAAACTTGCTTATTATTTTTTTAGTGATGTAAGCGTGATATTTGTAGAAGACTTACAAATAGCCAATTTAGTCCGACGTTGCAAAGCTAAATTAGCTAATAATGGTCAATTTTTACCGAAAAATTGTGGGTATGCGCCTCCCCTTTTAAGGGGATAATAAGCGGTCGTTTGCGGAGCAGTCCGTTAGGATGGGATGGCGAGGTCTCGGAGCCATATCCAATCGACCAAGAGAAGAAAAATTTTCATCTCTTTGTCAATCCTATCCGTTTCAAGGAGAGGTAATTATTCATTATTCATTATTCATTATTAATTGTTGAACAAATGGTCAGTCAGCTAAGTCAGGATTAAATAAGTCTTTGCAAGATGCAGCTTTTGGTAAGTTCATTCAAGTCTTAGAGTATGTTGCCTGGAAGTTAGGCAAGAGAATTATCACGCGTAGACCCAAAAGGTACATCTCAACATTGTTGGGAATGTTTGAATAAAGTCTCAAAAAGCCTATCTGAACGTTTCGCTCCGCGACATGAAAGGCATTCATGTTCTAAGTGTGGACAGGAACTAGACAGATATTATAAACTCACCCACCCCTCTAACTCCCCTCCCGGGAGGGGATGGGGGTGGGTTGGATGCTATCAACACAGGGGGAGGATATCACCTCACACGAAACTGCAGTCAGGACTTCCTTGCCTGAAGAATCCCGCGTTGTCGCGTAAGCGAAACGTCGGGAGTATGTCAAAACATAAAAAACGACGGGAGGAAAGTTCCCGGAAGATTTATCCCCTGGTTGAATAACGACGCGCGGGTAATAAAGCGGAGTAAAAGTCTGTTATAATGGTTGGAATATAAGTAAGAACAAGGTTTGTCGCTATGACCTCTAGCTAGTGCGGTGAGATTCCAGCGGACAGGAGACGGGGAATTAATTTCCTACGACGGCTGTTTGCGCAGCATTCCGCAGGAAAAGTAAGTAATGCAGCTAAAGCAGCGAGAAGATTGCTCCAATATCTTGAGTAAAACCACTCTGAAAGTAAGCTCACAGCTAAATGTTTGATTGACGCCGAGGAGTCTAGAAGTCTGTCCTTCAGACTTTAAGCAAATGCGGATTTATGAGGGGCTGCGTGCGGAAGTAAATTCCGCACATTTTTCGCCCCGTCCCATTTGCGGTGTATTTGCCACAGAATCCAGGGTGTTTCAACCCCTGGAGATGTCAAAGAAGAAACCACTATGCAGAAGTTGAGCAAGATAAAAAATGATTTATCTCCATCTTTAATGCCAAAAAAATATCATCCACTAAAAAGCAAATTATTATTAGGTAGTATAATTTTATTTCTAGGATTGGGTGTAACTCAAATTATTAGTTATTTGCCCAAACAATTTAATACTGATTTACTGCCTCCAGAACAGTCAAACGAAATTCCATCTGACAATCTAGAGAATTTTTTCTCTGAAAATAAAGGTAAATTTCTAGTAGGTGGAATAATTTTTATCCTCGCCATAGGAGGCAGTCATTTTGTTGGTTATTTTCAGATTCATCCCAAATATTTAAAATTAAGTCTGCCCAATGGAGTTTCCTTGGAAGAAACTTTTAATACAGATTCAGAAAGAGTTTATTCTGTAGTTATTAGTCAAGACGGTCAAATTTTAGCCTGTGGTAATGGTAATGGTACTATTCAAGTTTGGAATTTAGAAACAAGAGAAGAATTAGGCATAATTGAAGGTCATACTAATGACGTAGTAGCGATCGCTCTCAGTCAAGATGGAAATATATTAGCTAGTGGTAGTTATGATGGGACGATAAAAATTTGGCATTTAGCAACAGAAACAGAACTAACTTTGCAAAGTCATTTTATGCGAGTTACTTCCATTGCTATTAGTCCTGATGGAGAAAAATTAGTGAGTGGCAGTAGCGATGATTCTATCAAAATTTGGCATATTCCTACAGGTAAAATGCTGCATACTTTTCGAGGTCATTCTGACAGTATTTATGCAGTTGATATTAGTCCGAATGGGGAAATATTAGTCACAGGTAGTCACAATAATATTAAAATTTGGAATCTGGAAACTGGAGCTGAAATTTACATATTAGTCGGTCATCATGGCAGAATTTTATCTGTGAATGTTAGTCCTGATGGAGAGAAAATAGCCAGTGGTAGTAGCGATAAAAATATTAAAATTTGGCACCTAGAAACAGGAAAACTTTTACGCACTTTAAGCGGTCATACTAATGATGTTAATTCTGTAGTTATTAGCCCAGATAGTCAAACTTTAGTTAGTGCAAGTAGCGACCATACTATCAAAATTTGGCATCTAGAAACAGGGAAACTTTTACGCACTATAAAAGGGCATTCTCGATGGGTTAATTCTGTTGCATTTAGTCCTGATGGAGAAATTTTAGCTAGTGGTAGTTTTGATCGAACTGTTAAACTTTGGAAATTGGGATAAGAAGGAAGAAGGAAGAAGGAAGAAGGAAGAAGGAAGAAGTTATACCGTTTCACTGAAGTTATAATTCAAAAGTCAAAAGTCAAAAGTAAGATTTTATCAGCTCTGGTTGAATACTTAGGGTTTGCTGATTAAATCTCACAGAACTGATCAATAAAAGTAAGTGCTTTTTTGGAGCAAAAAAAAAGTGCAAATTTTTCAGCTTGAGTGACCAAAAAGTTAGGACTTTGAGCAGACAAGCACAGTAAAGATACAGCTACAATTATTCCTCCCACTTTCAAAGTTAAAAGTCAAAAGTCATCCATTCAAAAGTCAAAAGTTAAAAGTTAAATTTGATTAGCTCTGGTTGAATACTTAGGGTTTGCTGATTAAATCTCACAGAAATGATCAATAAAGGTAAGTGCCTTTTTGGAGCAAAAAAAAGTGCAAATTTTTCAGCTTGAGTTACCAAAAAGTTAGGACTTTGAGCAGACAAGCACAGTAAAGATACAGCTACAATTATTCCTCCCAGTTTCAAAGTTAGAAGTCATGCATTCAAAAGTTAAAAGTTAAAAGTAAGATTTGATTAGCTCTGGTTGAATACTTAGGGTTTGCTGATTAAATCTCAAAGAACTGATTAATAAAGATAAGTGCTTTTTTGGAGCAAAAAAAGTGCAAATTTTTCAGCTTGAGTCACTACAAAGTTAAGACTTTGAGTAGACAAGTACAGTAAAGATACACCTACAATTATTCCTCCCACTTTCAAAGTTATAGCAATTGTCAAAGCGTTTAGGACAGAGAAAAGCTCAAATTATTAGACCATCTCAATGAGGAGATATAGCTGCCGCATTTACTGCCCCAACGCTATATTTGTCTTTTATGTCCCAAGCGCCTTGGCGACTGCTATAAAAGTCAAAAGTAAGATTTGATTAGCTCTAGTTGAATACTTAGGGTTTGCTGATTAAATCTCAAAGAACTGATTAATAAAGATAAGTGCTTTTTTGGAGCAGAAAAAAGTGCCAATTTTTCAGCTTGAGTCACTACAAAGTTAAGACTTTGAGTAGACAAGTACAGTAAAGATACACCTACAATTATTCCTCCCACTTTCAAAGTTAAAAGTTAAAAGTAAGATTTGATTAGCTCTGGTTGAATACTTAGGGTTTGCTGATTAAATCTCACAGAACTGATTAATAAAGATAAGTGCCTTTTTGGAGCAAAAAAAAGTGCAAATTTTTCAGCTTGAGTCACCAAAAAGTTAGGACTTTGAGCAGACAAGCACAGTAAAGATACACCTACAATTATTCCTCCCACTTTCAAAGTTAAAAGTCAAAAGTAAGATTTGATTAGCTCTAGTTGAATACTTAGGGTTTGCTGATTAAATCTCAAAGAACTGATTAATAAAGATAAGTGCTTTTTTGGAGCAGAAAAAAGTGCCAATTTTTCAGCTTGAGTCACTACAAAGTTAAGACTTTGAGTAGACAAGTACAGTAAAGATACACCTACAATTATTCCTCCCACTTTCAAAGTTAAAAGTTAAAAGTAAGATTTGATTAGCTCTGGTTGAATACTTAGGGTTTGCTGATTAAATCTCACAGAACTGATTAATAAAGATAAGTGCCTTTTTGGAGCAAAAAAAGTGCAAATTTTTCAGCTTGAGTCACCAAAAAGTTAGGACTTTGAGCAGACAAGCACAGTAAAGATACACCTACAATTATTCCTCCCACTTTCAAAGTTAAAAGTCAAAAGTAAGATTTGATTAGCTCTAGTTGAATACTTAGGGTTTGCTGATTAAATCTCACAGAACTGATTAATAAAGATAAGTGCTTTTTGGAGCAAAAAAAGTGCAAATTTTTCAGCTTGAGTCACTACAAAGTTAAGACTTTGAGTAGACAAGTACAGTAAAGATACACCTACAATTATTCCTCCCACTTTCAAAGTTAAAAGTTAAAAGTAAGATTTGATTAGCTCTGGTTGAATACTTAGGGTTTGCTGATTAAATCTCACAGAACTGATTAATAAAGATAAGTGCCTTTTTGGAGCAAAAAAAAGTGCAAATTTTTCAGCTTGAGTCACCAAAAAGTTAGGACTTTGAGCAGACAAGCACAGTAAAGATACACCTACAATTATTCCTCCCACTTTCAAAGTCAAAAGTCAAAACTCATCCATTCAAAAGTCATGCATTTAAAAGTAAGATTTGATTAGCTCTAGTTGAATACTTAGGGTTTGCTGATTAAATCTCACAGAACTGATTAATAAAGATAAGTGCTTTTTTGGAGCAAAAAAAGTGCAAATTTTTCAGCTTGAGTCACTACAAAGTTAAGACTTTGAGTAGACAAGTACAGTAAAGATACACCTACAATTATTCCTCCCACTTTCAAAGTTAAAAGTTAAAAGTAAGATTTGATTAGCTCTGGTTGAATACTTAGGGTTTGCTGATTAAATCTCACAGAACTGATTAATAAAGATAAGTGCCTTTTTGGAGCAAAAAAAAGTGCAAATTTTTCAGCTTGAGTCACCAAAAAGTTAGGACTTTGAGCAGACAAGCACAGTAAAGATACACCTACAATTATTCCTCCCACTTTCAAAGTCAAAAGTCAAAACTCATCCATTCAAAAGTCATGCATTTAAAAGTAAGATTTGATTAGCTCTAGTTGAATACTTAGGGTTTGCTGATTAAATCTCACAGAACTGATTAATAAAGATAAGTGCTTTTTTGGAGCAAAAAAAAGTGCAAATTTTTCAGCTTGAGTCACCACAAAGTTAAGACTTTGAGGAGACAAGCACAGTCAAGATACAGCTACAATTATTCCTCCCACTTTCAAAGTTAAAAGTCAAAAGTAAGATTTGATTATCTCTGGTTGAATACTGAGGGTTTGCTGATTAAATCTCACAGAACTGATTAATAAAGATAAGTGCCTTTTTGGAGCAAAAAAAAGTGCAAATTTTTCAGCTTGAGTCACCACAAAGTTAAGACTTTGAGCAGACAAGCACAGTCAAGATACACCTACAATTATTCCTCCCACTTTCAAAGTCAAAAGTCAAAACTCATCCATTGAAAAGTCATGCATTTAAAAGTTAGATTTGATTAGCTCTAGTTGAATACTGAGGGTTTGCTGATTAAATCTCACAGAACTGATTAATAAAGATAAGTGCCTTTTTGGAGCAAAAAAAGTGCAAATTTTTCAGCTTGAGTCACCACAAAGTTAAGACTTTGAGCAGACAAGTACAGTAAAGATACACCTACAATTATTCCTCCCACTTTCAAAGTTAAAAGTCAAAAGTAAGATTTGATTAGCTCTGGTTGAATACTTAGGGTTTGCTGATTAAATCTCACAGAACTGATTAATAAAGATAAGTGCCTTTTTGGAGCAAAAAAAGTGCAAATTTTTCAGCTTGAGTCACCACAAAGTTAAGACTTTGAGCAGACAAGCACAGTAAAGATACAGCTACAATTATTCCTCCCACTTTCAAAGTTAAAAGTTAAAAGTCAAAAGTAAGATTTTATTAGCTCTAGTTGAATACTTAGGGTTTGCTGATTAAATCTCACAGAACTGATTAATAAAGATAAGTGCCTTTTGGAGCAAAAAAAGTGCAAATTTTTCAGCTTGAGTCACCACAAAGTTAAGACTTTGAGCAGACAAGTACAGTAAAGATACACCTACAATTATTCCTCCCACTTTCAAAGTTAAAAGTCAAAAGTAAGATTTGATTAGCTCTGGTTGAATACTTAGGGTTTGCTGATTAAATCTCACAGAACTGATTAATAAAGATAAGTGCCTTTTTGGAGCAAAAAAAGTGCAAATTTTTCAGCTTGAGTCACTACAAAGTTAAGACTTTGAGTAGACAAGTACAGTAAAGATACACCTACAATTATTCCTCCCACTTTCAAAGTTAAAAGTTAAAAGTAAGATTTGATTAGCTCTGGTTGAATACTTAGGGTTTGCTGATTAAATCTCACAGAACTGATTAATAAAGATAAGTGCCTTTTTGGAGCAAAAAAAAGTGCAAATTTTTCAGCTTGAGTCACCAAAAAGTTAGGACTTTGAGCAGACAAGCACAGTAAAGATACAGCTACAATTATTCCTCCCACTTTCAAAGTTAGAAGTCATGCATTCAAAAGTTAAAAGTTAAAAGTAAGATTTGATTAGCTCTGGTTGAATACTTAGGGTTTGCTGATTAAATCTCAAAGAACTGATTAATAAAGATAAGTGCCTTTTTGGAGCAAAAAAAAAGTGCAAATTTTTCAGCTTGAGTCACCAAAAGTTAGGACTTTGAGCAGACAAGCACAGTAAAGATACAGCTACAATTATTCCTCCCACTTTCAAAGTTAGAAGTCATGCATTCAAAAGTTAAAAGTTAAAAGTAAGATTTGATTAGCTCTGGTTGAATACTTAGGGTTTGCTGATTAAATCTTAAAGAACTGATTAATAAAGATAAGTGCCTTTTTGGAGCAAAAAAAGTGCAAATTTTTCAGCTTGAGTCACCAAAAAGTTAGGACTTTGAGCAGACAAGCACAGTAAAGATACAGCTACAATTATTCCTCCCACTTTCTCTGTCTCCCCACACTTCCCGCACTCCCCCACTCCCCCACTTCCCTATTCTCTTTCAGACAATATTAATTCCACTTCTTTAGCAATATTTTTAGCTTTTTTCAGATGCTTGTGAGCTTGTTGTTGTTGCTCAGGATGAATTTGTAAAATAGTCAGACCTAGATAATAGTAATTATAGGCTTGCATAGAGTAAAACTCAGTTTCTTGCAGTAACTCTTCTAAATGCCTATATTTTGCTAGAGCTTCCGAATATTTACCTTGAGTAAAAAGCCAATTAGCATAACATTTTAGTGGATGAGCTCTTGACCATTTTTCACCTTGATTGACAGATAAATCTAACGCTTTTTCATAACATTCTTGTGCTACTTGTATTTGCTTTTTGGCAGAGTAATAAATTGCCAATTCTAAAGCTAATAAACATTGTTGATTATTATCTTCTGTCTCCAGCAATTTTTGAGCTAAATCTAAAACTTTCTTAGCCACTTCAAAAGATTTCATTGCATTGAAACATCTAGCAATATTCCAGAGAATATTAAACTTTTTAATCCGGTCTTCTCGCTCATTATGATTATATTTTTGAAAGAATTTTTGAACTTCAGCTATTTGGTCATTTGTCGGATTAAATAGTAATCCAAATAGCTTTTTCATCTCCCTTTTCAACTCTTGAGTAATTCCACCGAGTTTGGCATAAATTGCTGCAGCAAAAAAATGACGCAAAGCTTTCCTTGGTCTATCTTTTTCCAGATAAACTGCTCCTAAACCATAAAAAGCTATGGCTTGCCAATAGTTTTTACCAGATTTTGAAGCAATTTTATTAGCCTGTTGACAAGCAACTTCAGCCTTGTGTAAATTCCCTAGATAACGATAAGCTTTACCTGCTATTGAATAAGCAGACATCCGAGCAAAACCAACTTGTTCGTCTGACTCATCTTTTTCCCTAGTAATAGCAATAATTTGTTCGCTAATATTCAGTGCTTGACTATTTTTACCCACTTCTGAATAAATTGTTCCTAGAGGAATAAGAAGAAGCGCTCTTTGTATTCCAGATAAGCGATCAATGATTTTTTCGCTACTAGCAATAAACCGCGACATATTATTCCAGAGGTTAGCTGTACCCCTAAGATTTTCAATTTTATCTGCTGCTAAAATCTTATATAATAAGACCTTACAACATTCCTCAAAATCTCCAATAGTTGCTAAATGCTCAATAGCCTCAAAAGCATATTTCTGAGTTATTTCCGACTCAACTTCATGGACCTCAAGATAAAATTGCGCAGCCGCACGGTTAGCTAATAACCATTCCTGACACTCTTCCTTACCTGTTTCTACTGCCTCCAACTTACCCACAATATTATTCCTAAATTCCCCCTTCAACCTTTCCCTAGCCTTAGCGTGCATTACCGGATGGAGGTAATAACCATCCTCACACCAATCAATTAAAGC
Source organism: Okeania sp. KiyG1 (assembly GCF_014132355.1). Taxonomy (GTDB): domain Bacteria; phylum Cyanobacteriota; class Cyanobacteriia; order Cyanobacteriales; family Microcoleaceae; genus Okeania. The sequence goes on from NZ_BLZO01000121.1 coordinate 72,988, forward strand.
GCGATCGCGTAAAGCTTTGATGACCCTTTCTCGACGGAATATTGGCACATCCCACAATAAACATAAAAGTGCTGCCTTGGGTAAAGTAGGAATTTCTTGATAACGGTAACACCCTAAACGAAACAGGAGTCGAGCAGCTTGGGGGCGATCGCTCTGAAGTTTATCAAATTGTCCTTCAATCAAATTTTCCAAGGTCGGATCGACAAGCAAGTCGTGGCGGTTTTCTTGCCAATAAGCCTTTAAATTTCTCTCAAAGTCAACGCGGATGGCATTAGCAAGAATACACATTGTTTCCGCATTACCACCATAAGCATAGTGCATTTCCTTTAAAGCAGCAGTATCTATCTCAACCTGGTGACTGCAAAAAAACTCTTGCCAAGCTACCTCACTCAACCCAGTCAAACGATAAATTTCCACCAGAAAAGCAGGTTCAGATAACTTTTCGCGACTGGTAAGCAGGGTGACAGAGTTTAAATTTGGGCTAGCTAGCATCCTCAATAATTCTGCGTAGCAGCGATGTTGAGGCACAAAACGACCTCTTTGCAACGCTGGTTCGAGGCGATCGATAAGTATGCCAATCTTTTGTGTACTATTTCGGAGCTGACGTCGTAAACGGTCTAAAGTAATGCCAAATTCTCTTCCCGGCTCTTCCGCAAAATAGCATTGCAACCATTCCTCTATTACCAACTCCACCGAGATGATATTTTCTCTCTCCATGGCAATATGCAATTTAATAGTCAAATCAAACCCTTGAGTATCAAAAAAGTAGCGGGCCAAAGTAGTTTTACCTATGCCTCCCTCCCCTTGAATGAGAATTAATTTAGACCCTTGGGCGATGAGTTGGTTCAGACCATTAATGGCCTCTTCCCGGCCAACAAAATTGGAGTCTGGTACTGTAGATTTGCTTTGCTCTACTATTTCTTGCCAATTAACATTGACAGCTTTACAGATATCTTGAAAAGTTTTTTGTTTAATAGGTTCTCTGCGCCAAAACCTTCTCAAGGTTGCTTCGGAGGTATAAGCAGCCTTTAGCCATTGGGGAGCAGCTTTTGTCCAGTTTTTCTGTTTTCTAGCCTGCTCCACTATTTTTAGTCCCTGTGTAGATGCTCTGAGGGCCATAATGTTTATTTTTAAATAAATTGGTACTAATACTTAAATCAGACTTTTCAGGAGCTTTTATGAAATCGACTTTGATTTTTATAGATAAGATTTTTTCAAAACACCCCATTTGTAAGATTATTATGTTATCTATACTACTTTATATAAACAATTTTACTTAGTTATGTAGTGGAATTGTACAAAAAATTAACAATTTGAATCAGTAAAATAAGTAAATTAACGTATAGGTGAACAGAAAAGTGAACCACCGTGGGATTGTTCTGAGAGAGTCATTTCAGTTATCAGTTAGCCTCGTCCTGAGGAACTGCGCCCTTCAGTTATCAGTACCTCTGCAATAAGGAGGCTTGAAATCTGGAATGTTCTCTTTTTTTATCCCCTTATACCATTTATCAAAAACTTTTCTACATTTTTTAGAGCAGGGGAGTAGGGGAGTGGGGGAGTGAACCTACCCCTAACCCCTCCGGTGGAGGGGAAGCAAACATAAGAATAATTAACATTAACGCAAGCTAAAATTAGCATGCAAAGTAATTTTGCTTGTGCTGATTAGTTGACAACTGAAGTATTGCCCGAGTATAGCAATAATGCATGGGAATTGGTATTAAAAGGGGAGGCTTTATACCACTGTCTTTCTTTTCGTAAAAATATAGATAAGCCCTACCGATATATGAAGAATGTGAAGGTTATATATGAAGAATGTGAAGGTTATATATGAAGAATGTGAAAATTATAGACAAATTCATAGAAAACTATTAATCTAATTTAGAACCGATATTTAACCATCAATTAACACTAATTTAAAATCAGGAAATTTTCAATGAAAAAGCTCAATTAGTAAAGTTCTCCACAGCATTTGCTACTTTTTCTATGATGCTATTAGCTCAACAGCAATCCACAAAAGCTGCCATTTTAAAAATTGTTAATCCGATAGATAAACCCCGAAACGCTACATTTGTAACATTTTTTGATGGCGAATTTCTCAACGGAGTCACAAAAACTGAAGAAGGAGAAAATTGGAGCCTTACTATAACTGAGGAAAATAGCCCAAATGATGGAGTATTTCAATCGTGTGATAATCTTCCATCTGACCTCACCCCAACAACATTTGATTGTATTAAGATAGAAGGTGTCCATAAAATTGCACTTAATCCTGGACAAATACCTAATAACCCATTGGGTCCAATATATATTGATAGATTTACTGCCGACCAAAATGGAGGTCGTGTAGAGGATGGAAATTCTTTCGATATTGGCTTTGGAACTTTTAACAGTGTAGCTGGTTGGTCAGCACTGGATAAAATTGTAGACTCTGAATTTCAGGTTGCTGGCGTGGATGGTATAGATATACCTGTAGGTACTGAGTGGATTTTAGAATCAAAGTTAGCTCAGGCTCCTGAACCAACATCCTTAGTTGCCTTATTAGCATTAGGAGGATTAGGGTTAATGTCTCGCTTGAAAAAGCTTAAACAAGGATAGAATTGAAAATAATTTGTGTGTGTAGTGCGATCGCCGATAGGGTGCGTTAATGAAATGTAACACACCAAATTAGTAGTCTTTTAACTAATAGTGCGATCACCGATCTTGTCAGGTGCGTTAATGAAATGTAATACACCAAATTAGTAGTTCCTGAGCTAATAGCAGTGGACCGACACATATTCAATGGTGCCCGGCGACGGATTTTTCAATACTTTTCACAGCTTATATTTTGGCGTTGCACAGTGACAAATGATTTGAGATTTTTGATGAACAGGATTTTAGATTTGAGAATTGCTAGAATGATTAATATTAGGTTTTTTTAGTCAAAATCTAAACCAATTTTTTGTAGTATCATTCCATAATGTGCAACCCCTATATTTTTGGTCTTCATGGCAAACCCTACAATAATGAACTGAAGGCCATAATTTTGATTTTGAAATTGATCTTAATATTTAAATCGAACTTTTCAGGAGCCTTTATAAAATCGGCTTTTATTTATCTTTATTCCTTATGGGTTTAATACCCTAGCGTCACCCGCGGTGCAAATGCGGTTGGTGGGGTGAGAATCCCCATCGACCCCATTCTCCTGTACGTCGCCAATCCGACGGCTCCCCTACCTGACTCCTGACTCCTTCTTCAAAGACAATATTTTTTCCAAGCACCCCAGAATAGTCTAAGTCTTGGTCCAACTTTGCCAGATAATGTTGTCCATAGTACTTGAAATTGAAAATTTTGCTCAGTTGTGCAGTTAAATTGAACAAAAAGTGAACAATTTGGATAGGAAAGTGAACAGAAAGTGAACAATTTGAATCAGTAAATGAACGGATAGGTGAACAAAAAGGTGAGCGATCGCTAGAGCATAAATTCTGTATTGTGAATAATATAGATTTTGAATTCTACCTCCCACCAGAAATAGGTAGTCTACTTTAGAACTTTCTTTTGAGCGAGACTCAAAAAAGCCCATGAAAAACACTGAAAAGCCAAGTAACAAACTAACTAACTTTGCCAGAATAGGAAAAACATTGGCAATGATGACTGCTGCTACTGTTTTCCTAGCTGAACCTGTACTAGCTTGCACAATGGTTCCTCCTATAGAGGAACCACCCAAGATTTGGATTGAAAATCATGGTGATGAAAATGGAATAACGAGTTTCTGGATTGGACTTGAACTACCAGGAAAAGAAGAAGGGTTGTTCAGTATTGGTGATACCCAAATATGTGACTGTGGTTTAGCGTTTTTCCCAGAACCAGATATGACGTTACCTTCTATTTCTGTGAAAGATGCAATGGTTGCTAAAACTAACATTGTTACTCATGAAGTTATGGAGTTGTTAGATGAGGATGGCAATCCCATATTTGATTTTGATCTGAACTCAGAAGTAAGCGCAGACCTGACAGGGGATGCACCTATGGGTGGAGAATGGTCTGGTTTACGGGCAATGGTCAATCCATTTGATATCCCTAATCTTGGGGACAATGAGGTATTTAAGTTATGGTTTGAGGTTGAAGTTCCCACTGTAGATGTCCCTGGTTTTAATTGGCTATCTGCTCAGTTTGCTGCTGGATCTAATCTGGAAGACCATCCCATTGTATTCACCGATCAAGTATCACTTAAGCCTACTCCTGAGCCAACTGCCATTTTATCGCTTCTAGGTTTAGGTGGAATGATGGTACTTAGGAGCCGTGTAAAAATAACTTGAACAAATTACCTCCAAAGCTAAATAATAAAAGTATCACGTTTATTGTTGGGTAATATGTCTGATAACTCTGTAGTCAAAACTATTCAAGACAAGTATGAATTGTTGTGGCCTTACTTAAACGAAAAAACACGACGTATATGGGCAGCTATTGAAGCTCAAAGCCTGGGTTGGGGAGGTCTCACCTTGGTGGCCAAAGCAACTGGACTTTCGCGGACAACAATTCATGCTGGTATAGATAATCTCTGTAAATCAGATGGAACAACAAGATCGGACTACAGCGATCGAATTCGTGAATTTGGTGGTGGCCGTAAACTACTAGAGGAAAAAGACCCAACTCTGTTAACAGATTTGGAATTACTGATTGAACCCGCGACTTTAGGAGACCCAGAATCTCCTCTGAAATGGACCTCAAAAAGTGTAGCTAAATTAGCAGCAGGATTGAATCAAGGGGGACACAGAATCAGCCCTAAAAGTGTTTATAATTTACTGGAGTCTCTTGGTTACAGCCTACAATCAAATCGTAAGACTCGCGATCGCTCATCTCACCCAGATCGAGATGCTCAGTTTTTACATATTGCTCAACAAGTTAGATATTTCCAATCTGAAAATCAACCAGTCATTTCTGTTGATACCAAGAAAAAAGAATTAATTGGGGATTTTAAGAACTCTGGTCATGAATGGTGTGTTCATGGACAACCAATAGAAGTACGAATGCACGACTTTGCTGACCCGAAATTGGGTAAAGCAATTCCCTATGGAATTTATGACTTAACTTTGAATACTGGATGGGTGAATGTTGGCATTGACCACGACACAGCCTGCTTTGCAGTGGAGTCGATTCGCCATTGGTGGTACTCAATGGGTGAAGAACTTTATCCAGATAGTCAAAAGATAATGATTACAGCTGACTGTGGTGGTAGTAATAGTTATCGCTCCCGACTATGGAAGTTAGAACTACAAGAATTTGCTGACGAGATTAATCGAACTATTCATGTGTGTCATTTCCCTCCCGGTACCAGTAAATGGAACAAAATTGAACATCGCTTGTTTTGCCAGATCACCCAAAACTGGCGTGGCAGACCCCTAAGTAGCTTGCAAGTCGTGATTAATCTTATTAACAATACTACTACCACACAAGGATTGAATGTAGTTGCTCACCTAGACGAAAATTTTTACGAAACAGGAATTAAAGTAAGTCGCGAAGAATTTAATGCCATTAGAATTGAGCCAGACTTTTTTCATGGTGAATGGAATTATATGATTAAGCCGAGAACAATAGCTTAAATTGTTCAAGTTATTTTTACACGGCTACTTAGCAAAAAGAAACAACACAGATCGGGAAACAAAGCTACCAGTGAAATTTAGAGTTAGGTGGGGTTGGGAAAGGTAGCAAAGTCCCACAAAGGTAAGCAAAGAAAAATATGTATCTGTTGGGTTGCGCCTCACTTGACCTATCTACAGCATTAGAATTAATTATCCGCAAGCGTACCTCCTCTGGAGGCGGCACTTGATATTAGTGAATTTAGGAATAAAAGTTAGTTTTTAATAATGGAGCGTTAGTATCGGCAAAACGAGCAGCACTCCATTATTTTTATCTGCTCTATCAACGAAAACATGTCGTCATAGCACACTCTACAATAATGAACTGAGGGCCATAATTTTGATTTTTTTTAATATTTACAGCAATTTTCATAAGCTTTGATGAAATTGGCTTTTATTTATAGACAATATTTTTTCAAAGTACCCCAGAGTAGTTCAAGTCTTGGTCCAACTTTGCCAGATAATGTTGTCCATAGTACTTTAAATAGAAAATTTTACTTAGTTGTGCAGTGAAACTGAACACAAAGTGAACAATTTTAATCAGTAAATGAACGGATAAGTGAACAAAAAGGTGAGCGATCGCTGCGACATAAATTCTGTATCGTGAATAATACTTAGATTTTGAAATTTATCTCACTATGAAAAATTATCAGTTTAAAAGTTTTACTCGTACTTCTTTAATTGCATTTGGCCTTTCTTTACTTGGAGCGCCAGCTTTTGCTTTCGATCTGACTATTAATCCACCCCCCAGTTTAACGATAGATGGCATGGATATCACTGCGGGTGTATTCACTTTGGAAAGTGCTATAGGGTATTCTCCCACACTTAATGGCGATCCACTTATCAATGATATTGTGCAAATCAATGCCACAATTGATGAGAATAACTCACCTATTAATCTTCTGATTGCAGATGTGCCTGATGATATTGAGGTACTTCGACTAATGGGCAATTTTGATGCAAGTAACCCGGACAAGCCACCAGCCCCTTTTGATATAACTCTTTTTGGCTTCAATCCTGGTATTGATGACTTTACTTATTTTTTACCCAGTATGAGTGGTCCACTTCAAGTATACCAAGTAACCGACCTTGGACCTACGACAGCTCTTGGTGACAATAAAAATATATTCACTAGCGCTGCACCAACAATTGTGGCTAATACTGGCGGTGGTTTTACTGTAATTCCCAATAATCCTATTGGTATGAGTACTGGTAATTTTTGTGGACCTCCAGCTGTTAGTTTTCACGGAGGTGCTGGTGGTACTCCGCCCCCACGTTGCGTACCAGTTCCGGAACCTGGTTCTGCCATGGGTATTTTTGCTCTAGGTTTGCTGGGGATAGGTTCAATGTTGAAGCGTCAACAGAAAAGCTAAGAAACTCTTAGTGAATTTAGGAATAAAGGTTAATTTTTAATAGTGGAGCGTTAGTATCGAGAAAACGAGCAGCGCTCCATTATTTATATCTGCTCTCTCAACGAAAACAATTTGAATATATCTGAAGGAATTGTCGGAAAAGTGAACAATTTGAATCAGTATTTGAATATATCTGAAGGAATTGTCGGAAAAGTGAATAATTTGAATCAGTACAATGAACGGATAGGTGAACAGAAAGGTGAGCGATCGCTACAGCATAAATTCTGTATTGTGAAGAATATACTAAATTTTAAATTTTACCTACCACCTACTACGGAGAATTAAGAAAATGAAGTGGTCTACTTTAAGTGTTACCGTGCTAGTAGCTTTAGCTGCTGTAGATATGGAAAGAGCTTTAGCAGTTGATATCACAGCTAAAGTTAATGGGATGGATATGGTGATTGGTACTCTCGATGCCAAGATAGATACAGAGGATTCTGGCCGCATTATTGGAGAATTTCTTTTTGCTCCTGAGAAGGCATTTCTAGATGATTGGTATGACTTTCGATGGGTGAACGTAGAAACAAAATACACTGTTGATGACGTAATGGAGATGACTGACCCCGTACTCGGTAAACTACCAGCCATAGATCCAGCCCCATTTCCATTTGATATGAACGAAGATAATGAACCCTACTATTTCAACGACACTGAATGGGCGAATGGTGTATTTAACGGTGTCAAAATTCACGAAGAAGGCAAAGCATCTCGGTTTGTTGACCGTCCAAGGGATGGGAATAAAAATAGCATGATTGATTTTACAACCTATCTAGTTGTGGACAACCTTACTGACCCTACATTTCCGAAAACGACTTTCGACGTACTGGGATGGTTTGACTGGACTTACGATAACAAGGGGAATTTCGTTAACGGAATGTCAACTATTGGAACTATTTCCTCTGTGGTTACGGATGGTAACTCCATTAATCCAATTAATACAGCAATAGGAAATGCAGAAGCTAATGGTTTTCCCGGTTGGAAAGCAGCGAAGGACATTAATTTAACAGCCTGCGTTCCTGAACCATCAACTACTCTTGGTATAGTTTTATTAGGATTAGGGGTGTTGTCAACCAAAAAGAAGAAAACTAAACACTTAGCCAACCAGAATGTATCTAAAGTGGCATGATTTCAAGGAGAATTTATTATGAAAAACGATGGCTTTCAACGAAAAGCATTAGCATTGCCCATCGTTATGTTCAGTTTAGGCTTCATCTTGACTGTTTCATTATCGTTCCTTTCCATTAATCATCTAGATTTCTTAGCAATGAAAAACCATAGTCAAGCTGATGAGTACGGTGCAGAAGTAGCTGGATTACGAGCTAGAGTAAGTCTTATACAAACTAGATTTGCGGTCGGTGAAGCCATTATTCCCACTTTCTCGATCAAGAACGTCTCCAAAAAACAACTAACAATTTGGCAACCTGGTTTCTGGTTTAACCATCTGGTTATTGTTAAGGACATTAACGATAAAGAAATACCTTTGACAGAATTAGGAGAAGCAACTCGCAGAGCTTTCTCACCTGGCGGTCCTAGACGAAAAAACTTGCCTATCGATCTAGCACCTGGAGACGAAAATACGGTCGAAGTTCCGCAAGATATTACATTGTTATACGAACTCTTAAAACCTAGTTACTATACCATCCAGATAATTTACGAAGAACAAGGGGAAGGATGGCAAGGAAAACTTCCCTCAAATGTCTTAAGGTTTGAGGTATTCTGACAGGTGGAACTGGAAACGATGGCTTTAAATTTGATTTACCTAATGAAGGTTTAGTACGATTTCTTATCTGGTAGGATAATTAATGAAATGTAACGCACCAAATTAGTAGTTAACTACAAGAAAAACCATCTTTCACTTCTACCCAAGGCTTTTAACTCTGCAATTAAATTATCATAATCTATGTTCTCTAATTGACGATTATTTAGCAGTTTAATCATCTTTTTTAACCAATCAAAATAATCTGTATCATAAAGTAATTTTAAATCAGTAACTTGATTATTCATATTTGATTTTTGTCTTTTATAAATTCCCGCTAAACTATTAAAAACGTCTAACGGGAGAGCTAATAAAATGTAAGTATTTCCTGCGGAATGCTGCGCAAACAGCTATTAGCTCTCAGCTCTCATAAGCAGGTTTCAATTAATATAGCCAGCTTTTGTAGTAAGATTTAATTCCGACTCAATTATTAAAGCTTTTATCTAAAATTAAAACCAATAGCTGATAGCTGATGGCTGACTGCTGAATGCTTACTATACAATTCTAGATTAACTTAACAGCACGCAAGCCAAACATTAAAACTGTAGCTACACCTAAGCCACCAACAAATAATACAAAGAAAGCAATAATTCCATCAACAGTCATTAACTTTTCTCCAAAATGGCGAATAATATAAAATTAAGTCTAATATTTAATGTTCAAAATAGCAAAGTCTGAAATTATCTATGGCATCTATCACTGTTCAACTACCCTCCAAGTCTTATGAAATAGCGATCGCTCCTGGCAACCTGGACCAACTTGGCCAAAAATGCAACCCCTCAACTTGGGCAAAAAGGTCTTGCTGGTCTCCAACCCAGAAATATTTGGTCATTATGGTTCTAGAGCGATCGCCTCTCTCCAACAAGCGGGTTTTGATGTTTCTCACTGCATCCTCCCTGCTGGAGAACAATACAAAAACTTTCAAACCCTAAACACTATTTACGATGCAGCTTTAGCACACCGTATGGAGCGGTCTTCGACAATGGTTGCTCTTGGAGGTGGAGTAGTTGGCGATATGACTGGGTTTGCAGCAGCGACTTGGTTGCGGGGTTTGAATGTGGTGCAAGTTCCCACTTCTCTATTAGCAATGGTGGATGCTGCTATTGGCGGAAAAACGGGAGTCAATCATCCCCAAGGTAAAAATCTCATCGGCGCTTTTCACCAACCACGTCTGGTATTAATTGACCCGGAAGTATTGAAGACTTTACCTGTGCGTGAGTTTCGGGGTGGAATGGCAGAAGTTATTAAATATGGAACTATCTGGGATGCGGAATTATTTGCCAAGATGGAGAATAGTCAGAAGCTTAATGAAATTAATCATCTCACGGCAGGGTTATTAGAAGAAATCTTGATTAGGTCTTGCCAAAGTAAGGCTGATGTGGTAGAGAAAGATGAAAAAGAATCGGGATTAAGGGCAATTTTGAATTACGGTCATACTATTGGTCATGCCGTGGAAAGTTTGACTGGTTATACTATGGTGACTCATGGTGAAGCGGTGGCTATTGGGATGGTGGCTGCGAGTCGGTTGGCGGTGGAGTTGGGGATGTGGGATGAACAGAGCGATCGCCGTCAGTTAGCTTTGATAGAAAAGGCTGCTTTACCGACGAGGTTGCCGAGTGGGTTGGATATTGAGGAAATTTTGGTTTCTTTGCAGACTGATAAAAAGGTTAAAGCGGGTAAAGTTAGGTTTGTGTTGCCGACTGGGGTGGGTGTGGTCAAGATTACAGACCGGGTAAGTGCAGATGTATTGAGAGGAGTATTGGCAGGAATGGGTTAAAGAAAAAGTTAGAATTCATAAACGATAATGCTATTGTTTATCCTCAATATTTGAGGAAGTCAGAGAAAAAATTAAAACGTCGGCAACGACAATTAAGTAAGAAGTTTGTGAAGGGCAAAAAACCTCAATCAAACAATTACCACAAAGCCAGAAAAAGACTAGGCAAGTGCCATTTGAAGGTAAGTAGGCAGCGTAAAGACTGGAGCATTAAGCAAGCCCGGTGCGTAGTAGCATCTAACTATGTTGTCGTCTATGAAGATCTAAAGATACAAAACATGGTCAAAAATCATCATTTGGCAAAGTCAATATCTGATGCAGCGTGGTATCAATTCACTCAATGGCTAGAATATTATGGAAAAATTTGGGACAAAGCGGTTGTCTCCGTAAATCCCAAATTCACTTCTCAAGATTGTTCTAATTGTGGGCATAGAGTTAAGAAAACTTTATCAACTCGTACTCATGTTTGCCCCAGTTGTAATGCTGAAATATGTCGTGATACAAACGCAGCACGAAACATCTTGAGCCGTGGATTAGAAATAATAGGTATTGAGTGGAATCAAGGTACTGTAGACGCGGAGCGGCGCGCCGAAGGCAGGGCATTCAGAAACCTCCTAGTAATAGGGAACGCTTTGGGAGACAACAGTCTCTGCTAATGATGGGCAACTTAATTTAGTAAGCTGTGTCGATGAGCAAAGAATCACTTTTTGTGAGAATCCCCGTGCCTGATAGCCGGGGAGTATGTCAACATTAAAGAAAATCATAGGATTTTAACCCTAAATCATACAGATATAAAATCACATTATGTCTATCCCAATTATGCTGGAATTATTATTTATCTATACGAGCGTTATTGGGAAAATTTTGCTCATTGTATTCATAAAGTTATTAGCGGATTTGAGATATTCAAGGGAGAGTTAATTCGTGTCAATAATATTTTTCATAGATTAAAATTATAGTAAATTACCCCCACAGCAAAAATTTATTCTATGATTAGTGGTTGACGAACTTTTCAGTTCGGAAAATGCTACCTAATATTTACTTTTATTTGTTATAAACAAATGTTATTTTACAAATTAAGTAAATTATTTCAAAAAGGATAAATTAGAATGAACTACATTGAACACCCTGTTGGGGAATTAGTAGTTACTCAGCGCAATTATGATGGCTATATTAATGCAACTAAATTAGCGAGAGCATATAAAAAGAAAACAGGAAAGTACAGAAATCCTAATAGCTGGTTTGAAAAGAATGGAACAACTGAATACATAGAGCTTTTATCGAATAAAACTAAGCTAGAGGTTTATGAGCTTGTGGAAAAAACAGGAGAAGGTAAACATCAAGAAGTTTGGATTCATCCTAAGCTTGCTGTTTCTTTTGCTATGTGGCTCTCACCTGAAATTGAAATGATGGTGTCTGAGTGGATCGAGCAATGGCCTTTCACAGGTCAAAAACCTGCTACTCAAGAACCTATAAATTTGCATCCTTACCAACGTGTTTGGTACGAACGCTTAAAGTTATTTGAACAGAAAACTGAACTACCAAAAAGTACATGGTGTGTTTTTGAAGAAATTGGTAAATTAATGAGGAAATTGGAATCTAAAAATGTTCCTTTACATGATAAAGCAACTATTGACATTTCAGTAGGTCTGACTTGGTGTTATTGGCTAAGACAGAACGGATATGAAACAGATTTTGAACAGTATATTCACCATTATCCAGATAAAAGAGGTGAACAGCTTGCTAATATTTATCCCTATGAATTACTCGGAAAATTTCATCAGTGGTTAGAAGAAACTTACATCCCAGAAAAATTTCCTGAATATGTCAGAAAATTTGTTACTCCAGAAGAATGCAAGTTAATTTCAGAAGCTATTGGTTATGAAGTTAAGCCAGTTTTCAAAAGACTTAAAACAAAGGTTTAATTTCACAAATAGTGAATGTTTATGTTTGCTTCATTTGCCCTCAGGTGGAATAGATATTTTGGTTTTATCTTAATTATAAAATTATTTTGAGATTAGGATTTACAAGTTCTATATACTTAAATAATTCTACTCATTACTATAGTAATTTTACCTGCTAGCAGTGTACTTGACTGATATGAAACTCGCTATAATACCCCATGTTTTACGAAACAATCAATTAGAAAAACTATTTTCAATGATATAAATTAAAATTCCAAACAGAGATTCCAAATTCCCAATAAAATGCTCTCCTGCTTCAATCTCAATTTGATTTTCTAGCAACCTTCAAAACTTCCAATTACTTCCTGTCGTAACAATTCCATAAATACAAGAAATTTGATTTTTTTTCTGTCGATTAAACAACTGAGCAGCAACCATTTCCGCAATACACTGAGCTAATCCAGATTTAATATTATCGTTTTTGCCTCAACAATTGTCACTACAGGAGCAGTTACCTCTAACTGTTTGGGAGAAGAACTAATTATAAAATCACATCTTCCCGTTAATCCCTTACTTTTATCCACATTAAATTCTGTGCCAGAAAATCAACTAATTTGGCGGTTAAAGTATTTTCTGAGTTCCACAATAATTGGAGAAATAATCAATATTGCTGAAACAACGCAAGTGGGTGAAATATTTTGTAACGATCTGGGAAAAATCAGAGTTTTTTTGATTAGAATAAACAATTTTAATCGCTGATTTGATAAGTTAAATCTATATCTTGCTCTCCTTGTCTAATTTTGGGTTTGAAACTACTTTTGATGATTCGTAATGGTATTCCTGACAAAAAATTAAAGATTTTAACTGGCGATCGCTAAATTTAATTAATATAAAAACATCTCAAGTAAATAAATCAACTTTTGCTGAAACTCTTGTAATATCATCAGGACTTACGCACGAGATACGAAAGATTAGGATTTGAGATAGCTTTCCGTCCCGGAATGCTCCGGGAAACCCTGTCGGTCGCTTCGGACGAAAATTTGAGTTCTTAAAACTAGAATTAATTCAGGTTAATAGAGTTTTGTCATTGATGAAAATTATTACCTTGTTTAAGATATTCTCGAAAGACTGGAGAAAGTTGAAACATTTTTTTATTTTGAGGATTTGTTCGTAAAATATATCGTCTGGATAAAGATTGTAAACCATTAATCAAATCTGCCGATGATAAAGATAAATGTTCTTTTAAAGTCTCTATGGAAAATTCTTGGTTTTGTTGACTCATTTCCACAATAATTTTTTGTTCGACCTTAGATAATTTATCGAATAATGAATTAAATAGATCTTTCAAATCTTCTGTTAAAATCAATTCGTCCCCATTGACAAAACTTAAAACATCACCTTGAAATACATCTTTAATTAAATCGGCTATATTCTGTAAATATAAAGGATTTCCTTCATAGAGTTTGATTAAGGTAGACCAAGATTCAGGATTCTCTAAATCTTGATGATTCAAAAGCTCTGTTTCGTATAAACCTATTAACTCTAAAACTTTAATTGGATATAATTCCTCATTTAAAGATTTCATTTCTTGAGATTTCTCTTGACTGACTAAAATTAAACAGCTTTGATGTTCAATCTCAGTCATCATTTTCAAGAATGTTTTGTAATCTCTATATTCTGGTTGATACTGTCCTGCTAATTGTTTTTCTGTAAAAATATTCTGAACGTCATCCAAGATAATTAAGCATTTTTTATGGCGTAAAATATCAAACAACTTTCTCCAGGTTTCTTCATTAAGACTGACACTATCATTTACCAGAGAAAAATTATTGAAGATTTCAGTTAAAAGCAAATTTAACGGTTGAGGAAATCTTAAACTTTTCCACATCAGAACATCAAAAAAATTACTGTTTAGATCGACGAATCTTTTCACTAAAGTTGTTTTACCAATTCCACTTAATCCTAAAACACTAATCAAACGAGCTTTTTGTAAAAATATCCAATCATGGATAATTTTCAGTTCTTCGTTTCTGCCATAAAAAAAATTAATTTTAGGTGCTATTCCTAAATCTTCATAGCAGGATTTAGGTTCAACTTGATTTTCAATATCTGGTTGTTGTTGTGGTTGCTCAGATATCGGCGAACAGAAATTAAAACTATGGTGATGATTTTTATGATTAAACAAATTAATAAACGATGAATTTATAAATAATCTTTCTATGGTTGAACGAAAATTATTTTTATTAACATCTTCCCCTAACTGCTCCGATAAAATTTGCCATAATCTATAACCGACATCTCTAACTCGACTCTCACTACGATGATATTATTCTCCAATTTGACTATAACTTTCACCTTGCCAGACTCCTTGGATAACTACCTGTTGAAGATCATCTAAGTGTTTACCAGTTTTCGAGAAAACTAACCGATCTGCTAATTGTAATACCTCTGCAATAGTCATAAACTCCAGATATAGTTAAGTTTCAGGTATTATAGCTTGATTTTACACGGCAATTTACGATATTTTCAGACTTTAATATTAGTATTCGTCTATAAAACATAAGATTTAATAGGATATTTTACGTTAGCTATGCCTAAAGATAAAAGATTATACTGAAAGGAAAGTTAAGCTAAATTCATATATTAAAAATTCTTTTATGTATAGCTTCAACAATTAATAATGAATAATGAATAATTAATAATTACCTCTCCTTGAAAAGAAGAGGATTGACTCAAAGGAAAAATTTTTCTCTCTTGGTCGATTGGATATGGCGAGGAGACCTCGCCATCCCTCGACCGCTTTTTTCTCCTTGAAAGGAGAGGCTTTATACCAAATTGATAAATGTTTGCTACAAATAGTTAGGGTATTTATTCTAATGCGCGAATTTAGAATGCAGAATGCAGAGTGGATATATTTAATACCATTTTTGATGTTTTAAATTACTTTTTTCGTGAAAAAAACTTTCAGATAAAGTCTGTTTATGGTGCTTATTATTCGTAACATTCTTTTTAAAAATGGTATTAAACCTTAATTATTCGGTAAATAAATTCAATATTGTCAAGATATTTGTTTTAGTCGGGGTAATTCTTTCCTCCTCATCATGTGAAAGTATTGCAAATATGCAAAGTGAGAAGAAAGAGCAAGAACTTTTGAAAAAAGTAGAGTTAGCATCAGCAATGTACTATTGTGAAGATTAATAACCTTATCCTAATAATGAGACTGACCAGGATTATCAAATAAGACGAAATAGAATTGAGGCTGAACGCCAGAACTTAGAACTTACTGAAACTAGAGCCAAGCAAGGAGGTTTAACAGAGGAAGCAATTCAAGAAGCTAGAGATGCTGGGGAAGCTAAAGGTCGTCGATATATTGCTCAAGAAGATCGCCAGTAACAATTACAACATATATTGCAAAGGTTCTTATACTTTCGCCGGGGAAGACTAAGTATAATCCATAAAGTAATAGGAAAATACTCAATTACAGTTAGGTTTCTCTTGTGCATAAGAAAGAAAACTAATCATTACAAATATGTTTAAGTCAGAACCAAAAATCTTAAATTGTGTAGGTTGGGTTGAAGAAGCAAAACCCAACATTTTTATAATTTTTGTTAGGTTATACCATTTTCAAAAAATATTGCTACATTGGCTATTCAAGGTATTAGGTGTTAGGTGTTAGGTGGTAGGTATAATAAATAAAAAGTGAAGATTTTTCAATTCCGTTAAGCATCTATATTTTACTGTAACAATCTTTCTTGAATTTGGTATTACTCCTATGGATAAGTCTTGCTAAAAGTTTATTCTAAGCAACCGATGATTTTTAACTCTTAAAAGATTTGTCTTCTCGTTGAACAGTCAGAACCAAAAATCTTAAATTGTGTAAGTTTGCTTGAGGAAGCAAAACCCAACTTTTTTCTACTTTTTGTAAGGTTAATGTGAATAAGCCTTCCTAAAACTTTGTTCTTAACAACTGATGATTCTTAATTCTTAAAAATTTTGTTTCTCAACCAGGTTTTTTCAGTGGCGCAGAAATAATTTTTCTACCACTAACAGCTTGTTTTTTTAATCTCCAACTATAAGCTTGTAAATTATCATCAAAATATTTAGGGCTTGCTGATTAAATCTAAAAGTCTTTATATATAAAGGTTTTAGCCTTTTTAACTATCAAAAAATGCGAGGTTTTAAGTGATAATGGTTCAAAAATGAGCCGATTTTGGTCAAGATTTGGGCAGAAAAATCATTCTTACAAAACTTAGCTCCTACCTCCTCGCTAATTCCCATTTCTCCTGTCTCCTGTCTCCTCAAACCCTATTTAACAGATTCTTCTCGGTATTTATAAATTCCTGCTAATACTTCATCATTATATACAGTTTTACCCACAAATTTAATACTCCATATTTTACGAAACAATCAATCAGAAAAAGTATTTTCAATTATATAAATTAAAATTCCAAATAGATATTCCAAATTCCCCATAAAATACTCACTTATATCAATCTCAACTTGATTTTTGTCAACCTTAAAATTTTTAATTACTCCCTGTTGTAACAATTCCATAAATACAATAAATTTGATTTTTTTTCTGTCGATTAAACAATTGAGCAGCAACCATTTCTGCAATACACTGAGCTAATCCAGATTTAATATTATCATTTTTTGCCTCAACAATTGTCATCACAGGAGCAGTTACCTCTAACTGCTTTGGAGAATAACTAATGATAAAATCACATCTTCCCGTTAATCCCTTACTTTTATCCACATTAAATTCTGTGCCAGAAAATAAACTAATTTGGCGGTTAAAGTATTTTCTGAGTTCCACAATAATTGGAGAAATAATCAATTCTGTTTGCGGAGCATTCTGTCAGGAAACGAGCTTTTTCTGTATCAATTTCTAATGCCAAAGGAATATTTTCAGCCAAAATTTATTTCAATAAGGTACTAGGATTTACAGATTTTATAGACTTAAATAATTCAACTCGTTCCTGAAGTACAAAATTAAATTCAAATTCTAATTGTGAGAGAGTAAATTCGCTGTAAGACATATTCTCAGAGGGAAGGAAGAATTCATTAATGGATAATTGATAATGGATAATTGATAATTACCTCTGGTTAAAACCGTTACGGAATTGAATATAAGGAAATATTATTTCTTCTCTTAGTCTATTGGATATGGTTAGGAAACCCATCTATCCCTCTACCGCTTTTTTCCCCTTAAAAGAGGAGGCTTTAAACCAGAATAATTAATTATTAATTATTAATTATTAATTATTAATTATTCGGTAATACCAAATTGATAAATTTTTGCTACAAATAGCTAGGATATTTCTGATGATTTTAATAGTTTTGTGGAATGGGCATCTTGCCCGTTCCTGTTCTTTATATTTTCCCGTTCTCTATATTTTCGGATCGGCAGGATACCCACCCCAGTTATATTCATCACTTAACTCAGCAACACCCATTATTTTTGACAACTGATAACTGACAACTGAAATGACGATTCCTGAAATATTCGGTTTTGAATCACTACTTTCCTACCTTATAAACATTAATCCGTCAATAGCTATGATTACTTAAGCACTTCTACTTATCTAAAATTTGTTTTTTTCAAGTTATCCAACCAGACAAAAAATGTGAATATTGGAGATGATATTAACGTAAATACTAAGTTGTAGCTTGATTAAATAGAGGATTTTTTACTTTTAGCTACAAGAATAGCATTATATACTATGTACTAATTATGATACCAAATCGCTGAAACAACGCAAGTGCGTGAAATATTTTGTAATAATTTGGGAAAAATCAGAGCTGTTTTGATTATAATAAATAATTTAAATCATTGATATGATAAGTTAAACCTATTATTTATGCCTCTTGTCTAATTTTTAATTTGAAATTACTTTTGGATGATTAGCGATCGCATTTCTGACAAATAAAGAGAATATTGCCTGAAATTCTTCTAGAGATGTTCCATGTAACATCCCTACATTATTACTTATATAGAACCCCTGAGTGGAATCTTTGCAACCGGTATATGCTTTTGCTTGCAGTCCTCAGTCATCATAAATTGTGGAAATTCAGGAACGAGAATAGGGGAAAAAGCTAATGTTATCCCGCGCCACCCGATAGCGTAAGCAGGTAGAAAAATTCTCTCATCTCCCCATCTCCCCATCTCCCCATCCCCCATCTCCCCATCTCCTTCTCTATTTTTAAATAGATACCAAATGGTTTCTATATATTACCTATTGACAATTTCAATAATCAGTTGCTTCCTGACTCACTGACGCATTTGCCTCAGCCGCTTGCCATAACTTAAAAAGTAACAACTCAATCCGATCACTCAACGCAGTAATAAAAATCCCATTCTCATATTCTGGATCTACTGTTATCCAAGTTCCTCCTAAACTAACTTCCACAAACTCATCATCAGCAACACAAAGGGCAATATCATCTCCACCCTCCTTTTGCACAGCCATCTCCAACATCGACAACTCAGGTAAACTTACAGGTAGCAAAAAAGCTGCAGAACTTGGTTCAACTAAAATTTTTTGACCAACTCGCATAGCCAAGATTACCCGCAGTGCTACCAACTGTTCGGGAGATTGAGCCAAACGCTCCATATAAAAGCCAGATTCAGTATAAGTTAACTTTAGCATTCCCGGTGGTCTCTCCTTTTTTAATTGGAAGAGCTTCGGATGTTATTGAGTAATTAATCCATAACTCAAAACTCAAAACTCTTTGCAGTTATTGAAATTAGTTTTGTTAGCAACATCTGGCGCAAATACCGTTTCACGGAAGTTAAAAGTAAAAATACCGTTGCACCGAAGTCAAAAGTCAAAAGTCAAAAGTAAGATTTTATAGGCTCCAAACTTTTTCACGGAAGTTAAAAGTCAAAAGTAAGATTTTATAGAATCCAAACTTTTCTGCCACAGTAATTTCAGGAAATTATTTAACTTATGTAATTTGAAACTATTTGTGACATCTTTAAAGTAAATTGGTATAGGATCATTATTTTGACTGTTTTCTGCTCAAATAACGACATCAAAATTTAGCTCTAGTTACCGAAAAATTGGGTTTAAAGCCTCGCCCATAAGCGGGGACTTTTTATTTGCAAGTAAATTGAATATATGCTACATTATTAGCAGTTGCCGGGGGGCACTCGGAAACTCTAAACGGACGTGGAGGCAAGCATAAGACTACTGTCAAAGTAGCAGCAGCCCAGGAAGCGTCAACCCGCCGAAGAGCTACGGCTCAGTAGGAATCTCCGTGCCTTTAGGCTGGAGAGGATGTCAATTCCTAGAACTAACGAAACTTATACAGGACTTACGCATGGGCACTAAATCCAGTGAGGGCAAATGCCATTCGCCCCTACATATGGTGTTTTAAAGGTTGATTTGCGTAAGTCCTTTTATAGACAACCTTTTAGGTCTGCTTCAGTAACAAAATAAGAGCTTCTAAACTTCGTGTTGTCGTTCGCGCCAGAACTGTTCAGCAAATGCAATAGTCGGATGTATTGGTGTTTTCGGTTGGTGTGATAATTTCATCCCTGCCTCAGTAGGAGTACGATTACCTTTCATTGCATTGCACCTTTCGCAAGCCGTAACTACATTATCCCAACTATGTTTACCACCCCTAGACCGAGGAATAACATGATCTAAGGTGAGACGTTTAGTAGTCCCGCAATATTGGCAACGGTGATGATCCCTCTTTAACACTTCCCTGCGGTTGACTGGGGGGACTTTCCACACCCGTTCTTGGGAGGCCATCGTTAGGCGAATTTGTTCCGGCACATATAAGACCAAACTAGGAGAACGCACAGCCCAGCCACTACCATTATCAAAATTTAGAGGTTCAGCTTTGCCAGTCACCAGCAGAGCGATCGCCCGCTTGATATTTACGCGGGTCATGGGTAAGTAGTTCTGAGAAAATACGACTACAGATTGGTTTAATACTTGAGTCATGCTGGTCACTGCTTTACCTCCTAAATTTTAAATTTTAGATTTTTTATAGCAACTGGTTTTTCAATTAACTAGCTATCAGCTATTAGCATTTCAGCACTTCAGCCTAAAAATTTGCCCATATAATTAGGTATCTGTTTGAGCAGTCCGCGCCAAGCTGACCGCTGATTGCTGAACTACTGAAATGCTTAATGCTTTTTAATTGTCCGAATTCAAAAATTAATTTTATTTTTCTATTTCTCGGTCCTATTTAAAACTAACAACCCCTGCTTCTACTTATTCGGAAGCGGGGGCTAGAAAAAAGATTTTTATACCTTTTAGTCTGATTTATGTACAGATTTTTTTGGTCTGTACCTCCCGCTTCTGAGAAATTGATTTGACCTAATCTTTGGCCCTTCAATTTGAAAAATATGATTAAATTTTTCGAGTAGCTCCAAACCTCCATAATCAATGCCAAAGCTATTTCCATTACATAATATTTTTCCCAATATCAGCCACGAAATAGTCCCACAACCCTTAAATAGGTTGTTTTTTGACTGATCGATGGCTTGAATAAATGAATGGTTCACAGGAAAGCTCTCAAAAAGTTGGGGTTTCAAATCTAACCTTTTTTATACTACACTAATATTACAGAGATGTCTACCTAAAATTTTAAGGAGAAAAAAAATCATGTACACAATACCCAGAACTTCAACTACTGATATGGAAGTTACTAGCATTCGTTTGGAAAGGGAGTTAAAGGATAGGTTGAAAAGACTGGCTAATAATAAGGGCTATCAAGCTTTGATTCGAGATATCCTCTGGAACTATGTCCAGCAAAAGTCTGGAGATTATCGGCCACAGTTTTCCCATTCGGATATTCGAGCTAGTCTTCCTGCAACGGCCCAACAGGAGGAACGATGTGTGCTTACTGGCAAAGTGATACGAGCAAATGAATCTATGTTATTAGGACTTACGAATAATGGTGATATGGTGCCCCTCAGTATAGATAGTATGGACGATTAACTCAAATTTTTATTGGTGATGGGCTATGGGCAATTGAGAAGTATATTTAAAGATGACGACGCCCAATTTTATTTATTTGTCTGCTAGCCCATCACCTGCTATTTCAGTTATCAGTTATCAGTACCTCTGCAATAAGGAGGCTTGACATCAGGGATATTCTTTTTTTTCCTTTAAAAGGGGACCTTTAGACCCAATTTTTCAGTAAGTAGAGGGTAGGGAGTAGGGAGTAGGGAGAAATAGTGAATTTGTCAATAGCTACAATTACTTAAGTACTTATACTTGGATAAAATTTGTTTTTTTGAAGTTATCCATCCTCGCGAAAAATTTAGATAATGAGGCTGATACTTAACGTAAATACTGAATTACAGTCTTTTAAAGATAGGAGTTTTTAATTTTAGGTATAAGAAAACCATGATATCTTATGTACAGGGTATGATACCAAATTTCTGAAATAACGCAAGTACGTAAAATATTTTGTAATGATTTGGAGAAAATCAGAGCTGGTTTTATAGGAATAAATAATTTTAATGACTGAATTAATAAATTAAATTTATGCTTTTGTTGATGATTAGCGATCGCATCTCCTGAAAGAAAGTTAACATTTTGGTAGTACTGGTGAGAGATGTTTAAAGAATTTAGGGCTTATAACGTTTCACGGAAGTCACAAGTCAAAAGTCAGAAATAAATTAGCTATCTTTAGTCATCTTTAGATGACTTCTGCTTTGAGCCAAGAAATTTACTTCTTGGCGGATGAATTGAGTTGTATGCCATCTTTGTTCATATTGAAATAATTTGACAAAATTGCATATATATGGTGATAGCAAACTTACTGTTTAATGAACTTAATGGACGAAGAAAGGTTACAAGCTTACATTTCCCTAATTCAAGAATTGCTGAATTGCCCCAGTGGGGAAGAAGCGGAAATTCTCAACAGACACCCGGAACTTATAGATGAGGGTTTGGTGCAGGTGTGCAGGCAAGTAGTGGAAAATTTGCAGCGGGAAGGGCAAGAAAACCAGGCGCAATTTCTACAGCATTTGGCACAACAATTGGCAGAGTTGCTTAATCTCCAGTCTCCCGGTGGTGGGGTAGCTCCCAAAAAGGCGACACCTGAAGAATATTTGAGATTTTTGATGGAGGTTTTGCAAGCTGAGGTTGACAGTAATAGTGACCCTGGGGTTGTCTATCCACTTCTAGCAAAAAATCAAGATAAACTCGACTTGACTTTTGCAGAGGTTCTCAAAGAGTGGTTTGAGTCAAAGCTTGACCCTGATAATTCTGAGAGAAACCAATTTCTGGCACAAATTCTTAATGATTTTGCTGTTAATATTTTTAACTTTCCTTTAGGCAACGGAGCAAATAATCTGGAAATAGCTATCGCCTCCTACAAAGAAGTTTTACAAGTTTTAACTCTAGAAGCTTTTCCCCAAGACTGGGCAATGACTCAAAATAATTTGGGTCTGGCTTACGGTAACCGCATTAGAGGAGAGCGTTCAGAAAATCTGGAAATAGCGATCGCCTTCTATCAAGAAGCTTTACAAGTCTATACCTGTGAAGTTTTTCCTCAAGACTGGGCAATGACTCAAAATAATCTGGGGAATGCATACTCAGAACGCATCAGAGGAGAGGGATCAGAGAACCTGGAGAAAGCTATCGCTTGCTACAAAGCAGCTTTACAAATTCGGACTCGTGAAGTTTTTCCCCAAGACTGGGCAATGACTCAAAACAATCTGGGAGAAGCTTATCGTACTCGCATTAGGGGAGAGCGTTCAGAGAATGTAGAGAAAGCCATTGCCTTCTACCAAGAAGCTTTACAAATTCGGACTCGTGAAGCTTTTCCCCAAGATTGGGCACTGACTCAAAATAATCTGGGTATGGCCTATAATGACCGCATTAGAGGAGAGCATTCAGAGAATGTGGAGAAAGCCATCGCCTGCTATGAAGCAGCTTTACAAATTCGGACTCGTGAAGCTTTTCCTCAAGACTGGGCAATGACTCAAAACAATCTGGGTATTGTCTACAATGACCGCATTAGAGGAGAGCGTTCAGAGAATGTGGAGAAAGCCATCGCCTGCTATGAAGCAGCTTTACAAGTCTATACCCTAGAAGCTTTTCCCCAAGACTGGGCAATGACTCAAAATAATCTGGGACAAGCCTATCGCACTCGCATTAGGGGAGAGCATTCAGAAAATGTGGAGAAAGCCATCGCCTGCTATGAAGCAGCTTTACAAGTCTATACCCTAGAAGCTTTTCCCCAAAACTGGGCAGCAACCCAAAACAATTTGGGTATTAGCTACAATGACCGCATTAGAGGAGAGCGTTCAGAGAATGTGGAGATGGCCATCACCTGCTATGAAGCAGCTTTACAAGTTCGTACTCGTGAAGCTTTTCCTCAAGAGTGGGCAATGGCTCAAAATAATCTGGGTATTGCTTACTCAAACCGCATCAAAGGAGAGCAGTCAGAGAATATAGAAATAGCTATTGCCTACTACGAAGCAGCTTTGCAAGTCCGTACCCGTGAAGCTTTTCCCCTAGACTGGGCAACAACTCAAAATAATTTGGGGAATGCCTACAATGACCGCATCCAGGGAGAGCGTTCAGAGAATGTGGAGATGGCAATCGCCTACCACAAAGCAGTTTTACAAGTTCGTCGGACTCGTGAAACTTTCCCCCAAGAATGGGCAAGAACTCAAAATAATCTGGGGAATACCTACCGTAACCGCATCCAGGGAGAGCGTTCAGAGAATGTGGAGATGGCGATTGCCTACTACAAGGCAGCTTTACAAGTCCGTACCCGTGAAACTTTTCCCCAAGAGTGGGCAACAACTCAAAATAATCTGGGTATTGCTTACTGGAACCGTATCAAAGGAGAAAAGTCAGAGAATATGGAGAGGGCGATTGCCTGCTACAAGGCAGCTTTACAAGTCCGTACCCGTGAAGCTTTTCCCCAAGAATGGGCAAGAACTCAAAATAATTTGGGTCTTGCCTACTCAGACTGCATCCAAGGAGATCGCTCAGAGAATATAGAAATAGCTATTACCTACTACGAAACAGCTTTACAAGTCTTAACCCTAGATGCTTTTCCCCAAGAGTGGGCAACAACTCAAAATAATTTAGGAAATGCTTACGAAAACCGCATTCAAGGAGAGCAATGGGAGAATATGGAACAAGCGATTGACTGCTACCAAGCAGCATTACAAGTCCATACCCCTGACTTTTTCCCTCTCGACTGCCTCCGAACAGGTCGCAACCTGGGCAACCTGGGCATTGATATGGAAAACTGGGAAATTGCTATCTCTGGTTACAACCAAGCTATCCTTGGTGTAGAGAAAAGTCGCTATTGGGCAGTCTCCGAACTTACTAAAAGGGAAATTATAGAAAATAACCTAATCATTTATGAAAAAATGGTGCAAGCGTGCATCAAGCATCAAGACTATCGCCAAGCTATCCTCACTGTTGAGCGTAGTAAATCTCAAACATTAATCGAACTCCTCAACAGTGCCAACCTCTATCCCAAAAATGCCACCGATGACCAAAAACAAAGCATCAGCGAATTACGTCGCCAAATCGCCTCCTACCAACAACAACTTATGGATAGTAGGCAACAGGCAACAGGCAACAGGCAAGAATTAATAGGAGGAGGTTTGGCAGAAGAAAGAGGAGAAAATTTTTCTTACGTACCCGAAGCCAACATCCGTACCCAACTCCAAACTGCCAATCAAGAATTCCAACAACTCCTAGAAGAAATTGGCGACTCAGACTTCGCCCTTACCCAACAAGTTACCCCCCAACTGCCAGACTTCAGGCACCTGCTCAACTCCGAAACTGCCATCCTGGAATGGTATCTCCCAGCCAATAATGAATCTAACTTTTACCTTTTCCTGATTACTCCTACCCCAGACAAAAATTTCCAAATTCACCACCTCACCTTCACACCCGAAGACCATCAGCAACTCCAAGAAGCCATTCGAGATTACCGCAGCGACTATGGCGAAACCACCTGGGAAACCCAACTAGAAAAATATTTACAAATCCTCAGCCAAGCCTTGCAGCTACCAAAAATACTTTTGCAACTTACCAACTATCAACGATTAATTCTAATTCCACATCGGGAACTCCACCTAATTCCTTTTCACGCTCTTCCCATTTCCGAAAGTGAAAGCCAACTTCTAGGGGATAAATTTCTTGTGCAATATTCTCCTAGTTGCCAAATTTTTAATAATCTCTCTCAACGACCCCCTCTTGACCCCCATTCGCCTCCTTTTTTCGCCATTCAAAACCCTACACAAGACCTTACTTATGCAGATTTAGAAGTGGAGCAGTTGTGCCGTCAGTTCGACCCGCAACAAATTCTCGTTCTTCCCCATGACAAAGCTACTAAAACTGCCCTCAACCAACAAAAAACCAGGAATTTCTTGGGTCAGACTACCTATATCCATTTTTCCTGTCACGGAGAGTTCGATGAGGAATTTCCCCGCAACTCTTATCTGCGTCTAGCAAATCGGGAAAAACTGACATTTCTCGACATCTTCGAGAATCTGGATATCCCTAACTGTCGCCTTTTAATCCTTTCTGCCTGCAAAATGGGTTTAGTAGAAACTCCTCCTACTGATGACTATGTAGGTTTAGCCAGTGCTTTTTTTTATGCAGGAACTCGGACAGTTGTGGGTAGTTTGTGGGAAGCTGATGATTTAGCAACGGCGTTGTTGATGATTCGCTTGTATCTGGAGCTACCAAAGTTTGGTTCAGTGGTAGAGGCATTACGAGAAGCTCAATCTTGGTTACGGAATGTTTCCTGTGAGGAGGTTTTGGCTTGGTTGCGGGGTGGTCTGAAACTGAGTGAAGATTCTTTAGAAGAATGCGAGTTATACTTAGAGTTGTATGATGACGACCGCCCCTTTGCAAATCCTATATATTGGTCAGCATTTACAGCGATCGGGATATAAGGCGAATGGCGTTGCTGATTTTGGGTATAAATAAATGGGTAAAAGTTATAGACCTGATTGAGAACCTAGTCAAATCATATAGTCATTTAGTAACAGTTATATAATTGATAATTATGTCTGATGTAGATATTAATTGGAGTGAAAATAAACAATGGCAGTTCCACAAACCGAAGAGATTATCCGTAAATTCATCAGTGTTCTGAACCAAGAAAGTAAAAAACCAGATAGCCAGATTTTTCCTGAAAGTGCTTGGCAAAAATTAGAAGACCTGAAAAAAAATTTAGAGCAAACAAATGACGAACCCAAAAATATCTATTTAACAATTACTAAATGGTGTAAGGAAAACCAGTACAAAACTATTACAAACGCTTTAAAAAGTGCAAGGAAAGACCCTATAAAAGATGACGAATACCCACCACCTCCCGACCCCAGAGACCAACCAATTACAAATATTTCCCTACGCTCGGCAATTGAAGACGCTCAAGAAAACCGTCAACAATTAATAATTAATAATGAATAATTAATAATTAACAATTATCTCTCCTTGAAAAGAAGATGATTAACGCTGAAGGAAAATTTTTTCTCCTTTAAAGGAAAGGTTTTAAACCTTAATTATTCGCCAATAATACCAATTTAATAAATGTCTGTTACAAATAGTAGAAGTAAGAAAGAAGGAAGAGGGAAGAAGGAAGAAGGGGTAAGCATTGAAAAAAAGGGGAAAACGATATAAATAACTATATAAAATGAACTGAATTAGCTATTTTTAAGCATATGTGTTATAGATATACTTTTTATAGCATTCTTTTTTCAAATTGGTATAACCAGTAATAATTCAGCCTTCATTTATCAGGGGTGAGCAGAGTTAACTCAGATTAAATACAACGCTTTCCACTGTTATGAGGTACACCCATCGCGGGCAAGATGCCCGCACCACAAGATTAGCTGATAGCTGAATGCTGATAGCTGTTTGCTTACAATAACCAACCTTTATAATTAGAATGAATATCAATCAAGAATTTATTTATGCTCCTAATATTCGCTTGTTTACCTATCATTTAAAAACGGTAAATTTGACGAATTACCAACAGTTTGAACTAAAAATTACAGACATTCAAACTTTCTATCAAATCCTCTTAGATTATTATGGCGCATTAGACCAAAACCAGAATCCATCAAAATTAAAATTACGCTCTGATTTCTCAGACTTCCTCAACTCCGGTCTACCGAATTTAGACTTAATTTATCATCCTCAAGGCAGAGGTTGCCAAAGAATTACTCTAGCAAATAACTCCCCATACAAAGGATTTATCTATCCTCAATTTCTTAATGATACATATAGTTTTTCTCTCACCATTTATCATCCCCAAAATCCAGGAAAAGACAAAGTTGCCTTTGCCAACTTATCTCAATTAAAACCACCCCGTCAGTTTTTTTCAGGAATTAATCACAACTCAGACCAAACATTACAAAAAACACAAAAAAAAGCCTTTTGGGGAAGCACAATCATGTTAAGCGGTTTTCTCCCAGAAAAACCCGAAACTCCCGCAGAATTAAAACCCCTTGCTGACCGTTACTTACAAAATTTTCTTAATCTCGAAAACCTCGAAGATGCACCACCCTTTTATACCAGTGGCGAACTTCTAGATGGCTATATTTACGAATATCAAAACCCCAATAATTATCATCCCTACGGACACATAATTATCCTATTTATCTTTGCGGAAATTACCACAGAAAAACTCAACAAAATTCAATGGGATTTACCAGAACTATTTTTATATCATCATAAAAACAAGCAAAACTTTGCCGACAGCAAAAAAGAATATAAAACTGCCCTAGAAGATATCAAAAAAATCGAAGATCTTATTCAAAAATTTCCAGTTTATCTTCCTACTATTGGAGAAGAAAAATTGAGAATTGAGAGTGCGGAGTCAAAAGCAATATTAGCCACTTCCAATCCCGTAGAAATATTACATAAAACTTCCCTAGCTAACTCATCTACCCTTTCAGACCAACAACTAAAAAACCTCAAACAACAAATCAAAAATCTGCTAGACCTCTCCCTAAAAAATTCTCAATACCTCCGCAGTTTAGGAAACTTTCAAAACACAATAGATATCAACCGTGAAAATTATCTCAACAAAATTAACCGCCTAGAAAAATTAACCCAGAGCCAACTAAATATTTGGCAAGACTATGCCAACCTAGACTTTCAACGCTTCCAACGACAAATTCAAGCAGACCTAACCTATCTCCATCAAGGCTCACTTTTACTAGATAGAGCGATCGCTACTATTCGCGGTTTAGTAGAAATAGACCAAGCAGAACGGGACCAACAACGACAAAAAGCCGAACTATTACTGCAAGACAACATTCAAGCGATCGGTCTAGGGGTAGGAACGGGAGCTATTCTGGCCTCAACTTTCGGTTTAGTTACTCAACCTGCTACTTGGCCATGGCAAAAAAACCATAGCTTACTTCCTCATCCCTTTCCAGCAGCAGTTGTGGTTAGTAGTTTAACGGCTTTGCTGGTATGGCAATGGACAAAAAATCATTTAAAGAAAAAGCGCAATTTAAAGTAGTGGACTGAAACGCCTAAAATGGTGCATCGGGTAGGGGCGAGTTCTGCGGGTAGGGGCGGGTTCCGCGTTAAGTTAATGGTTTTACCCACGACTGAGTAAACCCGCCCCCGCCCCAATAATCTAATTTTATGAATTAGATGTGTCAGTCCAGTAGGGTGGGCAAATTTTACTTGATTTTCTGCAAGTCTTGATTGCTCTACAGAAATTATCAGTCATTTGTTATCCGATCAAAACACTCTGACGCAACATAAAGGATAATACTTATTTAAAATTAAAAATCAGAAATAAAAAATATATTCATTACTATTGTGACATACGCAATAGTAGAGTCAAACCTCTATGAATTCTGAACTTGAAGTTATTTACCCTCTCATCAAACTACTCTGAGCAATCAGCCAACAAAAATCACTCTAGTTATTATAAATCAGAAATAAAAAACATATTAATCACTGTTGCGACATACGCAATAGTAGAGTCAAACCCCTATGAGTTCTGAACTTGGAGTCATTTGCACTCTCATCGAACTACTCTGAGCAATCAGCCAACAAAAATCACTCTAGTTATTATAAATCAGAAATAAAAAACATATTAATCACTGTTGCGACATACGCAATAGTAGAGTCAAATCCCTATGAGTTCTGAACTTGGAGTCATTTGCGCTCTCATCCAACTACTCTGAGCAGTCAGTCAACAAAAATCACTCTATTTATTAAAAATCAGAAATAAAAAAGATATTCATTACTATTTTGATATACGTAATAGTAGAAAATTGCACTATCACAACAGCCACTTGACATCTTTCTGGCAAGAATTTAATTTTTATATTACATTGGTAGCATAAGTAATACGCGAAGCGATCACCCAGACAAAAAGCTATTAAAAAAAGTTTTAGAGGATATCTGAAAAGTTGTTTAATGCTGAATTTTGCCCCCCTAGCCCCCCAATTCTGGGGGGAACAAGAATCCATTAGCTGGTAAAAGTCCCCCAAAATTGGGGGATTTAGGGGGCGCGTGATTTAGCAAATGAGACTTCTCAAACAACCTCTTAGGAGTCTTCATTATATAACTTTTGACTTCTGACTTAATTTAATTTAGAGATGAATAGAAAAACAGTAGAATCAGGATTAATATTACTCGCCCTCACAGGTTCTCAAGCTTACGGTACTTCTACACCTTCATCAGATTTTGACTATAAAGGAGTTTTTATTGCACCTAAAGATTATTATTTAGGCTTCAAATCTTTTGAACAAAAAGACCAAGGTTGGGATGAACCAGGAACAGGTTTATATCCGGTATTAGATAATGTCAAAGATTGTGTGGTTTATGAGTTAAGAAAGTTTCTGACCTTGGTCTACAACAATAATCCGAATATATTAGAAACTCTCTGGTTAGATTCAGAATTTTACTTGCATTTATCGCCAGTGGGAAAAAAGCTAATTTCCTATCGTCAGGCATTTATTTCCCAAAAAATCAGAGCTTCTTTTGCGGGCTATGCTTACTCTCAAATTAAACGAGTGGAAACTCATAGAAAATGGCTATTAAATCCTCCAGCAAAAAAGCCAGAACCTCAAGATTTTGGACTGAATAAAAATAGCTATCGACCTTTAACAAAATCAGAGGTTAATGCTTTTATGGAATTCCTTTATATGTTGGTTAGAGACTGTATAGAATTTTTAGAACCAACTCAGCAACTACGAGATTTGTTGTTAGAAAAAATTGATTATAAAGCGATTATTAAACAGCACCCTATTTCTGAGGAATTATTACCAAAAGTGCAAGAATATACCCGAGCAAAAAACGATTTTATTCATCTGTTGCACTTAACTCAAGCTTATCGGCAAGGTTTAAGTCAATGGGAAGCTTATTGTAGTTGGAATAAAGGTAGAAATTTGCAACGGAAGGAGTTAGAAAAGAAGTGTGGATATGATGCCAAACACATGAGTCATTGTATTAGGTTGTTAAGAATGGGAATTGAAATTTTGCGGGAGGGGGTACTTTATGTGAATCGGAAAAAAGTGGGAGATGCGGAGTATTTATTATCGATTAGAAATGGGGATGTTATTTATGAGGATGTGAAAAGATTAGCTGATGATTTGTTTGATGAGATTAAAGAGATAAAAACTGAATTACCAGAACAAGTAGACCGGGAATTTTTGAATCAAGTTTGTGTAGAGTTGGTGGAAATGGCGGGAATTTGTTAATGATTTAGCTCTCAAAATAAAAGACGAGTAGGGGAGTAGCGGAGATTGAATATTGAAGTAATTAGGGTTCGCTGAAAAAGTCTTTTAGTAGGGGTAGGAAACAGGATAAATGGGAATGAGCGAGGAGACAGAGTGAAACTCTCAATCCTCCCCCTAATTTAGCTGAATCTGGCATTCATCCCGACACCATAAACTTGTTTTGGTGCTCTCCTGAATGCCAGTGTTTTTATGATATACTGCTTGACAGCAAATAAAATTCGCTCCTTATGCTTAAAGTAGTCAAAGTAAGACTTTACCCTAATAGCCAACAACAAGAAGCCTTAAGTCAATCTTTTGGCAATTGTCGCTGGTTGTGGAATTACTGCCTGAATTTGATGAACCAAACATATAAAGAAACGGGAAAAGGATTGTCAGGATATGAAATTAAGAAGCTAATACCTCAACTTAAAAAAGAGTATGAATGGTTATCCTTGGCTTATTCGTCTTGCTTACAACAAGTGTGTTTAAATCTCGGTGGAGCTTTCAATAACTTCTTTGAACGTAGAACTCGCATATCCTAGGTTTAAATCAAAACATGGAAAGCAGTCAATTCAATACCCTCAAAATGTTAGGGTTTTATCTGATTACTTAATAATCCCCTGTTAGGGGAGAAATAAAAGCTGTTATTCATCGTCCCATTGAGGAGAAAATTAAGACTGTAACCATCAGTAAAAACTGTTGCGATCGATACTTTGCTTCAATTTTATTTGAAGATGGTAAAGAGAAACCATTATCATCAACAGAAGGAAAAGCTGTAGGGGTTGACGTTGGGTTAACTCACTTCTGTACAACGTCATCAGGTTTAAAATATGATAATCCCAGATTTTTGACTAAACATGAAAAGAATTTAAAACGAAAACAACAGCAACTATCTAGAAAAGAAAAAGGGTCTAATAACCGTAATAAAGCTAGAAAGAAAGTTGCTAGAGTCCACCGCAAAATAACTAACTGTCGTGAGGATTTTCTACACAAACTATCCCGTAGAATAGTTGACGAAAACCAAGTCATAGTAACAGAAAATCTAAACGTTAAAGGTATGATGAAAAACCATTGTCTAGCTAAAGCAATAGGGCAAGTAGGATGGGGAATGTTTACTCCTCATGCTTAAATATAAAGCAGAAGAAAATGGTAAAACCTATGTTGAAGTTGATAGGTTCTTTCCTAGTTCTAAGACTTGTCATGTTTGCTTAAATCAGGTGGGTAGCTTACCCCTTGATATCAGGCGATGGACTTGTCAATCATGTAATACTACACACGACAGAGATATTAACGCAGCTATTTCTCTCAGAGACGAGGGACTACGAATTATTTCCTGTGGGACACGGGATCAAGCTGATCGCCAAACTGTAAGACGTAGCAGTAGAGGACGTAAGAAATCTAGTACTACGCTAGTTTCTGGGTAAGAAGCCGACGCTTTATCAAAGATTTAAGCGTTCGGTAGTTCACAGGATACTCGACGTTGATGAGAGTGCATTTTGCCATCAGGAAACCTAGACATCCAAGCTCTCTTTGAAAGTACCTTGCCAATTCAGACTTTTATCGCCCCACCATTGTTCTTGAAAAGAATAATAATTATCGTAATATTTTAGATAATCTTTCACTAAATCTGAAAGAGTTTTTTTCTGAGGAGTAAGAGGTTTACTATGGCATTGATTTGAAGTTTTTACTACTCTTTTTTTTTCGTTGTAGCAGTCCATAATCGTACTCACAATAACTGTATTTATACAATTCTAGAATAGAAGTTATTTAATTATTGAAATAGCTTAATATAGTATGTGGATAATTAATTAATGAATAAATACTTCTAAGGTTTAGGAAGGGAAGTTTGACAATAACTTCTATTTTTTGCTCAATTTCAAAAGTTGCTTTCACATTCCCCAAAATTAATGGCTGATAACGCAGTTCTTGCGCAGGAGGCTAGCTAATAGCTAAAAATCCAAAGTTTAAGTCCCCCACTATATTTGAAAATTAGTGGTGCCCCTTTTATGGAGGTTTTAATTCCCCATTATACACCTTGAGAAGCTGATAGCTGACCGCTGACCGCTGACTGCTATTTCAATTTTTGAATTAATCATCTCTAGTAAAACTAGATTTTCCCCTAACTTCCTCTAATGTTAAAGACGGTCTATTTTTTACCTCTGGGTCAGCTCCTACTCGAATCAATAAATCTGAGAATTCTACTTTTTTATTAAAAGGTCGAATAGCTTTAATCTTCACACCTGAACTAATTAATTTTTCTGCGACTAACTTAACTTCTTTTATACTTACTTCTGAACCAAACCAAATTGAATTACTAGGCATATCTGCTACTACAGTTGGTCGAAGTATTAACTGATAATCTAAAGTTCTTAAAGCTTTTTCAACCACTCCATTGTCAACATCTTTAGGAAAATACTCAACTATCAAAGATTGTTCATTTTTATCAAAAAATTATCCCCTGAAAGACTTAATTCATTCTCCAAAACTTCCCGATATACTCTGGGTAAATTCTTACTCATAGAATTAGTTTCAATTCCATATCCTAAACTCGTCCATGTTCCAGATAACAACCGCAAAACTCGGTCTAATTTCCCCCTTCTTAATAACCCAGGAATATCTGCCTTCCAATATTTGCGATCGCTTAACCAACCATGTACAACAGCATCTTGATATTTTGGCTCAAAACTGTAAGATTCCCAAAACATAAATCTGCCACGTTGTGGATGATAACGTTTTGCCATGAGATACCAAGTACTTGTTAACATTTGATATCGTCCAGCTGCAGTAGTACAATTTCCTTTATTCGGACCAGAAACGATAGTAATACACCAGTCTGGATGTTTACTCAGATTAGATACATTTTTACCTGTATAAACAACATGATAAGGTCGAGGATAATTAGATTCGCTAGCTGAAATAGTTCGCATTAATGCACGAATATAAGGATCTCCACCTTTCATTGCTAGCTGAGGCCATTTTTTGCCATTATTGTAATTATATTTATTAGGAGTAGGAGAAATTAATTTAGTTATTTCCTGTTTAGCTATGTTGAAACTTCCCTTAAAAGTTCGGGAAAAAGAAACAAAAGAGATGATAACTATAAATATAACAATTAAGCGTTTGAACAACATAAAACGAGCATGAAAAGGCGTTGACTTCTGTGTTCTGATAATCTGAGGTTTAACCCTATGCATCTAAATAATCAAGGAGGGATTTTCTAAACATTTTTTTTGCAGCTTTCTACAATAAATTTCATGCAGTAAACTTTCCTAATAAATGTCTAGTTTAAAAAGTAGCCCTCCCCCTTTTTTAACCGAATAATTAATAATTAATAATTAAATAATTCAGGTTTAAAGCCGACCCTTTTTAGGGGAAAAAAGCGGTCGAAGGATCGCGTTAGCGGAGTGGCTCTGTCAAGAGTTTGTCTCCTCGTCATATTCAATAGACCAAGAGAATAAATAATATTTCCTGATATTCAATTCCGTAACGGTTAAAACCGGAGGTAATTATCAATTATCAATTAATGAAAATAGCTAATTTTTTTACAACAATTACTGTATTGAAATAATTCTCAAATTTGCTGTGGCATAACTTAAAAATTATCTTAACTTATTACTGTAAGCATTTCCTGCGGGATGCTACACAAACAGAAAATAATGAATAATTCCTTCTCAGGTTGAATGAGTGTACCTTACTAATAACTTTGAATTCTCTCTCAATTTTTCAATTGCTTTTACCGAATAATTAAGGTTTAAAACCTCTCCTTTAAAGGAGAAAAAAGCGGTCGTGGGATGGATAGGTTTCCTAAGCATATCCAATCGACTAAGAGAAGAAAAAATTTCCTTAAGTATCAATCCTCTCCTTGAAAAGAAGAGGTAATTATTAATTATTAATTATTAATTATTAATTATTTTGAATAGCTCTTCCCAAGATTTTTCTGGTGCTTCTTCCTGAGTAACAATTTCCACAATTTTATTACAGGCTGCTGATTGAAATATTGCCTCAACAGAAACTTGTGCTACTTTTGTTCGAGGAATACTACCCTCAAATAAGCGATCGGCAGATTCCATAACAATAGGAAATTGATTATCATCATTTTTCAGACCCCCAGGGCGAACAATAGTATAATTCAGACCACTTTTCTGAATATATCCTTCAGCTTGTTTCTTCCAGAACAAAATTAGCCAGAACAAATTTAGGGGATGAAAAAATTTAGACACACATAGGGATGAAACTAAAATAAAACGTTCAATACCTTTCTGTTTAGCAACATCCACTAAATTTTTAGTTCCTACATAATCCACCTTATATGGACCAGTAAAGTCAAAACTAGGTTTAGCACCCGTAGCACATAACAGTACTGTGCTATCTTCAATAGCAGTGTCAAGACCTTGATAATTCAGGACATCTCCTATTACCAACTCTGCTTCTGGAGGCAAAATTTCTTTAGCTGTTTCTAAATCACGAACCAGAGCTTTTACAGGAATATCTCGTCTTACTAACTCTTGTACAATCCGACGACCTGTTTGGCCAGTTGCTCCAGCAACAAATACTTTCATTTTTCAATCTATATTAAAGTTATAAATTTTAACAATTTTTGACTCGAAGTTAGTAGTCAGTGGTTAGAAGGGAATTTTATCAAACAGGATTGGGTCGCGCAACCCCGCCTTTTAAGGCGAAATATTTTTGGAGCGGAACTCAAATCTCCTACTTCCCCTCCTGGGAGGAGGAGGGCGAGGTGGGTTAACTTCTGACTTCTGAGTTCTAAATTTTGACTTCTGACTTGGTCAAAGATAGGGTCTTCGGATAGCTCGGTCTCTCTAGTTAAGAGACAACTTGGGTTTTCAAATCCTGATCGTCTTTACCTAAATAACACGGGAGCATGAAAGCCATCGTCTTTTAAGCGATGGATGAAAAGCGAGGAGCCGGATTTTAATCCGAAGTATTTTATTTGACCGAGGAAAGTTATACTTGTAGGGGCGAATGGCATTCGCCCCTTCATTTTTAGATGGTGACAATCTACCTAATTATGGTGAGAAACCCAATGATTGGAAACCGTCAGGAAAGAGAATAAAGCGATGCAGCGCCGCCAAAGGGGGTTTCCCCCATGAGCGACTGCATCAAGACAGCGTGGTTTGTATAGAACAGGTAATAATTGCTTGATTAATGCAGACTGTAATGGGGCTGCAAATATAATCACAAAAGTAAGCCGCAAAGCCAGGGTTAAACTTAAGCCGACTGTGTAGGGGCACTGCGAAATTGTCCCCAAAGAGTATATCTTTGGTCAGCGCTCGAAAAACGAAGCAACATGGATTTATCCTGTTGCGTAGTATCAACTTAGAATCCCCGTGACTTAAGCTATCCCTTACCCATAACTCCTGAAACCCTTGTGGGAGGGTGGGGAGGATGGGGAGGATGGGGAGGAGCGGGAGGAAGAATCCTGTCTACAGTTATCAAAAAACGTATTTTTCAATACATTTTCTCCCGAAAAGACGAACTAAGACTTACCCATAACTTGTCAATAATGTCTACGTTTTATGTCAAGAAATATGTGGGTAAAGCATAGGTGACTTAAGTCCGGGGAGTAGTCAATAACTCTCAACTTTTAAAGATAAATATAAATTCTTTGTATAGGAATTAAATCATTTGTGATAATTTTATTGCTTCGGTTTTTCTCCCATACCTGTTCCCTATTCCCTATTCCCCATTCCCTAAAATCTAGAATATCTCACAACTCAAATAAGATTGCTATCTAGTTTATATAGCAATTTGGAAATCCTCAAAATATTGGATATAGTGTATATATATATACATGGGAGAATGAATCATGGATCGCAACTTGGCAGGACATCAAACTTTAGAGATGGACAAAAACTTAGTTAGTGATTTCTACGCAAGCGCAACAGAAACAGACCTCTCGGAAACTAGCTCAATTACCTGGTTTAAGACAAAATATAATGACTGCATGAAATTATATGCAGATGTAGATACTGTAGCAAAGCACTTTGCGTCTCATAGAAGTTGGTTTTGTCAATGCGCTCATCCGATGAAAGTTGAGCCTCTTGGAGAAAATGGCTATGATTTGTTGATTGGAAAATTTGGTTCTTTTGGATACCAGGTTGAAGCTAGAGTCGGTCTAGAATTGGTGCCACCAGACTCCGCAGGAATATATAAAATCAGAGATATTCCAGTGCCTAATTATACACCTCCCGGATATCAAGTAAACTTTCAATCAGAAATGAAATTGCTAGAGTTACCCACAGAACAGTTTTTTACTCACAAGGAGATTCAAAAGTTTGGACTGCCTCCTGTGATTACTGGTGCAAAATGGGATTTAGATTTGACTGTAGGTGTAAAATTTCCCCAGTTTATTCAGAAAATGTCCCCTAGTTTGATTCAGAAAACTGGCGATAGTTTATTACTTAAAGTAGTACAACAAGTATCTAAATGCTTGAGTCACAAAACTCAAATAGATTTTCATACCACTCATAATTTGCCATTTCCCAAACAAAGAAAACGAAAGTAAAGATATAGAACCTGAAAATCAGGGAAAATATTAATCCCCTGATTGATTCCAATCTTTTACATATTGCTAATAATCCTTAACAGAATTTGGACTCCCGTTACCGCTTGCCAGCTAAAAAGACCAAGAATTGACACATTAAGAACAATATGACTGTAGCGAGCCCAATCTTGCCCTTTCTGCATAAAAGGAGTTAAAGAGGCAGAGATAGCGATCGCTCCTGTCATCCCTAACCCTGCTAACAGATGAGGGCCAAAAAATAATTTTCCATTATTGATATAAGTGACGGCCATTCCACCAAGAGACCCTAAAACCATAAAAGCTAAGATAAAAGAGCCAACTTGGTGATGTTTGATTTTAAATTTAGCAAATTCTTTTTTCTTTTCTGTATCTGTAGCAGTTCTACTATTACGAACTTTGATGCCGAGATATAAGGCATAAATTGTCAAGGCCAAAAGTACCCACATAATGGCGGGATGAAAAAAATTGAGCCATGGTTTAATAGATTCTGGAATTGGCAGATCCATAATTAATCTTCTCTCTGGGATTAGTAAAAAAACTTCATAAAAGTTAGCATAACAGCAAGTTAATCTTATGTGATCTTAAAAACGTAGATTATGGTTGTCGGTATGGCTTCGCAAAAAGAAGAAATTTTCTTAGTCCAGGCTGTTAAAAATGCTAATTTGGCCCAAGTATGTACCTTACTGGCTCAAAATATTGATGCTA
Source organism: Okeania sp. KiyG1 (assembly GCF_014132355.1). Taxonomy (GTDB): domain Bacteria; phylum Cyanobacteriota; class Cyanobacteriia; order Cyanobacteriales; family Microcoleaceae; genus Okeania. The sequence goes on from NZ_BLZO01000121.1 coordinate 111,398, forward strand.
ATGCTCAAGCTCTAGATGGTACAACGGCTCTAATGATTGCTGCAGAAAAGGGGTACACTCAAATAGCCTCTGCACTACTAGATAAAGGCGCTGATGTCAACTATATAAGAAAAAAGTTTGGGTCAACAGCTTTAATGTTAGCTGCAGCTCATGGACGGGTGGAAATGGTAGAACTTTTGCTAAGTAGGGGTGCTGATGTCAATGCCAAAAATGATGATGGTAGTTCCCCACTAATGGTTGCTTCAATGAATGGTTATATTGCAGTGGCCAAGCAATTAATTGCTGCTGGAGCTGATGTTAATGTAGTAGATAAAGACCATGATACAGCTTTGGGTTTAGCAACGAGTCAAGGTTATCAAGATGTAGTTAAGGTCTTGCTAGATGCTGGGGCTGGGGTAGATGAGTCTACTTTATCTATAGTTGCTGATAGTAATTATGCAGAAATGAGAGAAATTTTGATTAATCATGGTGTGAATGTAAATACTAGAAATTTACAAGGTAAAACATGGTTAATGCAAGTAGCAGAAACAGGCGATCTATCTGCTGTAAATACTCTATTAAAAGCTGGTGCTGATATTAATTTTAAAGATAAAGATGGAGAGACTCCACTTATTTTAGCTGCCGATCTAGGTCATTTAGAAGTAGTAAAAGTTTTGTTAGAAGCAGGGGCAGATGTAAATATTAAAAGTAGAAATGGTGGTACAGCTTTGATGGCTGCTGCTGCAGAAGGAAATGTAGCGATCGCTTCTACTCTATTGGATGCTCATGCTGATGTTAATTCTCAAGATTTAGAAGGGGAAACAGCTTTAAGTTTTGCTGTAGTAGAAAATCATACTGAAATGGTAAAACTACTGCTTAATTATGGGGCCGAAATTGTTACTAAAAATCAAGCAGGCGATACACCTTTATTTGGAGCAATTTTTCATGGGTATACAGATATTGTATCAATTTTATTGAACAACATAGAAAAGCAAAATTTGACATCTTTATTGAATAGTAAACATCTTGGAGAAACAGCTTTAACTTTGGCAATATGGCAAAAACATCAAGAAATTATTAATGTTTTGCTAGATGTAGGGGCAGATGTGAATATTCCTGCTCAAGGTGGCTCTACTCCTATGATGAAAGCAGCATATCAAGGTGATATTGAAACATTAAAAATACTCTTAGAAAAAGGAGCTGATATTAATCTTAAAGATGATAATGAAGCGACAGCTTTAATGTGGGCAGCATATCAAGGTCATGCTGAAGCTGTAAAACTATTAATTGATTATGGTGCTAATTTGAATGATAAAAATCAAGGCGGTTGTACGGCTTTAATGCTTGCAGAATTTAATGGTTATCAAGATATTATCAGCTTACTTAATAGCGCTGGTTCATAGTAAGCATTCAGCAGTCAGCCAGCCTCCTATGGTCGGAACTGCGGACTTCAGCTATCAGCTATTGCTTTTAGTTTAGGATCAAAGCAATATTTAATTGTCTTACTACAAAAGTTGCCTTTCTTGTCCTTAAAGTCAGTTGTTAATTTAAACACTGTCCTATAAGAAGAGAATCTTGTTGCTGAAGTCCGCAGTTCCTCCGGAGGAGGCTAGCTGACAGCTAATAGCTGAATGCTTACGGTTCATAATCCTCAAATTAAATTGGTATAACGTTGAATTATAGCAGGGAACTCTTAACAGAGCACAGTGGGAAAAGTGTTTCTCTGTGTTATGGTTCATCATCAATCTATATCAAACACTAACTTGTTTCTTAGTTATAGAAACAGAAAAATATTTATTTTATTTTGAAGAGGGGAGTTATATCATGTCCGGTTGAATACTTATAGGACTTATGGATTACAACCTAACAACCTATTTTCGTCATTGTTATATCAAATCCGGTAGCATCGGTATAATTCAGCATTAAGAAAAAATAGTCAATATTGTAGGGGCGAACGGCCGGAAAGCTGACGCAAAGCTCCTGTACGGGGTGCCCGTACAAAAGTTAACCCACCCTTAACCCAACCCACCCCCGCCCCTCCCAGGAGGGAGCCAGGAGGGGAAGTAGGGGATTTGAGCTTCGCTCCAAAAATATTTCGCCGATCAAGGCGGGGTTGCGCGACCCAATCCTGTTTGATAAATAGGGCTTGCTGAATAAATATCAAAGCATTTACAGGTAAAGGTTTTAGACTTTTTAGGTCTAGAAATTGTACCTGGTTTTCAGCCCTTCATGCTCATGCATGGAGCGTATTTTGGGCAAGAGTTGGGCAAAAAAATACTCCCCTACTCCCCTACTCCCCTCCTTGGAGGGGTTGGGGGTGGGTCCCCTACTCCTTAAAAAAGACTTTTGAGCGCAAACCCTAAATATTTGGTTTCGAGCGTAGCTTCTGGACATCCCATTGGCTAATTAGCTGGAAAATCGTAACAAATATTTACTTGTTTACGAATTATTACTTTCTTCCTCAGAAAGCGAGACAAAAGAGACCTTCTTATTAGAAACTTCAAATCAAGGTTACAAAAAATCAATTTTTAAGGAGAGCTCAATGTTAGATGCTTTTTCGAAAGCTGTAGTTTCAGCAGATGCCTCAACTTCCCCTGTTAGTGGTAAAGAGTTAGAAAGCCTCAAAGAATTTATTGCTAAAGGCAACAGACGTCTTGATGCAGTTAACGCCATTGCTAGTAACGCAAGCTGCATGGTATCTGATGCTATTGCTGGAATGATCTGTGAAAACCAAGGATTAATCCAAGCTGGTGGAAACTGCTATCCTAACCGTCGTATGGCTGCTTGCTTGCGTGATGGTGAAATCATCCTACGCTATGTTACCTACGCACTACTTGCTGGTGATGCTTCTGTTCTCAACGACCGTTGCTTAAATGGTTTAAAAGAAACCTACACTGCATTAGGTGTTCCTGCTACATCTACAGTTCGCGCTGTTCAGATTATGAAAGCTCAAGCTGCAGCTCACATCAAAGATCAGCCCAGTGACGAATTTGCAGGAGATAAGAAACGCATAATGGGAGCTACTGTAACAGAAGATCGTTGCGCTACCTTAGTTGCTGAAGCAAGTGGCTATTTTGATCAAGTAATTGCTGCTCTAAGCTAATTACCAAATTAACACGGGAGCATGAAAGCCATCGTCTTTGAAGCGATGGATGAAATGGGACTCGATGGATTAAAATCTATCCTATCTTTTTCTTTCTTGGGAAAAGCCGTGCACTGCATCAATTCGTAAGCACGACACTTAATTTTGATTTAAGTCGAGTGTCTAGGGGCGTTTTGACTCGTCCTGTGAAGTTAAAATTCTGGTCAGCTAAAAAGACATTACCCAATGCGGTTTTAACCCCCAATCGCAGTATCCTTTTAGAATCCCCGTCGATTTATCGCGGGGAGAAGTCAAGATTAGCCAAGTAAGTTTCAATACCAATCTAACTAAAGTCAAACAGAGAAGAGAATAAAGACATGAAATCAGTTATTACCACAGTAGTTACCGCTGCTGATGCAGCAGGTCGTTTTCCTAGCAGTTCCGATCTAGAATCCGTACAAGGTTCTATCCAGCGCTCTGCAGCTCGTCTGGAAGCAGCCGAAAAGCTAGCTAGCAATCTTGATGCAGTTGCGAAAGAAGCCTATGATGCTTGCATCAAGAAGTATCCTTACTTGAATGATGCTGGTCAAGCTAACTCTACACCAGTTTTTAAAGAGAAGTGCGCACGCGATATCAAACACTATCTGCGCTTAGTCAGCTACTGCTTAGTAGTTGGTGGAACTGGCCCTCTTGATGAGTGGGGAATTGCTGGTCAGCGTGAAGTTTATCGTGCTCTGAGCTTACCTACTGCACCTTACGTTGAAGCTTTAAGCTTTGCTCGTAATCGTGGTTGCGCTCCTCGCGATCTTTCTCCTCAAGCTTTGACAGAGTATAATGCTCTCCTAGACTATGCAATCAACTCCTTATCCTAGTAAATAGGGATTTAGGCAAGATTATAGAACTCTTGCTTTAAAATTTCTTTAATTCAAGAACTTTGGGGGTTCTTAGTTTGTTACTTACCTAATAGTGGGTGAGCAACTAACCAAGAGTCCCTGAGTTTTTTTAACTGAGGTGGTATAGCAGAAGGAAGCACCGAAAGAGCGAAAAATCTGGCTTTGTCTGAGTTAAAACTCAGATTCTGCACCTCAATTTGTCCGATAAATAAAAACTATAAATATTAGTACGTTGCTCAGTATTTTCAGATAACCACAAACCTGTATCGCCCAAAATTTGAATTCTTGGAGATACTAAAGGAATAATTCTGATGCTGCATAAATGCTCCCTTTGAAGCAAATTATTTCAGGATTTACGCATAACTACTACTTATGGTATGGGTTAACGGCCGTTAACCCCTACAAATGTTGTATAACTTCTTCTTTTGGGTAATTCCTGTATTTATCTGAGTGCTTCTGTTGTTTCCTTGTATTTTTTGACTTCTTACTTTTTGCCCGCTGCTCAACTACTTCCGGTGGCGGACCATAATCTCCATCACTGAAGTATACTCGCTCCACTATATGTTGTGGTTCTACTTCTATCCACAGACGTGCTCCCCCGGCTTGACTTTTATTAGGTTGATGAGGTTGATAAACGATTTGGCAAGGTCCGTTAATTTTCAGAGCGTGGCAATAATCTTTTTTATCTCCTACTTTTACGGCAACTGCTGGATGAGAAGTTCCATTGTCTCGGTTATAGTCAATGGTCTTTCGTAGAACATGAATAAAGGTATTGCCTGTACGTTTATTTTTGTTCCAAGTACCTTCAGGACCACGGCGACCTGGTGTAATCTCTGGCATTCCCCGTTTGTTTAATGGAATCATCCAAAGTCTTTTGATTTTTTTAGCACCTCTAACACGGCTTTGATTCAGAAGTGTTCGTAATCTACCTGTGGAAATATTCAGTAGAAATGCTGCTTCTGTTGTGGTTGTATACTGTACATTCATAACTATAACGTCTTAGTTTTTATATTTTAGAATTAAATTTATTATCTAAATAATTTTTGAAATTAGCTTTTTTTAACAAAAAAGTCAATAGGCAAAAATAACTAAGAAGTTATCTCTAATATAATGGCCTATTTCTAAAAAAGGCGATCGCTGATATAGCAATTCCTAAAAAGTGTGAGGTAAAAAATTCTAGGTTTTTGGGAAGAAAAAGACAACTGTACAGGGGCGTGCCTGATAAACGCTATATGTGAGTTTGGTCATAAAAAAATATTCCTCCTTTGAATTTTTCTCTTGATTTTAAAGATTCGTTCAACAATGAATAATGAATAATGAATAATTACCTCTCCTTGAAAGAAGAGGATTGACAAATTCATGAAAATTTTTCTTTATTATCCCCTTAAAAGGGGAGACTTTAAACTACAATTTTTCGGTAAAGTTACACATAACATAAAGAGTTGGCATTGAGGAAATATTTATGGTATTTAAGGGAACTTTTGTGAAGATTCTGTGAAGTTTAGCAGGATTTATGTGTGTTTTTTTAAGATTCAGTGAAGTTATGAATAAACGCTTGCTATTTTAGAGAATATGTAAATATTATGTATTATAGTTTGCTACTTTAGGCAAAAATAAAAATAGCGGGTAAAAACTATTTAAATGTGAGCTAACGATGAATATCAAAGATTTCAAGTCTGTTTTAATTTTTTCTGTAGCAATAGTATTAGGAGTTTTTGTTGCTCCTACAAAAGCTGCAAATATTTCTAGAGTAGTTAACTTTTAGGACTTGCCCCTTGGACCTGAAGAATTTTACCGAAAAATTGGGTTTAAAGCCTCCCCCTAAAAGGGGGACTTTATGTTATTATGGAAACAGCGGAAAGGTATTCAACCGCTCTAAAAACCTATAGCTACTTAACTGTAGCGTTTGCACCTTGAAAACTAGAGTTATGGGGTTTTGTACAGTAATGCTTGTACATGGAAAAGCTCTAAGCAACAAGTACCAGAGAACCAACATTTTTGTTTGAGGTTTGAACTGTACCGTAGGGCATACGGGAACAGGCTCTTGGAATAGAGCAAACGCTTGGGGAGAGAACCATCTCTGGGCTAAGTATCGCAAGGTAATTAGTTTAAGTGGACTCAGTGAACCAAGAATCCTGGTTTCAGGAGAATCTCCGCGCCTTTAGGCCGGAGAGTATGTCAAAATGGTTCTGATGGCGCTGGAGGATTTACGAGTCAGGATGCCTTTTTTAACAATAGCTTTAATTCCACCTTTGGAAGTTGGTCAGGATGGTCGTATTCAAATACCTCTGACACTACAACATCAGGTTTCATGAATCAATATAGTGCCTTTACTGGTACTGGGTTTGGTGGAACGGGAAATTATGGCGTAGCTTTTACCTTTAATCCGGGTGATGCCATGATTGAGCTACCTGATGGTTATTCGGTTGATTCTGTAAGGATTACAAATACAACCTACGCTGCTCTCTCTATGCTGAATGGAGATCGGTTTGCCAAGAAGTTTGGTGGTCTATCTGGCAACGATCCTGACTTCTTTTTGTTGACAATTAATGGTCTGGATGATTCTAATACTTCGGTAGGAAGTGTAGAGTTCTATTTAGCGGATTATCGTTTTGCAGATAACTCCCAAGACTTCATTGTTGATGATTGGAGTTTAGTCGATTTATCGCTTCTCAACGCTGCAACTAAACTTTCCTTCGCACTCACCTCATCTGAATAATGACCCTCAATTTGGGCTAAATACCCCAGCATATTTTGCTTTGGATAATCTGATTTTACACAAATCTGTAAAATCTGTACCAGAATATGCTTCAAATCTTGGTTTATTAGTATTGGGTGCTGTTGGCGTTGGTTCAATGTTAAAGCGCAAATAGGATTAATTGCTAGAGTTATGGATCTATAAGCTCTAGGCAAACATAATAAGGTATTCAACAATTAATAATTAATAATTAACTATTACCTCTCCTTGAAAAGAAGAAGATTGACGCGGAGCGTGAAAATTTTTTCTTCTCTTGGTCTTATGGATATGGCGAGGTCTCCTCGCCATATCCATAAGACCGCTTTTTCTCCTTTAAAGGAGAGGTTTTAAACCTTAATTAGGGTTTGCTGAATAAAGTATGAGTGTTAGGGGTAGGAGTCAGAACTCAGGAGTCAGAACTCAGGAGTCAGAACTCAGGATAAATGGGAATTATAGAGGAGGTAGTCGGAAAAATTGTCCCAAGATTGGTCTGCCATAATCGTCCCAAAATACTAGCTTTATGCAGCTCTTTCCACTGAAAACAGGCGAACTTTTTTAGACCCAAAAATGCTACAACCAATATCAGTCAATGCTTTGATATTTAATCAGCAAGCCCTAATTATTCGGTAAATGTAATAGTAAGGTGCGTTTTGCTGACGCAAAGCTCCGCTAACGCTGTACGACAAGAAACGCATTCTACAACTTTCCCACTCCCCCACCACCAGGAGTTTCAATGACAAATACATCACCAACATTCATCTCCACAGTGGCTGTACTCCCCAATTCTTCAATTTTCCCATCACTGCGTTCTACATAATTTTTTCCTACTAAACCATTACCCCCACCATTCAAACCAGGGGGGGAAACAACCCGATGACCTGATAATATCCCGGCAGTCATCTGCTCCAAGAAACGTATCTTCCGAATTACTCCATTGCCACCTTTATATAAACCTTCACCTCCACTCCCGGAACGAATGGCAAAATTTTCTAGCAATACTGGAAATCGCCATTCCAAAACTTCGGGGTCGGTTAACCGGGAGTTGGTCATGTGAGTATGTACTGCGTCGGTGCCATGAAAGTTAATACCTGCACCGGAACCTCCACAAATGGTTTCATAATATTGATATTTACTATTGCCAAAGGTGAAATTATTCATTGTTCCTTGGGAGGATGCCATTATTCCTAAGGCATTGTATAAAGTATCGGCTATGGTTTGAGAAGTTTCGACATTTCCAGCGACAATAGCTGCTGGATATTTGGGGTCTAACATACTACCTTTGGGGATAATAATTTCTAATGGTTTGAGACAACCTGCATTGAGGGGAATATCATCATCAACTAGGGTACGAAAGACATATAAAACTGCTGCTTTACATACTGCGGTTGGTGCATTGAAGTTTGTGGGAAGTTGGGGAGATGTTCCTGTAAAGTCTATTTTGGCACTGAGATTTTTTTTGTCGAGACTGACAGAAACTTGAATTTTATTGCCGTCATCGAAGGTGGATGTGTAAATTTTTTTGTTGAGTGATGAAGAGAGTTTTTTGATTGCTCGCCGTACTGATGTTTCGGCGTTATTTTGGACAAATTTCATGTATGCTTGTACGGTTTCTAATCCATATTTTTCTGTCATTTTTTGCAGTTCTTGTGTACCTTTTTCATTTGCTGCTATTTGTGCTTGGAGGTCGGCGATATTTTGGCTGGTGTTTCTGGCAGGATATTTGCCGGAGGTGAGGATGTCTAATATTTCTGTTTCTTGGAATTTTCCGTTTTTGACGAGTTGGAAGTTATCTATTAATATTCCTTCTTCTTCTACTGTTTTACTATGGGGTGGCATGGAACCGGGGGTAATTCCTCCAATATCTGCATGATGACCGCGGGAGGCTACATAAAATATGGGAGTTTCTATTTTTTCTGTCTTTTCAGAGGGAGTTAGGCAAGTAGTTGTTTCATTTTCAGAAATAATATTTTGATTGGGAATAGGGTCTACGGATTTTAATTTTTGAGTGATAGATTTATCACCTAAAGCAATATTTGTATTGGATAAAGTTTCTTCACTGGTATTAGTTTCAGGAAAAGTATTTGTCTGATTCTCCCAAATTAATTTTTCATTGCCAGGAAGCTGTACAGATTTTAATTTTTGAGTGATAGATTTATCCCCTAAAGTGATTTTTGTATTGGATAAAGTTTCTTCGCTAGGAAACTGTACAGATTTCAACTTTTGAGTAATAGATTTATCGCCTAAAGTGATTTTTGTATCGGATAAAGTTTCTTCAGTTGAATTAGTTTCAGGAAAAATATTTGTCTGATTTTGCCAAATTAATTTTTCATTGCCAGGAAACTGTACAGATTTCAACTTTTGAGTAATAGATTTATCGCCTAAAGTGATTTTTGTATCGGATAAAGTTTCTTCAGTTGAATTAGTTTCAGGAAAAATATTTGTCTGATTTTGCCAAATTAATTTTTCATTGCCAGGAAGCTGTACAGATTTTAATTTTTGAGTAATAGATTTATCGTCTAAACCAATATTTGTATTGGATAAAGTTTCTTCACTGGTATTAGTTTCAGGAAAAATATTTGTCTGATTTTCCCAAATTAATTTTTCATTGTCAGGAAGTTGTACAGACTTCAACTTTTGAGTAATAGATTTATCGTCTAAACCAATATTTGTATTGGATAAAGTTTCTTCACTGGTATTAGTTTCAGGAAAAGTATTTGTCTGATTTTCCCAAATTAATTTTTCATTGCTAGGAAACTGTACAGATTTTAATTTTTGAGTGATAGATTTATCGTCTAAACCAATATTTGTATTGGATAAAGTTTCTTCGCCAGGAAACTGTACAGATTTTAATTTTTGAGTAATAGATTTATCGTCTAAACCAATATTTGTATCGGATAAAGTTTCTTCACTGGTATTAGTTTCAGGAAAAATATTTGTCTGATTCTCCCAAATTAATTTTTCATTGCTAGGAAACTGTACAGATTTTAATTTTTGAGTGATAGATTTATCGTCTAAACCAATATTTGTATTGGATAAAGTTTCTTCGCCAGGAAACTGTACAGATTTTAATTTTTGAGTAATAGATTTATCGTCTAAACCAATATTTGTATCGGATAAAGTTTCTTCACTGGTATTAGTTTCAGGAAAAATATTTGTCTGATTTTCCCAAATTAATTTTTCATTGTCAGGAAGTTGTACAGACTTCAACTTTTGAGTGATAGATTTATCCCCTAAAGTTATTTTTGTATCGGATAAAGTTTCTTCACTGGTATTAGTTTCAGGAACAATATTTGTCTGATTCTCCCAAATTAATTTTTCATTGCTAGGAAACTGTACAGATTTTAATTTTTGAGTAATAGATTTATCGTCTAAACCAATATTTGTATCGGATAAAGTTTCTTCGCCAGGAAACTGTACAGATTTTAATTTTTGAGTAATAGATTTATCGTCTAAACCAATATTTGTATCGGATAAAGTTTCTTCACTGGTATTAGTTTCAGGAAAAATATTTGTCTGATTTTCCCAAATTAATTTTTCATTGTCAGGAAGTTGTACAGACTTCAACTTTTGAGTAATAGATTTATCGTCTAAACCAATATTTGTATTGGATAAAGTTTCTTCACTGGTATTAGTTTCAGGAACAATATTTGTCTGATTTTCCCAAATTAATTTTTCATTGCCAGGAAGCTGTACAGACTTCAACTTTTGAGTAATAGATTTATCGTCTAAAGCAATCTTTGTATCGGATAAAGTTTCCTCACTGGAATTAGTTTCAGGAACAATATTTGTCTGATTTTCCCAAATTAATTTTTCATTGCCAGGAAGCTGTACAGACTTCAACTTTTGAGTAATAGATTTATCGTCTAAAGCAATCTTTGTATCGGATAAAGTTTCCTCACTGGAATTAGTTTCAGGAAAAGTATTATTGTTCTTGTTTTGTAAATCATGGTTAGCAATGACAGAAGGAACTTTTGGTTTTTGTAGAGGTGGAAATACGGGGGTAATAACTGTTATGTCTGGTAAATGAGTACCACCGTTATAGGGATTATTTAAAACATAAACGTCTCCTGGTTTGAGGATATCTTTTTTATCAGAAATTACGGCATTAACACTTTCGCTCATGGAGCCTAAATGTATGGGAATGTGAGGTGCATTGGCAACTAATTGACCGTCTCTATCGAAGATGGCGCAGGAAAAATCTAGTCTTTCTTTGATGTTTACTGAGGAACCAGTTTTTTGTAATGTTATTCCCATTTGTTCGGCGATCGCTCTAAATAGGTTATTAAATATTTCTAGCATTACTGGGTCTGCTGATGTTGGGATTTTTGTTTGAGATGTTGTGGTTGGATCTAGAGATTTTTCTGTGTTTTTGCTCTTGGTTAATACGAGGTGATTTTTGAGGGTTAATTCTGCTTGCCATCCTGGTTCAATAATATTTGTTCCGGTTTTTTCTATGATTAAGGCGGGACTATTAATTTTTGTTCCTGGTTGTAGGTTTTCTCGTAGATAAATAGGTGTATCTTGCCATTTTCCGGCGGTGTAGATTTTTGTTTTTGTAATTGGAGTTATGGCAGTTTTTTGAGTGGGAGAATTTTCTGTTTCTTCTGGGGTTTCCATTTGTTGAATAAGTTCTAGGGAAACTGCTTCAATAATTAGAGATTTTTCTGTCATTATAAATCCATATCTTTGTTGATGGGCTGTTTCAAATTCGGATTTCATTATGGAGATATTTTCGGCAAAGTCTACGATTAATGTTGAGTCGCTGCCTTGATATTTGATGTGAACTTTCGATAAGGATATTTGATTTTGATTGGAGTTTATTTCTTGTTTAGCTTCAGTTTCTAGTGTGGCTAAAATTTCTTTAATTTCTGGCAATAATTCTGGAGTTAGTATTTTTTCAACTGCCTTTTCTTTCATAACTCGAATATCTGCCAATCCCATGCCATAAGCTGATAAAACTCCGGCATAAGGATGAATAAATATTTGTTTCATCCCCAAAGCATCAGCAATTAAACAAGCGTGTTGACCGCCAGCTCCACCAAAACAACAAAGAGTATATTCTGAAACATCATAACCTTTCTCCAAAGAGATTTTTTTAATCGCATTTGCCATTTTTTCCACAGCGATCGCTAAATATCCACTAGCTACTTCTTCTGGTTTTTTACTATTACCTATTTCTACTGCTAACTGAGTAAACTTTTCTCGAACAATCTCCAAATTTAAAGGTAAATTTCCATCTTTCCCAAAGACTTTCGGGAAAAATTCCGGCTGTATTTTTCCGACCATGACATTACAATCTGTCACTGTTAAAGGTCCGCCTTTTCCATAAGCAGCAGGTCCAGGATTTGCCCCAGCAGATTCAGGTCCGACACGATAACGAGAACCATCAAAAAATAAAATTGAACCTCCACCAGCAGCCACAGTATGTATCGACATCATCGGAGTTTGTAACCGTACCCCTGCAATTTCTGTTTCAAATTCTCGCTCGTATTCTATTGTTTTATTTTCTGCTCCAGCGTAATGAGCAACATCAGTAGAAGTACCGCCCATATCAAAACTAATTATCTTATGAAAACCAGCCATTTTACTTGTTTGAACTGCTCCAACAATTCCACCAGCAGGTCCAGATAAAATACTATCTTTACCTTGAAATTTTTGAGCATCTGTTAAACCGCCATTTGACTGCATAAACATTAATTTAACTGCCTGTCTTTCTGAAATATTGCGACTATTTAAAACACCTTTTCCAAAAGTTAAAGTTAAATCTTTTTTCTTCTCTCCTCCTCCTCCTGCTTCACCACCTATTTCCTTTCTTTCAAAACTAAGTTCTGAGGAATTTTGGATAGAAGATATATTCTCTGTTTCTAAATTTTCAAAGCAGTTCAAAGAATTACTGACTTGATTGACATATCTTAGTAAAATTGGTGATAAATAAGCATCAACAACAGTAGTATCTCCCCGACTAACTAATTTCATTAAAGGGCTAACTTCGTGAGATACAGATATTTGAGTAAATCCTATTTCTTGAGCAATTTCTTTAATTTTTTGCTCATGCTTCGGGTAACGATAACCGTGCATTAAAACAATGGCGCAACTTCTAATTCCTGCTGCATAAACTTCTTGAAGTTGAATAGTTAACTCCGTTGTTTGAAGTGGAATAATTTCTTCACCTTTCGCCGTATAACGTTCCTCTACTTCAATAACTTTCTCATACAACATTTCCGGCAAAATAATTTCTCTAGCAAAAATATTTGGTCGGTTTTGATAACCAACTCTTAGAGCATCTTTAAAACCCTTCGTAATAACTAAAACTGTACGGTCGCCCTTCCTTTCTAATAAAGCATTTGTAGCGACAGTAGTACCCATTTTAATCACTTCTATTTCTTCAGAAAAAATGGGTTGATGTTGAAGAATTCCTAATATTTCACGAATTCCTTGTACTGGAGCATCTTGGTAGCGATCGGGATTTTCTGATAATAGTTTATGAATAATAATTTGACCGTCCGGAGCTTTAGCCACTATGTCAGTAAATGTACCTCCACGGTCTATCCAAAATTGCCAAGAGTTGTTAGTAATAGATGTGTTAGTCATATCAATTTAGAATGCAATAAATTTGAGTAGTTTATAACAGGATATTCAGAGTTATACCTAATACTTATGTAGGTGAGGTAGACTTGATTTTCTTTTTTGTTCGTTAAAACAACAAATCTTGTATGTCATTCAAGGGATAAAAGTTATAATTGCAAAACTTTAACAGTTTTATCATCTCTTCCACTCACCAAAAATAATTGATCTGAGCTAAACATATAAAGGAGGCAGTCTACATTTTCTGATAGTAGTTTATAAATCATAATTTTACCGAAGAATTAAGAATTAAATAATTAAATAATTAAATAATTTAGGTTTAAAGCCTCCCCTTTCAAGGGGAAACAAGAAAAATTTTCCTTTTATTCAATCCTCTTCCTTTTAGGGAGAGGTAATTATCAATTATCCATTATCAATTATCAATTATTGAACATCCGTAGCTTTAGCAACTAGGTCAGTAAATGTTCCTATACAGTCTATTCAAAATTGCCAAGAGTTGTTAGTAATGGATGTATTAGTGGGACTTACACAAAATAGAGGCATAAACATAAAATAGTCCCAAATATATATAGGTAGAGAGTTTCACGTCAAAAAGGTATAATTCTTTCACTACCAAGGGTTACAGCTATTTTTAGGGCGTAGACTTCATTAATTGATAATTGATAATGGATAATTGATAATTACCTCTGGTTAAAACCGTTACGGAATTGAATATAAGGAAATATTATTTCTTCTCTTGGTCGATTGGATATGGCGAGGGGACCTCGCCATCCCATCCTACGGACTGCTCCGCAAACGACCGCTTTTTTCCCCTTAAAGGGGAGGCTTCAAGGCGCGAATTATTTAATAATTAATAATTAATAATTAATAATTCGGTAATTCCCTTATACAGACAGACTTTTCTTGCTGAATGCTACGCAAACAGGCATTTTTTGACCAGATAATGTGTAAATACCATTAGAAAATAATATTTTTATAGATTTTTAATGATACATTTAATTTGAGTTGAAAAAATGAATAATTACTTCTAATCTTTATACTTACTAATTTATACCAAATCTGATTCATATAAAGATATCTATAATTTTCCCTATTCTATCAGAAATACAGCGCGCGTAAAATTGTTCCATCCCATCGCTATAACATTACTTCTATCAATTTATTATTATTCTTCTTCATGTAACTTCCCTTCAGAAATTACCGTTGTTTCTATCTCCATTTTCAAATTTTTATGATTACCTATGTCTCGTATCCATCTCAAAAGCGTATTTGCTAACCTCGCCGCTACTACAGTTCCTTCAAAATTAAAATCAGGATTTTGTAAACCCTTTCCCAACATTTCCTTACCTATATCTGTAATAAAAACTAATACTGCTCTATTTTTTACCTCAATTCTAATTGCTCCTGATTTTTCTAACTCCTCATATACTCCTTGATATTTACCTATTTTTTACCGTATTTTTTCCTTTTAACTCTAGTAGTTAATTCACTTTTTTTTACTCCTATTGCTGTTTCTCCTTCTCCCCCTAAATCCCATAAAGTAAGTAGCAAACGAGTTTTATTTACATCCTCAACACTTTCTTCTCCAAAACTTTCTTGAGCGGACTCTAAATTAATATTTGTTTCTGCTTCTAAATTCTGATTTTCTGTTGACATCTCCAGATTCCCTTATTTTTATGAAACCATCAATAAACGCCAGTGAAGTTCTCTCCCGTTAAATCGGAGATTATAACGGGAGCTTCTCAAACAAAGAAGCTTCTTGTTTCACAGGCTGACTAACGCCTAAGCCTCCACAAGCAGACAAGATGATACCCACCTCGTTTAACCCTTTATTTAATATATTAATTGCTGCATTCTCGTCCCTATCCAAAACTGTTTGACATTTAGGGCAAGAATGAGTTCTAACTGATAAAGTTTTAGGTACTTTTTGACCGCAACTACTACAATGCATGTGATGTATTGTGAGGATGTACGGGCGAATGGCCATTCGCCCCTACTTACATGAACACCTTAAATAATTAATAATTAATAATTAATAATTAATAATTAAAGAATCATATCAAATCCGGTAGCATCGGTGTTATTTAATCTTTAAAGATTCAGAGTCTATATTGTAGGGGCGAATGGCCATTTTTTCTTGCCGATTGTATGATGATCGACAGAATTATACTACTGTGAAGCCAACGGATTTGAGATCATTCATTATTCATTATTCATTATTCATTATTCATTATTTACCTACATCATAAATTGATTTTGATAGTTTAGTATTTTTTGCTAAACCTCTAATATTTAAGTTTTCCACTGCAATCATGTCATATTCTTTCACTAATTTATGAGCAGTTTTATAGTGAAAATCTTCTCTTTGTCTAGCTATATGTTGATGTAATCTAGCTATTCTATTTTGTGCTACCCTCCAGTTGTTAGACCCTATTTCTTTTCTAGATACTTTTTTTTGCTTTCTTGCTAAATTAGATTGGGATTTTCTATAGAATTTAGGGACAGAAACTGTCTCGCCAGTATTGGTAGTTAAGAACTCTTTTAAGCCGACATCAATACCTATAGCTGTTTTGATATTTTCTGTAGAAATTAAACTAGGAACTGACTTATCTTCTAAACTAAAACTCACATAATAACCGTCAGCTTTTTTGGTTATAGTTGCAGTTTTGATAACAAACCCATCTGGAATTGGTCTATGAACTATGACTGGAATAGCACCAAACCTCGTAGTAATTATTTGTTTTCCATCAAATTTAATTACTGATGAGCGGATGATTAACTCTACTGAAACAAAATGACCTTAATTTTCCTGATTTTTTAAATCTTGGTCGTCCTCCACGTTTACCCTTTTTGTCAGGTATTAGCCTTTCATGTCGGCTCTTAGCCGAAACGTTTCCAAGCTTTATCTAGTCTTTGTAAGTTAATTTGTTGAACTTCGTATGGAGATTTCTTTGTAGTCAGGAAATAACTGTTTTGTCTGTTTAAGTGCTGATTGCTGAAAATAATAATCTGGTCTACTAGAAATTTCACCAATAGGACATGAAATTAATGAACAACGGTCAACTTGACATCTAGTTCTATTTAACCAGTCTAGTCTTTGACAAGCGTGCATAATTCCAATGTCTTCGCAACAGTTCTAGCCAATAATCAATTTTGACTGACTGTTCAAAAGTGGGCTTAATTTTGTAGCAATGAATAATTATCATAATTTTTATACTACTCTTTATTGCTATATTTGAACATCAATCGATACCTGTTTAATTTGCAGCTCGGCAATTCCCCTCCCGTTAAATCGAAGATTATAACGGGAGACCCCGAGACCGTATCAAGTTGGAAAAAGGTATTTCTACTTGAATTCTTCTAACTGATCTAATCGTAACCAAATATTTGGAGTCGGTACTTTGCCGAATTTGACAAAAGCGTAATCTCCTTTTGTATCAACAACTTCTCCCTGACTATCAAATATATAGGGAGGAAACCTTGTGTCACTAGCTTTGGCCTCTAAGCTATTTTCAAGTTTTTCTCGCACAACACGAACTACACTACCTTTTTTAATGTTTGCCATATATGATTTCCATCTCTTTTATTTTCTGTTGAAATTCTAATATGGAATGAGGGCAAATGACCCAACGTTGAACCTAACAGTTATCGAATAATTAATAATTAAGGTTTGCTGAAAAAGTCTTATGGGTAAGGGTAGGAGTCAGGAGTCAGGAGGAACGGGGAATTATAGAGGAGGTAGGAGTAAGAATTGTCCTAAGATTGTTCTGTCATAATCGTCCCAAAATACTAGCTTTATGCAGCTCTTTCCACCGAAAAGCTAACACTTTTTTAGATCTAAAAATTCTACAACCTTTATCTGTCAATGCTTTTAGATTTATTCAGCAAGCCCTAATTCAATAATTCTCGTTTAAAGCCTCCCCTTTTAAAGGGAAAAAAAGTGCTAGGATATTTCCTTATATTCAATTCCGTAACGGTTTTAACCAGAGGTAATTATCAATTATCAATTATCAATTATCCATTAATGAAAATATGAACTTCTAAATTGAGGGGGCTGCCAAAATCTGGTCTTATAGAACCCATTTGGTATATTTTCTTGAAATACAAAGGGTTCAGAAAAGCCGTTTTAAGCGGCCTAATAACTATAAGGGTTCAGGAAACCGAAAAATTATGAAAAATGACTGCCACAATCATAAAACCCAGATGGGTATTGGACTTGTAACTTATTAAATAGATACCAAATGGCTTCTATAAGGAAGATTAAGTCGGAGCAGATAACTCTCAACTTCTACTACCCTTCTTGGCATTGAGGGCAAAAATGAGTAGACCGACCCGCCAGTTTAATTTTCTCTAAAGAAGTACCACAAATTCTACATGGTTGACCAGCACGATTATAAACCCAAGCTACACCACCATAATTACCATTAACTCCCTTAACATTTAGAAAGTTGCTGAATGTTGTACCACCTGCATCTATAGAATTTTGTAATACTTTGAGTATAGCTAGATGCAGTTGTTCTATTTGGGTTTCTGTCAAATCTTTGCACAGAGTTGTTGGTCTAATACCACTGAGAAATAGTGCTTCATCAGCATAAATATTACCTAACCCTGCAATTGTTGTCTGGTCTAAAAGGGCTGTTTTAATTGCTCTATGTCTTTTATCAAGTTTTTTGATCAGATATTCTAGGCCAAATTCAGGGGAAAATGGTTCAGGACCTAGTTTTTTCAGACCAGTAATAATGTGAGATATTTCTGTTGCGGGTGGTACTCCCCACATCTGGCCAAAAGTGCGTTGGTCTACAAATCTTAATTCATGGGTAGGATGACCTTCACCTCCTGAAGAGCGATCGCCAAAAAATATTCTCACTCGGGTGTGTTTATGTAGACTTTCTTCTGGTTTTACCCATAACAGTTGGCCTGTCATTCGTAGATGTACTCCTAACCAACCATCTTGACTTTCTTTAAGTTGCGTAAGTTTTGGAGTTTTTGTATCCCACTTGTAGAGTTGGGCAAGTAAATATTTACCTCGTCTATGCCACCCCGCGATCGCTTTTCCCTGCAAACCGCCCAAAAAATGACCTACAGAAATTGGGTGGGCAACTGTGCGTTCTAACAACACTTCCCCACCCACTATTTTTTTGTTGAGAGTCAGTTGATTGAGACCTCGTTTTACTATTTCTACTTCTGGCAGTTCTGGCACAGTCCTAACTATAATTTTCAGAGTCTTAATTATTATATAGACACTGTAGAAATTTTTTCTAGTTAAGCATCGATCCGAGCCAGTTTTGGCCTATTTTTGTTTATTTAATTAGAATTGTTCAAATGAGGTTTTGTTATAGCTCTGGGTTCAAAGAATAGTTTAAGGCTAATTCTTTTTACCTTTAGGAGCTTCTACCTCTACTACTTCTGAAGTACCAAAGTTATTAGTGTTAACGCCAGCTGCACTACCACTAAAACCCGTGTAATTTACTTTGTCAAAGCGAACAATAACAGGGTACTTGATGCCACTTTTGTCAACGGAAGCAACTGTACCAATCTCGTTATACCAGTAGGATTCTTTGCGTAAAATCCGAACTTTAGAACCACGTTGAACCATGAATTTTTTTTCCCTTAAAGTTTAAGAATGGTAAAACCGTCCTCTCATCCTATATCTTTTAAGTCTGAGATTTTTTTAAGTTTTGTTGCAATTAATTGAGCCAGGATACTTGAACAAAATGAGCTGGACGACCCCATAAATCTTGAGTTACAGAAATATTTACCACTCTTAAATTGAAAGGAATAGCAGTTGTTAAATATTTTTGGGCTAAATTACCTAGCTCTGGTGCTATTTGGAGTGCTGCTGTAGCTGCAATGCCAAAACCTAAGAGTTGCTCAATTGGTTTCCTGGGCATAAGTGTATTTATACCTAGAGCCAATCCTAGAGTAAGAGTCATTGCCACTGATAAGTTTGTCCCACATCTAGGATGTACTGCCAAGTCCCATTCTCCAGAAGTAATTCGTTGTAATGCTACTTCTACTGCTTCCTCTAATTGAGATTCATTTATTGAACCATAAAGGTAAAATCCTTGTGGTGTAGACATTCCTCCAATTGATTCGTCAAAGGATGTTGAATTTCCTGAGTTTGCTAATTCACTGAGTACCCAAACTGTAGCGTGTTCTAGAGCATGAACTTGTCTAGTTGTCAATATTTCTTTTAAGCCAGGAATAAATTCTAGTTGTTGAAGAACATCACTATCTTGCGTAGGTTGGGGGGCAAAATTAAAGGGAAACTGTTGGTTTCCAGAGGAAGTAGAGGTGCTTGCTGTCATGTTTTTTTAATTTGTTTGCTTTTAGCAATTGAATATTTCTAGATTTTATTCTTTTATACCAATTTTAATTTAACCTGTGAGTTCTTGTGGATATTAAGAGAATAGTAAATAGTCAAATTATTATGAATAATTTCTATCATGTCTCTTTGAATACCCATAGTCATTTCGGTTATCAGTTATCAGTTATCAGTACCTCGCAGCTATTGCCAGAGGCTTGAAATACTGAAGTTTATCTTCTCTTGGTCGATTGGATATGGCGAGGTTTCTTCCCCATCCCACCCTACGGGAAGCTCCGAAGATAGAACTCCGTTCCGAGATACGCGTTTCGCATCAGCGTTGCGTTGCGCCAGCTTTGCGTTGCGCCAGCTTTGCGTTGCGCCAGCTTTGCGAAGAAAAGCAAAAGCAAAAGCAAACGACCGCTGTCTTGGTCGATTGGATATGGCGAGGGGACCTCGCCATCCCATCCTAGGTCATGCTCCGCAAACGACCGCTTTTTTATCCCCTTGAAAGGGGAGGCTTTAGACCTTCTTTTTTGGTAAAAAATTTAGGAAATAGGTAATGGGGAATAGAGAGTAAATAACAAGGGGAAATTTGTTTGCTCCGCATTCGGTACGGAAAAAATATTCTCGCTTCAACAGCTATATAATTTTGATTATGGCTAATTAATCACAGGGTCATTTCATATTAAATCCGGTAGCATTGGTATAATTCAGTATTGAGGAATAATTTATTAGTCTTCTAGAGTAAAATAGCCTTTTTTCCCTACTGACCATAGGAATTATATTACTCCGAAGCCCATGGATTTGATATCATTCTAGATTTTAGCCATGAATTTATTGATTTTCAGACAGCTAAAGATACATTTCCTCAAACTTGGAATAACGTGGTTTCGTCAATACATAAAATGTAAGCATTTCCTAGGTCATGCTGCGCAAACAGCTATTAGCAGTCAGCTAGCCTCCTCCGGAGGAACTGCGGACTTCAGCAACAATACTCTCTTCTTAAGGACAGTGTTTAAATTAACAACTGACTTTAAGAGCAAGGAAGCCAGCTTTGATAGTAAGACAATTAAATATTGCTTTTATCCTAAACTAAAAGCAATAGCTGAAGTCCGCAGTTCCGACCATAGGAGGCTAGCTGATGGCTGACGGCTGAATGCTTACCATAAAATGGTATAGTTTAGAATGAAAAACCCCTGGAATGAGAGTTAATATTAGTGCATTATTTAAATGTATAAAATTATTTCCTCATTCAACTTATAATTCTTTTATATTCTCAAATTAATAGTGGTAATTAAGTATTACAAATTCAAGTTTATTGGTTTCTGAAACTATCAATAAAGGGGTTAATTTTTGAGTTTTTTTACATACAGAAAACTTTTAGATACATCGCCTGTCATATCTACTTATTAGTTATATAATTTCCGTTTGAATACTTAGGGTTTGCTGAATAAATTTCAAAAACTTACTCAGTAAGAATTTAAGGCATTTCTAATCAGAAATTGTAGCCAATTTTCAGCTAAAATAGACAAAAAACCAGGTATCTATAACTGCACACACCATGTACAGAAAAGTAGGCCAACGTAACACTGCACCAGAAAATTTTGAACTGCTGTTCAATGGCCAATTATCCCCAGACAATGGTTGGGTAGTGATGGCTAGTTTAATTTTTTGGTCAGAATATGAAGATAAATATGCCAGTTTATTCTCTGAAGAAAGAGGATCACCCTATTTCCTTTAGAATGGCGCCCAAGGGCGTTAATTATTAAAGAGAAATTGGGTATAAGTGATAGGGAAACAGTAGATAAAATTAAGGAAAACCCTTACTTACAATAGTTTATCGGCCTTGAATCCTAGAACAACCAAGCCCCATTTGATGCCTCAATGTTGGTTAATTTTAGAGAGAGAATAGGTGCAGAATTAATCAATCAAATTAATTCAGATATGGTTAAGACTCAGGGTAAAAATCCTCACGGGGTGACAATGGCCTCAAAAGTATTGCTAACAATGGTTTAAAGGATTAAAGTAACTCTTGAAAATTACGCTCAATAGTAAAAATAATAATCATTATTAGTAGGGGTATTGGCGATCGCTACCCATCAGTATCCCCAATCTTAATTGATTGTTATGTCAACTGTTAATGGTAGCCATAAGTCACATTTTATGGTTAAAAAAGTCGGTCCTCTTACAGAAATAGACCGACCCAAATGCAATTTTTATCATTGTATGAGTCATATTTTAAACAATCTTTGACCGTAAGCATTCAGCGATTAGCAGTCAGCTATCAGCAAACCCTAATTATTCATTACTTCTAAGGTAAGCATTCAGCTATTAGCGGTCAGCTGTCAGCTTTTTAAAGAATGAAGTAAAAATTCGTTTAACTTATACTATATTTTCGTAAGTATTTCCTGCGGAATGCGGAGCTAACAGCTATTAGTAGTCAGCTCGAGCGCAATAAGACCCTGCTTTTAAGGACATAGTTTAAATGAATATAGGCTTTAAAAACTTTTGTAGTAAGATTAATTCTAGCTCAATTAATACAGCTTTAAAGCTACACGAAAAGCAATAGCTGAAGTCCGCAGTTCCGACCACAGGAGGCTAGCTGATAGCTGACGGCTGTTTGCGCAGCATTCCGGAGGAAATGCTTACCTTCTAAGATTTAGGAAGGGGACTTTAACAGTAACTTTTATTCTGTCTCATTTCTCAATTATTTTTACCTTCCCCAAAATTAATAGCTGAAGTTCGCAGTTCCGACCATAGGAGGCTAGCTGAAGTTCGCAGTTCCGACCACAGGAGGCTAGCTGACGGCTGTTTGCGCAGCATTCCGGAGGAAATGCTTACCTTTGACCAATACTCAACTTCAAACTTTAAAAATTTTAGTTTGGTTAATTACTGCTCCATTTAACTGTCCAAATAGAAAGGTTAGCTGCTTGTTTTCCTCTTCCCATTAAATATGAAAGTCGTCGTCGCCACATTCAACGGTTTTTAGCATTATATTCTTTTAAGTTTACCAATGTGATTGGTTCCTCATTATAGAGAAAATTCTTGATTAATAATTTTCTCTAGGTAGTCGGCTAATTTTAACCATTGATAGAACGATAGGGGAAAGCTCAGAATATTTTTGTTATAGGTGTAATCTACAAAAAACGTGCCGTAAGCATTCAGCTATTAGCAGTCAGCTATCAGCAAACCCTAATTATTTATTACTTCTAAGATTTAGGAAGGGGACTTTAACAGTAACTTTACTTCTAAGATTTAGGGAGGGAACTTTAACAGTAACTTTTATTCTGTCTCAATTTATCAATTATTTTTACCTTCCCCAAAATTAATAGCTGAAGTTCGCAGTTCCGACCATAGGAGGCTAGCTGAAGTTCGCAGTTCCGACCACAGGAGGCTAGCTGACGGCTGAATGCTTACAACGTGCTTTACCTATTTATTGGCAAATTTTAGACAAGAAAGGTAGTAGTAATTTAGGAGAGCAGAAAGCACTTATTAAGCCTGTTTTACGTTTACTAAACAAATATGAATTAGTAATTATTGGAGATAGAGAATTCCATGCTCCAGAGTTATTTCACTGGTTGAAACATCGAAAATCACCTCAAAAATTTATTTTGTTTTCAGACAAAAAATGAATACTTACTATAGAAAACCAGGCAAAAATTATCAAAAATTGAGTTCTTTGCCTCTATGTCCTGGGACTAAAATCTTTTGAGTAATATTAATCTTACTCAAAAAAAAGGGTTTGGTCAATTTAATTTAGCAGCTTATTGGAAAGGTAAATATAATCAGAAAGTTGAAAAAGCGAGTGCTAATTGATGAGGTCTCCTCGGAATGAAAGACGCACTCAAGACAGAACCATGGTACTTATTGACAAATCTTGACAATTTAGATGAAGTATTAAAAATTTATCGGTCAAGAATGGGTATTGAAGCTATGTTTAAAGACTGTAAAACAGGGGGGTATAATCTAGAAGGAAGTCAAGCTAATACCCAAGGTTTGACCAATCTAGTTTTACTCATTGCTATTGCTTATACTATTTCATGCCAACAAGGTAAAATTATCAAAAAATCCGGTTACCAAAAATACATTTTTCCATTGAAAGAACCTGTTCAAAAAGATAGAAGACATAGTAATTTTTGGCTTGGTATTTATGGTGAATTGTGGGTCATAGCTTGGGAATATTTAATCGATATTGTCCAAGGTATGATGAATCTATCACCACAGAAAAAGCCCGATTATCAAAGAGGATTAAAAGCGATGTCTATGTTATTAGATTAAGTATTTGTACTTTCAAGAGTTCACAGTTTATTTAATAACTAAAAAAATTTTTAGTGGGCTGATATAAATTTTATTAGTGGCCTTAAATTGAAAAATAAATCAACTTAAGATGGGGTTGTAGTTGAGCGTACGCTTAACTATAACCCCTACTAATAATGATTATCATTTTCACTATTGATTGCAATTTTCAAGAGTTACTTTAATCCTTTAAACCATTGTTAGCAATACCTTTTGAGGCCATTGTCGCCCCGTGAGGTAAAAATCAGGAAAATGAAGAGGAAAAAAAACACAAAATTAGAAGAAATCAATGAGCATCAAAATCAAGGTATAGCGCTGTGCGCAGGCAACAGCTCCGGAAAGCAACAGCTCCGGAAGGGGGAATAAAAAACCGATATTATAAGGCTTTTAGCTATTGGACATCTCTTGTAATTTGTAAATATGCCAGCGCACATTGCTATAAATTAATCATAGATGCCACCTGCGCTCCTGCCGATATCAGCTATCCGACGGACTTAAATCTATTAAATCAAGGGAGAATTCAAACCGAAAAAATCATAGATATTCTCTATGAACCAATCAAAAGTAAGTTTAATAAAAAACCTATTACTTGCCGTCAAATAGCAATAAAAGAATACTTAAAGGTAGCAAAAAAAAGACGACCTATTCGTAACGCAATCAGGAAAGCCATCAAAAAACAACTGAAATATGTAAGTAAAAATTTAAAAACCATAAAGCTGCTAATAGAGAATAGTGCCAGTCTAGAAAGTCTGAGTCAAAAACAATATAAAACATTGCTAGTAGTGAGTGAAGTATATCGTCAGCAACAATCAATGTGGGATAACAAAGAAAAACGAATAGATGACAGAATAGTAAATATAAATCAACCTCATGTCCGTCCCATAGTGAGAGTAAAAGCAGGAATTAACACAGAATTTGGAGCCAAATTATCTGCAAATTGCATTGATGGATATGTATTTTTACACCGATAATTGTTGGTCAACTATAATAAGTCAGTAGATTTAAAAGCTCAAGTTGAAGATTTTAAAAATTACACAGGTCATTACCCAGAGTCAGTTCATGCAGACCAGATTTATAGAACTAGAGAAAACCGAAAAATCTGTAAAGAGAAAGGTATTAGAATGAGTGGTCCTCCTTTGGGAAGACCATCAAAAAATATTGATAAAGAGCAGAAAAAACAAACTCAATTAGATGAAAGATTACGGAACCATATTGAGGGCAAATTCGGGCAAGCAAAAAGAGGATTTAGTTTGGGAAAAGTAATGGCTAAACTTTCTGAAACTTCCACAACTGCCATAGAACTCCGTTCCGCTGCGCGATCGCAATTACTTTTTTAGTAATCAACCTTTCTACCCTCACCGGAAGAGGCTTTTTCTCTTTTTTTATACCTTTTTGGAGAAAAAACTGTTTTTGCGGTCTATTTAATCATTTAAACTTATAACTTAGTTAATGATGATAATAAAAAATTATAATCACCTTTTCTTTGAATAACAAATCAACCGTTTTCAGATTTTTTCAGCATGCCCTACTTATAAATCAGTCAGCAAAAAGTAGAGATATATACAGATATTTGGTGTTTAAAGGAGAGGAGCTGTTTTTTGACATCCTCCCCGGCCTAAAGGCACGGGGATTCCTACCGAGCCTAAGCTCCTCGGTGGGTTGACGTATCACAGGCTGCTGCTACCTTGGCGGTAGTCTTACGCTTGCCTCCACGTCCGTTTTTTGTCTCGGACTGCCCGCCCGCGACTAATATATTTATTGCTGCATTCTCGTCTCTATCGTGTTTTGCACCGCAGTTGAGGCACTCCCATTCTCGCACCTGAAGGTCTAGCTTCCCACCTTTAAAGCCACAATTTGAGCAAATTTGAGAGGTAGGCTCCCAACGATTAATTACTCTAAAATCGCGACCATATTTTTCAGCAATTCCATCTAGAAGTGTTCGGAATTGTCTCCAACCTAAATCGGATATAGCCCTGGATAATTTACGATTCTTAACCATCCCAGAAACGTTTAAATCTTCTAAAACAATTGTTTGGTTTTCACGAATTATTTCAGTAGATAATTTATGTAGAAAATCTGTCCTTGTATCTTTCAGTTTGGCATGGAACTTAGCAACTCTAATCCTGGCTTTTTCATACCTTTTAGAGCCTTTAGTTTTATGAGATAATGACTTGCTTAACTTTCTTAACTTCTTAATTCGTTTCTTAAGTGGTTTAGGAGCATCAACCTTTGTACCATTACTAAATGTAGCAAAGGTTTTAATGCCTAAATCTATACCTACTGAACTATCAGTTTTAGGTAAGACTTCTGGTTGTATTTCTACTACAAAACTCAAGAAATATCTATGAGCAGAATCTTTAATTACTGTTACTGATGATGGAGCAGCAGGTAACTCTCTTGACCATACTATTTTCAGCTTTCCTATCTTGGCTAAATAGACTTTATGTTGACTAATCTTAAAGCCACCTTTTCTAAACCTAGCAGTTTGCTTTGACTTTCTACTTTTAAATTTAGGAGGTCTAACAGGTCTACCTTTTCTCTTGCCTTGAGTTGATTTAAAAAAGTTTTGATAAGCCTGATTTAAATCATTCAATGATTGCTGCAATGGTATGTTAGAAACCTCTGACAACCATTCTCTTGCTTCAGTCTTTTTAGCAGATGTAATAAAAAGCTTTTGTAGTTCTAAATTATTAGGTTTCTTTTCTCCTGATTTATACTTCTGTTGGGAGTAAGCTAGACTATCATTCCAAACCACACGGACACAGCCAAATAGCTTGGCTAATCGGTATTTTTGTCCCGGGGTTGGATATATACGGTACTTAAATCTAGCTTTCATAACTTGACTTTTAAACTAACAAAGTAATAACATATTTATAGACAAAAATCAACTAAAAAGTCGCCCTAGAAGGGCGAGGCTTGAAACCCATTTTTCTGGTCACAACACTATGGAAAAGCTTTGATATTAAATAGTTTTTAGAAGAGCTTTGGCTTTTCTACTATTAGTGACTTAATACCAAAAAAGCTTTATTCTTCCTTCATCCCCCTCCGATTCTGAATGGAGAATTTTTCATCTATTCTGTATAGTAGTATTGACTAATTTGTTTCTTCTTGCCTTTGACCATTACGGAATACTCCGGGAAATCTTTTTCCTTCAGCATCTATAATAATCCCGACACCATGAGGTATTCCTCCTCTTAACTCTCCTTCATAACGAATTCCATTAGGATATGTACAACTTCCTTTGCCATCTAGTTCTGAATTATAAAAATCTCCTTGACATCGTATACCATCAGCACGAGTAAATACTCCTGGGCCAAAAGGAGAGCCAGCAAAGAAATCTCCCTCATAGCGATCGCCATTGGCATAAATAAATTGACCTTGACCAGTAGGCTGACTACTAATCACATTATTAGACAGATTCTCCACTAAGTTAAAATCTCCGACAAAGCGATCGCCATTGGCGAAAATAATTGTACCTGACCTAATCTGTCCATTTTGGAATACTCCTGTCACTCTGGAATCATCAGAGAATATAAAAGTCCCCTGTCCATTAGGCAGACCATTCCTAAACTGTCCTTCGTAGCGATTACGATTCAAATAGACATATACACCACTTCCTTCTGGTCTTCCATTGACAAAATCTCCAGCATAATTATCTCCATTGGAATAATTGCATTTCACTCTGCCAGTAGGAGGGTTTCCTTCACACAAAGGTGCTTCTTCTTCTGTTTGTTCTTGTGCCATTAAGGACTGAGGATGCCACATCAAAATTGTGTATCCCAGGCAAGAAGCTGTTAGTATTGCTATTTTTAGTTGTTTTATTGATAGCATCATGGCCAATATCAAGCCTATTTATTAATTTAAAGAGTTTCTATTATTTTTTGATTCCATTATTATATAGAGTTCTACAGAACTGTGGGATATAGATAATTACTGAAAAGCAACGCTATATATTCAGTCACGAAATGCTGTTTTGATGTTGAATAAAAAGTCATGTGCAGGGGCGAGTTACACCCAATAATAAAATACTATCACGATTTTTTTGAGGATACAAGGGCAAAAGCCTTGCTACTTTTTTTGGAGCTTCACAGGATGATAATTTTTCTTTGGTTGTGAATAATAGCGTTGGCGGAGCAAGTGCGGTAGCTACATCACTTCTGCATGAGTATATATGGATGTGTTGATGGGGTAAAACATTTTTCGGCGTCACAACTTCTTTGTCTTAGAGCTTCACAGAATGATAATTTTTCTGGTGTTTTGATGGTGTGAGTATCTCTTCTATATATATTCAGTCACGAAATGCTGTTTTAATGTTGAATAAAAAGTCATGCGTAGGGGCGAGTTACACCCAATAATAAAATACTATCATAATTTTTTTGAGGATACAAGGGCAAAAGCCTTGCTACTTTTTTGGAGCTTCACAGGATGATAATTTTTCTTTGGTTGTGAATATAGTGATCACTTCTGCATGAGTATATATGGATGTGTTGATGGGGTAAAACATTTTTCGGTGTCACAACTTCTTTGTCTTAGAGCTTCACAGAATGATGACTTTTCTGGTGTTTTGATAGTGTGAGTATCTCTTCTATATATATTCAGTGGCGAAATGCTGTTTTTGCGTTGAATAAAAAGTCATATGTAGGGGCGAGTTACACCCAATAATAAAATACTATCATAATTTTTTTGAGGATGCAAGGGCAAAAGCCTTGCCTTTTTTGGAGCTTCATAGAATGCAGATTGCTCATCAGTGTATCTGTGGCCAAATCATTGTCTAGCAACAACTGCATTGGTAATGATGAAGCCTGTTTATAGGGACACAGCCAAATAAGTAGAGCAAGTCTAAAAAATTAGGATAATTTATTTTTTTTACTCTTCAGTTGTTGGCTGACTTCCTACCTCTTTTTGAACTTCCACACCACTTTGCTCAAACACAACAACTGGGTCAGCTCCTGTCTTAAAGTCCACTCGCTTTACCAATACCTTACCATTAGCTAGTCGTTGTCCAATTTTTACATATCTACTTGTAGGTTCTGTAGGAACCTTAACAATGATTTGCTTTTGATTTCCTACCTGCACAACTCCACTAACTTCTATACCATCGGCAATAGTAGTATCTGGTGGAGGTGGTGGTGGAGGTGGTGGTGGTGGAGGTGGCGGTGGTGGTGGTGGAAAACCTGGCCCTCGCCACTGAGGAGGTGGGGTTGACCCTATTGGCAATTCTGGTATAAATGGTACTTGTTGAGTAGATGAACTGGGCAACTCTGGGGGTTTTGGTGGAGGTGGTGGCTCTTGAGATTGTGATTGTTGTGTAGTACCTGGAGGATGAGTGGCAACTGTTGCATTACTATTTTTCCCTGACTGAGTATTGTTTCCTGATGCTACTTGTCTGTTTGTATTTTGCGGTGGCCTATTGTTGGCCGTTTGTCTTGATGGAGTTATTGTTTCTCTTGATGGAGAGGGAGATTGAGCTGAACTTGAATTTTGTCTGTTTGTGGCAGATGGCTGTTGTGAATTTTGTTGTTGAGCAACTTGGTTTGAGTCTGTCCCTTGGTTTTCTCTAGTTACAGTTAACTCTGGTTCTCTCCAAGAAGAAGGGGATTTGGTTTCTGGTAGAGTTGGAATATTTGGTACTTGTTGACTATCTAATTCAGGAAGTTGGGTAGATACAGAATCTCCTGTTCGATCCGGTCTCCGACTTGGTACTGGAATACTTGGTAAATTTGAGAAAGGGTCTCTGGTTTCTGGAATGGTTGAAACAGAAGTAGGTGTTTGAGTTTGAACTTCTTGTTGGAGGGATTGTGTTCTTTCATTCGGGTCTGTAGACCTAATTAAGTCTTTTGCCGTATCTGACTTTTGGGGAACATCTGGAGATGGGAAAGGTTCGTCAACAGCAAGTGGTGAAGGAGATTCTGGAGGGTCTATGGGAGTAGGAGAAGATTCTGGGGTATTGGCAGTAGAACTGTTTCCTCTGTTAAAAAATGGTAGAGATTCACATCCACTTATCCAGACTGATAATAACCCTGGTCCTAATATTAGTAAAAATTTACGCATTGCTAGTTCCGAAAAGCATAATATTGTCAAGGGTAGCAAAAATTTAGCAAAATCATACTACCTTTGCGATCGAGTTAACAACCATGTTCTACAAATGAGTTTGTATTTTGTTCAAATGGTGAACCATTAGATAATGGTAATGGTCTTCTTCGTCTTTGTTGAGCAACAATTGGACTATCATCGCTTGGTACTATCCTTCTAACATTTTGTCGCCAAGTAGTGGGGGCTGTAGTTTCAGGAAGAGTCGGTAGACCTGGTAGTTGTTGGCCTTGTATTTCTGGTAATTGGGCTACGGAAGATTCTTCTGGTGCTATTTCTGGTACTGGTATTTCAGGAACAACAGAAAATGGGTCTCTACCTCTGGGAACAGATATTGTTTCAGAAGGTTGAACTGTGGTATCTTGCTCATTTCCTAAGTTTTGCTGTAAAACTTTTTCTCTTTCCTCTGGGTCGGTAGATTGGATTAAGTTAGCAACTGTATTGGACTTTTCTGGAACTTCTGCTGATGGAATGGTGGATTGTGATTGTGAATTAGAAGATGGAGCATCTGGAACTTGAGCTAGGATTTGGTTAGAAAAACTGGTAGAATCTGATAATGCCATTAGTTGCGTATCTTCATCATTAAATGCTACAGATTCACCTCTAAATATCCAGAAGGCTAATATTCCTATGCTGACGAAATATAAGAATTTTTTGTTCATTTGAAATTTTGTTGACCTTTTAATAAATTTTACCAGATAGCTTCTGTTGAAAGCCCTCGTGTTTTAACTGGGGGATGAAAACAAGGGAGTCGTTTAGACTAGGCAACTTTAGTGTAAGCATTCAGCTGTCAGCTATTAGCCATCAGCTATTGCTTTTAGTTTTAGATAAAAGCTTTACTAATTTAGGCAGAATTTATACTTAAGGAGCCATGTAAGAATAAGTTGTACAAATTTTATCTGAGATAAATTCTGAAATATCGCTTCCATTAAAAAAACTGTTCAAGTTATTTTTACACGACTACTAACTATAAAAGCTGGCGCTCAACAGTCTATATTCATTAAAACCTCATCATGATAGCTGATAGCTGACTGCTAATAGCTGTTAGCTCCGCATTCCGCAGGAAATGCTTACACTTTAGTTTTCCTATGATATTGTAATGCACAATAAGTTTTCCAACGCCTTTTTGAAATGTACTGTTGTCAACAAGTTTTAGTAGGTAAAAATCCTGAATTAATTGCAACTTTAACATTTTTATGTGAACAATCTCACAAGCTAACTAACATGGGAATATATTATGGTCGGCAATTATATTTTAAGTCGAGAAAAGGTATTGGTAAGTTTTACTTAGAAAAGGTCTACAAAAACAACAACCACTATAAAGTTTTACATCTCTTTTGCAGCACAACAAGTATTGAGAAATGTAGCTGAATCATTTAGGTCTTAATTTATGGTCTAGTTAAAGCCTATAGTTCAGATAAAATTGCAGACAGACCCAGAATACCTAACTATAGAAAGAAAGGAAAAGGAATATTAGCTAAAGTTAGTTATCCGGCTCAAGCGTTAAAGCTCAAAGGTAATCAAATTAGAGTACCACGCTTGTAATACCTGTAAACGCTGATTTGGTAAGAATTGCTTTTATATTCATAAGCCGAGTAATATCGAATTTAATGCTCTTAAATACCTGATAATCATACCAATCAATAGATGTTTTTACTATGAATTTGTCTATAAAAAAGAAGTAGTTAAGCCTCAATTAAATCAAGAAAATGTATTAGGAATTGACCATGGTGTCAATAATTGGTTGACTTGTGTATCTAATGTCGGTACGAGCGCGGGTTGTAGATGGTAAACACCCACCCTTTTAGTTCTCCTCCCGGGAGGGGATAGGGGTGAGTTGGTAAAACAAACAGGTATCAACTATCAAAGAAAATAAACCTTTAGGATTTTGGTCAAATCAACTAGCTGCCATTACTGAAAAACGTAACTGCTAAATCCGATTTGGGGGTAAATAAAGCAGCCAGGATAGTAATTAACCATTGTTGAGAGCATCATCTTGGTACAATTGTTTTTGGGTGGAATAAAAGCCAGAAAAATCAAATAAAATTAGGTCATAAAAAGAATTCATAATTTGTACCAATTCCTACAGTTAGACTTAAAGAAAGAATAGCTCAATTGTGATCTGAATATGGAATTATTTTGATAGAAACTGAGGAAAGTTATACTTGAAGGGGCGAATGGCATTCGCCCCTTCATTTTTAGATGGTGACTATCTGCCTAATTATGGTGAAAAACTCGGTGCTGGTGCTCGGACTCAGGTTCCGAGCAAGGAAGCACCAACCCTACGGGCCGATGATTGGAAACCGCCAGGAAAAAGAATAAAGCGATGTAGCGCCGCCAAAGGGGGTTTCCCCCATGAGCGACTGCATCAAGACAGCGTGGTTTGTATAGAAGTGCTAATAATTGCTTGATTAATGCAGACTGTAATGGGGCTGCAAATATTATTAGAAAAGTAAGCCGCAAAGCTAAGTTTAGACTTAAGCCGACTGTGTAGGAGCACTTTGACTGTAAGCATTCAGCTATTAGCAGCCAGCTAGCCTCCTCCGGAGGAACTACGCTCTTCAGCAATTAGTAATTATTAATTACTTCTCAGGTTTAGGAAGGGGACTTGAACAGTAACTTTTATTCTGTCTCAATTTCTCAATTATTTTTACCGAATAATTAATAATTAATAATTAATAATTAAATAATTCGCGCCTTGAAGCCTCCCTTGATCGGGGAAATAAAGAAATAATATTTCCTTATATTCAATTCCGTAGCGGTTAAAAACCGAGGTAATTATCAATTATCAATTATCAATTAATGAACTTCCCCAAAATTAATAGCTGAAGTTCGCAGTTCCGACCATAGGAGGCTAGCTAATAGCTGACGGCTGTTTGCGCAGCATTCCGGAGGAAATGTTTACCTTTGACTTGTCCCCAGAGAGTGTATTTCAGCTAAGGAGAAACAAAGCAACAAGGATTTATCAAAATCATAAGGGTCGCGCAACCCCGCCTTTTAAGGCGTAATATTTTTGGAGCCTTGCTCAAATCCCCGTTACAAAAATAACTTCTGATATTATGTCCGGTAGCATCGGAGTGTGTATAAAATTAAGGTGATAATAGGAGAAAGCCTTCTGCTTCCTGCCTCCAGCATAGCTGCTTTCCTTCCACCAAAGTCTAATTATTCAACCGGACATGATATGACTTCTGACTTCTGACTTCTGACTTCTGACTTTGTTAACGGTGTTGCGTAGTATCAACTTAGAATCCCTTAGAGCTGATTTATAAACTGAGCTAAAACTCTTATGCTATCTAAGTCTCAGGAATTTCTGGTTTACTGACCCAAAATCGGCAAAACCTCTGTCCTGTAAGAGAATCAGCCTCTTAATATTTACTTTATAAATCAGCTCTTAGGCTTCAGTCAGGGGAGTAGTCAAAATAGTTCAAGGTCATTGAAGAAGGCAGAAGGGAAAATTCATTGGGATAGTCAACTATCGGCCACTCAGTGTCTTATAACCCCAAGCAATTTTAAGCATAGGAAGTGACGGTGGGGTTATTAACCCCACAAAAGAAGAAATAATACCATATTTTTCAGTTTTTTGATCGGACATCAATAACTATAGCGTTTTGAGGCGGCATATAGAGACTAAGAAACTGTTTGTAAAGTTTTGTAAAGTAAAGAGTTGACGGAGCCTAGTGACAGCTATATCGCCCTTTAAACTGTAAAAACTTAGTTATTTATCCTAGACTTTGCAGTCCGCAATACCCAATTTCCGAGGGGTAAAAATACTTCATAATTCTTTACAAACAACCTCTAAGTGCTATAAACAAAGGTATGGAGAGAATAGTAAAGAAGGGAAAACAGCATTAAACAGTAACAAATACAAATATAAATATAAGGTACTCAATCGGCGCGCTTTTTTTTTCTAAAAAACTCAATCTATAATTTACAGAGCAAATAAAAACACTACATACAGTAAAGCTAATATTAATTGTGAACTAGGTATACCAAAATTAAATTCTTAAAAAAAAATCAGGATATTTATTTAGATTACTTTCTATAATTTAAAAAAATTCTATTAGTTTGAGCGATAACTTATTGATTTATAGTGAGTTATACTTTTTCTCTATTGCCTTCTGAAGCTATTTCCTTTGAACCCCCCTTAATTATCAAATTCATGCTAATATCAAGTTAATTCAATATTATTTATATTAATACAATTAAAGTGAAATTAAGAAATGATTTGAACGATCTAGTATCTTTAGCTAAAAATTTCATTGAATCAGCAAACATTTATCATTTATTGGGTAAAAGCTATTAGCAAATGGTTCAAAGTTTAAACTGTAAAACCCAACTGATACAAAGAAAATAATATTTGGGGAAACTAGAAACAAAGACTCTAAAATCTCAAATATCAATGGGAATTAGTTGATATCCTATTCAATTTTTCCTATCAACTGGAGTGGGAAACAGTTAACTGATGAGCGATCGCTCAATAGTGATTGTCAATTACAAACCTGTTAAAAATATTACTGTTGACTTGATAACTCTTAAGACTGGTCTACTCACATAAATTAAGTAGATATTAATAGAGATTTTAGATAAAAATCTACTTAATTGTAGTATGTTGAATTTAGTCATTATAGAACCGAGATTAGGTATAAAAGGAAAAAAATCATGGGCACAGTTTCTATATCTCCGGTTGTACTAATTATTCTAGATGGTTGGGGTTATCGAGAAGAAAAAGAAGGAAATGCCATTGCTGTTGGTGAAACACCTATAATTGATAGCCTTTGGCAAGCATATCCTAGAACTTTGATTCAAGCTTCTGGGAAGGCAGTAGGTTTACCAGAAGGCCAAATGGGCAATTCGGAGGTTGGTCACTTAAATATTGGTGCAGGGAGAATTGTACCCCAGGAGTTGGTAAGAATATCTGATGCAGTAGAAGATGGGTCAATTGCTCAAAATCAAGACATAGTTAAATGTTGTCAAGATGTTAGTGAACGTAATTCCAAACTTCATTTAGTGGGTTTATGTTCCCCTGGAGGAGTTCATTCTCATGTAAACCACTTATTAGGTTTACTGGACATGGCTAAAGCAAAAGGAATTTCTGATGTTTGTATTCATGCTATTACTGATGGACGTGATACAAATCCAAAATCAGGAGTCCAGGCACTCAAACAAATAGAATATCACATTAAACAAAGTGGTGTAGGACGCATTGCAACTATTAGTGGTCGCTACTATGCAATGGACAGGGATAAACGATGGGATAGAATTCAAAAAGCTTATGAAGTGATGACCACAGACGGTTATGGAGTAGGTTGTTCTGCTTCTGATTTACTACAGCAGTCTTATACTGAGGGTATAACAGATGAATTTGTCATCCCAGTTAGAGTATCCCCTGGAGCTATAGAACCTGGAGATGGAGTAATATTCTTTAATTTTCGTCCAGATCGTGCCCGTCAATTGACTCAAGCTTTTGTAGAACCAGATTTTAATGGGTTTGAGTGCCAGAAAATTCAACCATTGACATTTTTAACTTTTACTCAATATGACCCTAGTTTGCCCGTCTTAGTGGCTTTTAAGCCTCAAAACTTAAATAATATTCTTGGAGAAGTAATTTCTCAGCATGGTCTCCGTCAACTCCGCACTGCTGAAACTGAAAAATATGCTCATGTAACTTACTTTTTCAATGGAGGTTTAGAACAACCATTTGAAGGAGAAGACCGAGAATTGATTCAAAGTCCAATGGTTGCTCATTATGATGAAGCACCAGAAATGTCAGCAGAAGAAGTGACAGAAGTAGCGATCGCTGCTGTGGAAAAACAAATCTATTCTCTCATTGTGATTAATTATGCTAACCCTGACATGGTAGGTCACACTGGGGTTATGGATGCGGCAGTGAATGCAGTTAAGACAGTTGACCATTGTTTAGGACAACTTTTAGATAGTATTAGTAAAGTAGGTGGCACAGCAATCATCATTGCTGATCATGGTAATGCTGAATATATGTGGGACGAACAAGGAAGTCCTTGGACAGCTCACACTACAAATCCTGTGCCATTTATACTCATAGAAGGAGAGGGGCGAAAAATTCCCGGTCATGGCACTGAGGTGCCTTTACGACAAGATGGCTGTTTAGCAGATATAGCACCAACTATTTTGGAAATTCTAAAGTTGCCCCAACCTCCTGAGATGACTGGAAGGTCAATAATTGAAAATGCTGGATATGATATTCAACAAGATCGTACTCCTGTACGAGTGGGTTTGTAGTCAGTCAGGCAGGTAGGAGACAGTTCAACAATTAATAATTAATTATCAATTATTAATTATCAATTATTACCTCTCCTTTAAAACGGATAGGATTGACTCAAAGGAAAATTTTTCTTTTTATCACATTACAAAAAAGAGGAGGCTTTAAACCACAATTTTTCGGTAATGGAAAACAAAAGGAGATTTTTCAAGAAGTGGTCAGCTTTTCCTGCGGAATGCTGCGCAAACAGTGATCGGTAGATTTTGTTTGAGACTTCCTCGGATAGCGGAGCATTCCGGAACAGAAAAGAGATTTCAACTCCTCCGAAGGCCATCCTACTGATAAGCAGCCAGGGATTTTTACCCAGAGCTGCTATAAGCTGATAGCTAGTTAAACTTCTAAGTCAAGCTTTGTTTTCTAAAAATTATCTCCCTCAAGATCAGTGAAATTATTGGATTTTTTAACGAATTAAAAACTATGAATGTTGTTCAACTTGCAGAAATTATCTGGATTATATCGGCTATAGGTATTGTTGTATTTGTATTGTTACACAGCCCCAAAGGTGATGGAATTGGTGGTATTGGTGGACAAGCTCAATTGTTTACTAGCACCAAAAGTGCAGAGATAACTTTGAATAGGATTACTTGGACTTTTTCTGTACTTTTTATGGGTTTAACTATACTTCTTAGTGCAGGATGGTTACCACAATGAGAATTTAGAATTCAGAATTTAGAATTTAGAATTCTGGATGTAAGGAAATTTAAAGGTTTGAGAATGTTCTAACTATCCTGGCAACTACTATACTACATATTCCCAGACATTTGTCTGGGAAACAAGTAAATTTAGTCAACTATTTTAGGTTAATAAACTTTTCCAAATTATTAACTAACTTAGGAGGCCAACGACGAATATTAGCTACCCAATCAAGGTCTTGATACCGGGGGTCTAATCCTACAGCAGCTACCCAGTTACTTTCCGCTTCTCCTTTTTTGCCTTGTTGCCAGAGACAAGCAGTTAATGCTGCCCGCATATCAGCAAAGTTAGGATATTTACGAACCAGACTTTTTATGGTTTTTACTGCTTCCTGAGTTTGTCCAATTTGGTAAAGAGCTAGAGAATAATTGGCACGAGCAAAGGCATATTCAGGAGCTAATTCAGAAGCTTTTTTGTAATCTTCGGTCGCTTTTTCCCATTCTCCCAGCCCTCCTTCAGCATTACCACGGTTATTGTAGGCAACTGGATCTTCAGGGTCTAATTCTATAACTTGATTATAATCAGCGATCGCTTCTGACCATTTATTTAGTCTTTCATAAGCAATACCACGATTTAGATAAGGGTCTGGAGCATTAGGAAAAATTTCTATTGCTTTTTGATAATCAGATATTGCCTCTTCTATTTTATTTTGGCTAAGTCTAATATTACCTCTGTTGCTCAAAATTGCTGGATTATCGGGATATTGTTCTAGGATTTGAGTCCATAAATTTTCGGCATTGGCAAAGTCACCGTTATTACTGGCGTTTAAGGCTCTATCAAATAGATTTTCTAATTCTTCTAATTGAGTGGGGGTAATATTCTGTGGTTGAGTGGCAGCTATTACTGTTACTGGGTTGCTCAAGCAAAATACAGATAATAAAAGGATTGTTATGAAAAGTTTGCGAATTAAGTGTGGCATATTGATAATTTGTTTATAGCAGTAATAAAGATAAATAGTATTATATTGTCTGACGCTTCAATTTTTCTATAGTATAGGTAATTTCAGTTATCAGTTATCAGTTATCAGTTATCAGTACCTCTAGCTGTAGCAAGAGGCTTAAAATATGAAATATTCTCTTTTTTATAGTTGTTTAACTTAAAAATGAGACGTTTTTTCGTCTGAAACTTCCTCAGAGTCAGAAAGCTTTGTCTCAATCTAAAGTTAAATGACTATATCCCCTTAAAAGGGGAGGCTTTAGACCAAAATTTTCTGGTAATGATTTGAAACTTTTATTCTATAGTAAGTCGTTCAATTTCCTGTAATATTATTGTTAATAAAGGAATTATTAGTTTAATTTCCAGAAAAATTACTTGTTATTTTGATTGTGAGTAATACTAATTTGTTAAAAATATGGAAGAGCTTGCTCCTCATAATTAGTGACGGATTTTATGGTTCAATCCAACCTTGAAAAGCTGCTACTAAAATATTAGCAACTGGATTATCTAGAGCTTCTTTGAATGCTTCTGTTCCTCCTGATTTTAATGCTCCTATTACTCGCTGTTTTAATGTGGGGTTATTTTCTACAATTTCAACAGCTTGAGCAACTACTGCCATTTTATCTGCTGTAGTTTCTGTAGGATTTGATTGTTCTAATTGTTTGAGAAGTTGTTGAATTTCTGCTGCTGTTTCAGCTAATGTTTTTTGTTGAGCTTCATAAATATT
Source organism: Okeania sp. KiyG1 (assembly GCF_014132355.1). Taxonomy (GTDB): domain Bacteria; phylum Cyanobacteriota; class Cyanobacteriia; order Cyanobacteriales; family Microcoleaceae; genus Okeania. Next base: position 150,021 of record NZ_BLZO01000121.1, read on the forward strand.
TCGAGCAATTTTTGAGTCTTTAATTTCTCCTTGGCTATCAGCTAAACCATAAATTTCTCCTTTGTTGCCAACTGCACCACGAATTGCTCGAATTTCTCCGTCTTTTCCAATTCCATAGTTTTCTCTAATATCAATTTTATCTCCTATACTTTCTGGCATATTTGTATCTCCTTTATTACTATAATTTTCTATATTAACACCACCAGACCGATTAAATGCTTTATCTACCCAAGCTTCTAGTTTTTTTGTATATTTTTCCTTTTCTGCCAAAAGCAATCTAAGTTGTTCCGGTGAAAGTGCTTCTAGACTGTCATAAGTATTAAAATATTCAGAATGTAAAACTGAATGGTTAGCTTGAGGTGTCGTTTCAGCTTTTATCAATAATCCTTGACGATTTTTCCCTCGCTTTTCCATAGAAATAATTTCTAATTCTGCCTCTGGATGGTTTTCCTGTAGCTTCCGAAATGAATATGCAACTATTCGGGGGTCTACTGCTTGGTTGTGATAGATGTTTAGTATCTCTACCATCGGAGTAATAAAATCCACAAATTCACCTTCCTCAAAATTCTTTCCCCAATCAGCAGGTTGACGGAGAGGGTTATCATTAAGACTTTCTTGAGGAGTAAGCTTGAGAAATTCAGGTCGTTTTTCTGGGGGCAAGCGCATATAGACATAATCACACTTGATACGATCTAGTTTAGTTCTTCTGGTTATCCTCCAGTCCTCAATAAAAGCTCCGGTTAAGGTTGCTCCTGTGAGGTCAGTTCGATCTAGAAAAGTTCCTACTAACTTAGCACGGGAAAGGTCAGCATCTTGAAGGTTGGCTGAGTTGAGATTGGCTTCTATGAAACTGGCATTAGTTAAGTTTGCTCCTTGGAGATTGACTCCTTTAAGGTAGTTTGAGCGATTGAAGTTTTGATTTTTTCCTTGACCTGTTCTAACTAACTCTCTGACTTTAGGCTCTTTTAGATAGGTTGTTCCTGGTCGTATGCGGTCTAGTTTTATTGTGTTTTTCCAACAAGTACGGGTTATGTCAGCTCCTGTAAAATCTGTACTTTTGAGAGTAGCTTTAGTGAAATCAGTATCAGTTAAATTTGCATCTGTGAAAGAAGTTCCACCTATTGCAGCAAAGGCAATAGCTATGCCACGAGTTAGAGCATATTTTTCATCTCTTTTAATTGCTTCATAAGCAATGTGATAACTTAACATTATTTGGAGTCCAGTAAGGGCAAAGGCGAAAGTGACTGCGAAGGTTTGGTCGAAGAGCCCGGGTGCAACGGTGGCTCCGGCGAAGGTTATGACTCCAGCAACCCCGAGGACTCCAGCAACCCCGAAGTCTCCAGCAACTGCAAGGACTCCGGTAAAGGCTACGAACATAGCTATGGCTGCAGTAGCGACAAATACGGAGGCGACGAATCCGTCTTCAGAAAGGACGACCCCGAAGGTGAAGGCTGCGATTAGGTTGACGCGAGGTACTCCATGATGAATAATTGTTGCCCAAAATATAATAAGTAAAGCTAAGGCTACTAAAGCAGTATTCTGCTGTTCTAGATTATCTAAGTTGTATATTCGCCATAAAAAAAGTAAACTGAACAAAATAAAAAAAGCTGGAATTACGACCAAAGCACACGCAACAACAAACAGAACTGCTGCCCAACGCTTTTGTAATCCTGCCTTAGCTCCAAAAAATTTAGCACCCCTCAGATTCGCACCTCGAAAATTAGTACCTCGAATATCCGCTCCACTAAAATCTGCTCCAGATAAATCTTTTCCCTTAAAAGATAAACCCCGAAGACTCAAACCTCGGAAATCTCGTCTACCTTTTTCATATTCCTGCAATATCTCACGCGCTCTCATCATTAGTATTCCTGGAAAATTGAGAATTTAGGGTCACTTAGGTCGATACATAAAGTCAAAAGTCAAAAGTAAGATTTTAGAGGTTTCAAACCTCAACCGAGAGGTTTTAAAGGCCAAACGAGAGGTTCTAAACCTTAACTGCTGTTTGCTAAAGGCTAATTTGATAGACTATCCTAGATAACAACAAATATCTACAAAACTTCTAATGTATCATACTTCTAATCTCTGTTAATATTTTTAGGACTTACGCAGAGACTACATATAGAACCCCTTAGTGGTATCTTCATAAATATTAAATTTTTTAGCTAGACTGCCGAGAAGCCTCACACCATAATTTTTAATTTGGTGTCAGATGAATCGGTGGTCAATTAAGTAGGCTCGATGCCTACTTATTGGCAATACTATTCTGGTGTTTTCTGGTTTTCAATATACTTTTTCAAAGTAGAAATTGTCACCCCGCCACAAGAAGCAATAAAATAAGAGCCATTCCATAAAATATCTTTCCAGTAAATAGCATTAATTTGTTCTGCAAATTCTTTTCTTAACCGTCTGCTTGTGACTGTTTTGACGTTATTAACTAGCTTACTTAACATGACGTTGGGATGGTACTGAAACAAAATGTGAACATGATTTTCTTCCCCATTAAATTCTATTAATTTGCATTCCCATTTAATTAATAATTCTTCAAGAATTTCATTTAAGCGAGTCAGCATTGATGCCGTAAAAACATCTTTCCTGTACTTTGTTGTTAAAACTAAATGGGCCTTTAAATCTGACACTGAACGGCCACTTGATACAAAATCTGATTGCATAATAGTTGCAATAGTGTTATAATAAAATCATACACCAAATTAAAGTAGATATGCGAACCGCTTACCAGTACAAGTTATTGCCCAACAAAGAACAAGCCGCAGTAATAGAGTTGTGGCTGGAATTGTTGTGTCGGCAGTACAACTATAGGTTAGGGGAGCGGTTCTCGTGGTGGGAAGAAAATCGTTGTCCAGTTAACGCTTGCCCCTTGGTGATGCCAATTCCTCAACTCAGAAATAATCCAGATTATTATTCTCAAAAACGAGATTTGGTCAATACCAAAGACAAGTTTCCTTCCTACAAGCTAATTCATTCTCAGGTTTTACAGGATTGCATTAAACGGGTAAAACTTGCCTTTGATAGATGGTTTACAGCAGATAAAAATGGAACTAGATTAGGGAAACCAAGGTTTAAGGGAAAAGGACGTTATCGAAGCTTTTGTTATCCTCAAATCAAGCAAGACTGCATTGAAGGAAACAAGATCAACTTGCCCAAAATTGGTAAGGTAAAGTTGATTCAGCATCGACCAATACCAGAAGGATTTCAAATTAAAACTGTTAGTATTAGTCGCAAAGCTGATGGTTATTATGTGACGCTATCCCTAGAAGATAAGTCGGTTCCTCAGTTCACAACTGAAGTTAAACCTACCTCAGAAAATACTTTGGGAATAGATATGGGGTTAAAAGACTTTTTGGTAACAAGTAACGGAGAGTCGGTTCCCATTCCTCAATATTATCGCTCATCTCAGAAGCGATTAAAGACTTTACAGAAACGTTTATCTCGAAAGAAAAAAGGCAGCAAAAGATGGTTAAAAGCTCTTCTAGCTGTGGCTAAACAACATAAAAAGGTAGCTGACAAGCGTAAAGATTTTCATTTTAAAACAGCCAATGAATTGTTATCAAAAGCTGAAGTTTTCGCCCATGAAAACTTAAACATTAAAGGGCTAGCAAAAACCCGTTTGAGTAAATCAATTAATGATGCTGGATGGGGCCAATTCCTGTCTATTCTTGCTGTCAAAGCCGAAAATGCTGGACAGAAAACCATAGCAGTGAACCCCAAAAATACTAGCCAAGATTGCTCAAATTGTGGTGAAAAAGTCAAGAAAGAATTAAACATACGAACCCATTCTTGCCCGCACTGCGGCATAGTAATAGACCGCGACTTGAATGCGGCGATAAATATCAAAAATAGGGCGGTAGGGCATTCCGTCCTTAAAGCTCGTGGAGCTCGACGGGATACCGGGGCTACGAAACGAGAAGCCCACACTATAGCCTCAGCTTAGTGTGGGAGATGTCACCCTTGAGACAGCTATACTGGAGACAGCTATACTGGAGGTAATAGGTAAGAGGGAAGAGGTTCGAGGGAAGATGTGGGGAGAAATAATACAAAAAATTTAACACACCAACAGAAGATTTTTCCTCACTCATTGATGCCCAAAAAGACTCTTACACCATAATTATATAGCTACCATCAGGGTTCTATACAAAAACTAAGACGTTATAGTTTTGTACATCATCAATTAAAGACTCTTACACCATAATTATATAGCTACCATCAGGGTTCTATACAAAAACTAAGACGTTATAGTTTTGTACATCATCAATTCTCGATATTTAATAGGTTGAGCTGAGGTAATAAAACTACCCCATCCCCCTATCTACCAATCACCCCATCTGCCCGTCTATTTTTAAATAGGTCTGTTTAGGGGTTCTATATATCAAAACTATAACGTTATAGTTTTTAGACTCTATATATATTACCTTTGCGTAAGTCCTGGTCCCGATCAAATCATATTTTTTGCTTTAGCTTGAATCAATAAATCTGAGTCATTCGCAACTAAATCACCAGCTTGACTATCCCCTAACTGCTTTAACCCCAACAAACAAGCATATTTCAAATCAAAAATTCTTGTATTACTAATAGTCTCCCTAAGTAAAGGTATAACCTTCTCATCTCCTAAATTAGCCAAAGCAAGTGCAGCAGCACCACGAGACTTCTGAAACTGAGGCGCTGTGTTATGCAATGCTTCTACCAATAAATTATAACCATCAACATATTTAAGCAAACCCAAAAGCTTGACTACATGATAGTGAGCACCATAATCATTATGAGCGCTTTCTGCAAAGGTTGCCATTAACGCTGCACCTGCAATTTCTGAGTAAGTCTCTAAAAGGGTTTTGCCAGCCAGATAACATCTACCAAAATCTGTACTGTATAATTCTTGAATCGCAAATTCTAAAGTAGGAGTTTGGTCGTATTCATGGACTAATTCTAAATCATTGGGATGGTCACGAACTACCAAATCTAAATAGGGTTCGATTTCAGAAAAGTTAATTTTACCTGTAGGTATACCTGTTTCTGCTAGGAGTCTAATTCCCCGGAGACGAAAAACCATGGAAACTGGGCATTTAGCAATATTAGGAATAGATGGATAATATTTAGTATCGATTAGGTCTTGAATACAGCCCCGTCTAGCATTAACATTTGAGTGTTCTAAAAATTCTACCACTTTTGTCATCTGGGAATAATCCTCTGTTAAACGACAAACAGTAGCGATCGCTGCACTAGCAATAGGTTCGTCATCAGATGCTGTAAATTTTTGAATCTTATCTATTGCAGGTTTATAGTTAAATTTTCCTAACACCTGAATAATCAAACGATAACTTTGATCGGGTTTTTCCAACAACTGAGCAATTTCTGCAAGAATTTCTAAATCTTCAGTTCCTATTTCGCCAATTGCCCAGACAGCATTTTCTACAGTGTAACAGTCTTCGTCACTTAAGCAAGCTCTAATTGCAGGTAGTGCTGATGTTGCATTTAAACGTCCCAATGTTTCGATCGCTTTACGTCTGGCAATTTTATGTTCTAGAATTGGGTTTTTATCTTGTAGAGTTTTGATTAAGACATTGATTGAACGAACGCTTGGAAAGTTGACTAAATGACTTGCTGCAATATAGCGATCGGATTTGTCTTCTAATTCTTCGAGTGGTGTTTCTAATAAAGAAATGGCTTTTTCTTCACTTAATCCGGGAAATATATTAAAAAAACGCTTATCCATTTTTTCTGTTGTTAATTACAATCAACACTTAATTAGTTTCTTTAATAAATCATATAGCAGTTTGCAACAAAAGCCTACACTGAAAGCTGTTAGTGTCAGTTTATATCATATCCGTTTAATTAATAATATTTTTTTATAGCAAATGAAGCAAAGGTTAGGAGAGATTGAATGAGGAGTATAGCATAAGGAAGAAGGAAAAATATTGCGTTGTCTGAGTTTTAAATTTTTTATATGCTGGCACCCTTTCTTTCAACTTCTATAAATATAAAAAATGGGATAAACTACAGCTATAAAGGTTTTTGGCGTTGCTGAATTAGGGTATGATTTGGGAAAAGAGCGATCGCCAAAAAAGTCAACTTATTAGAATTCAAAATTATGCAATGTCCTGAATGTAAATCAGATCATATCAATAAAAATGGTCATAAAAAGGAAAGCAAAACTATATTTGTGTCCATTGTGGCCGACAATTCATAGAATGTTATGAACCTGGTAGAGGTTACTCTCAAGCTCTTAAACAAGAATGTCTAAAAATGTATATCAATGGTATGGGATGAGCGAGGTATTGAAAGAGTCAAGAAAGTGCATCATACCACAATTATTAATTGGGTCAAACAAGTAGGGAAACTCTTACCTGATTGTTATGATCCACAGGAAACTCCTGAAGTAGGAGAATTAGATGAATTAGAAACTATGGTATGCTCAAAAAAAACAAAATTTGGCACAGGAGCTGCAGTAGACCACTTTAAACAGGGTATTTTGGGATGGGTTTTAGGAGACCATAGTGCCAAAACTTTTGCTCCCAGGGCGGGAAGTTATTAGTAAATGGAAATGTTATTTTTATGTGACAGATGGATGGAAAGTTTACCCAAATTTTAAACAGTGATGGAGATCAAATTATTAGTAAAACATACATGGTTCGATTTTGTTGGTGAAAATACGCTTATTAAGACATTATTTAGCAAGGTTACATCGTCAAACTCTTTGCTATTCTAAGTCTGAAGAAATGCTCAAATATTCTATTCAATTATTAATTCACGCTTCTAAAATTTAGAGATGTGCCAACTCCTTATTCAAATAATATAAATTATTTTATAGTGAGCGCGATCGCTCTTTTTCCAAATCATACCTTAATTCAGCAACGCCAGGTTTTTTTATGACCAAAAAGTAAGGTCTCAAGCCTTCCCTTCTCAGGGGATGAAAAAAATAAACTTCAGTATTTCAAGCTTCGTAAGCATTTCCTGCGGAATGCTGCGCAAACAGCTATTAGTAGTCAGCTAGCCTCCTCCGGAGGAACTACGCTCTTCAGCAATTAATAATGAGTAATTACTTCTAAGGTTTAGTCCGTGGACTTTGCCATTAACTTTTATTCAAACTCAATTTCAAAGGTTGCTTTTATCTTCCTCAAAATTAATATAGCAATCAGGAATCAGTTGTGAGAATTGAAGTGTTCCTTAAAAGTACAGAATATAGGAATTATTGCATTTATATGATATGTTTTTTTCTTCTTCTCTGTTGCCTTCCGGAGCTGTTGCCTGTTGCCTAAAATTTCCAATATCTCACAACTCAAATCATATTGCTATAGCTGATAGCTAACTGCTGAATGCTTACAAGCTTACTACTTCAGAAGGAGGTACTGTTAACTAATAACTGATAACTGAAATGACCTAATCTAGACTTCAACTCCTGCTAAAAGCTTTATAAAAATCTTCTATAAAAACATCTCTAATTTTTTAAAAATCTCAAAAAATGATGGTTACTGTGTAAGCATTCAGCCATCATATATCAGCTTTCATCCATGAGTTATTAACTCATTATTTTGAAAGGAGAAATTAGTATCCAAAAAGTTAAATATAAAGAACAAGATCATCAGTTAATCTTAGTAATTTATTACTTTAAAAGCTAATAGCTGACTGCTGAATACTTAATTTTTACCTTACTGTTAACTCTAATATAGTAAGTATTTAGTCCTCATATCTCAGTTTTCAGCTATTGCTTTTAGTTGTAAATCAAAGCTTTACTAATTGAATCATAATTTATATTTACGCATACAAAGCTGGCTGAAACAGTCTATATTCATTAAAACCCTTTTATTAGAGCTGAAAGCTGACAACTAATAGCTGAATGCTTACCTAATATATCTGGACAAAACAACTCGCCAATAATGTAGAATCTTAACGAAGTCAGAAGTCAGAAGTCAGATAGGGAGCCTTCGGTAGGGCGACGTACAAAAGTTATTTTTGTAACGGGGATTTGAGAAGAATTACAAAAATATTTCGCCTTAAAAGGCGGGGTTGCGCGACCCATGTTATTTTGATAAAATAAATTGAGATTTCGGTTTTCTTTGAATAGTTGTTGATAAATTGATTTTAAACAACAAGCAAGATGCAAAGATATGAATTATCTATTGGATTAATTTGTATCAAGTTTGTGTTAGGAGATTATGCCTTCAGAAAAATTCTCCAAGCTATTTTTAGAAAGTTATTTTTTTAACATCTTGTAGTTTTCTATACTCTCCATAACCAAAACAACAGAGGTGTCTTATTCATTTAATATTTTTTGCAAATTTGTCAAGCAATTCAAGAACAAAAGTAATAAAAATTAACTTTTAATTCTTTTAACTATAATTGATATTATTAATAATAAAGTTTTATTACTTTGTTTCTCATAAATGAGATTTTAAACTGCTAGTGCTTTATATAGTTATATCAGTGACTATATTTAAGTCATATATTTCAGAATTAGCTTTACTAAGGAGAATTCAATGCTTGATGCTTTTTCCAAGGCCGTGACTAGCGCTGATGCTGGTGGTAAATTTGTTGGTGGTG
>NZ_BLZO01000122.1 GCF_014132355.1 Okeania sp. KiyG1
ACATCTCACTCAAGCTATTTTAAACTCAACTTCTTTTTGGTTAACATATTTGAGTCATGCTGTTATGGATGAAGCCAATTTATCTGAAGCTAGTTTATGCGACTGCAGTTTAAAGGGTGCTTCCTTAGAAAGAGTTAACATGAGCCATCCTATGTTGCAACTTCTCAACGCAGAAGACGTTAATCTCCGAAATACTAATCTGGAAAACAGCATTGTAGTTGAAGTGAGTTTAGATAGAGCTATCCTCGAAGAAGCAAATCTCACCAATGCCATGCTAGCTGAAACTAATTTAGACTATGCTAACCTGAGAGGAGCAATAGTAACGGGTTGCGATCTGCAAGCTTACAAGAAAAATACTATTATGCCAGACGGTCGAGTAGTAAGCGATCCTGATTACAAGCCATAAACTCTTTAGGACTTATGCATGAACCCTATTAGTAGGGTGTGAAGCGCGCTAGCTTCATTAATTGATAATGGATAATTGATAATTGATAATTACCTCTGGTTAAAACCGCTACGGAATTGAATATAAGGAAATATTATTTCTTCTCTTGGTCGATTGGATATGGTTAGGAAACCCATCCATCCCACCCAACGGGTGCGCTGCGAAGATCGACCGCTTTTTTCCCCGATCAAGGGGAGGCTTCAAGGCGCGAATTATTTAATTATTAATTATTAATTATTCGGTAACACACCAAGACCCTGTGTATATTGCCTTTGCGTAATTCCTGACTCTTTTAAAAGAATACCATTTCGGAATAGTAATGCTACATTTGACTACCATCTCCCCATCTCCCCATCTCCCCATCTCCCCATCTCCCCATCTCCCCATCTCCCCATCTCCCCATCTCCCCATCTCCCCATCTCCCCATCTCCCCATCTCCCCATCTCCCCATCTCCCCATCTCCCCATCTCCCCATCTCCCCATCTCCCCATCTCCCATCTCCCCACTCTCCCCACTTCTCCCATTTGCCAAGGTTAAATTGTCTCATATTAATGATAAAATCTTACATCAAAATAGACTACTTTTAGGGAGAAATGTTTTGCAAATATTTAAAATTCATGGTATTGATAAAAAAATCATAATCGTAAAATTTGTATCGTTATTAGCTTGATTTTAATCAATTTATCATGTTTAAACACTCGCTGGACTCTGGCCATAGAAGAAAAACAGGAGCTGATGGGAGAAATTCAAGAGTATGCTGAAGAATTTAATAATTCTAAATCTAATGACCCCATTACCCAACAAATACCTGTTTACCAACTAGATGATATTTTACCCTCCGACTGGGCCTATGAAGCATTAATAAGTTTACGCGATCGCTACAACTGTCTCTCCGGTTATCCTGACAATACTTACCGAGGCAACCGCGCCATCACTCGATATGAATTTGCAGCAGCTTTAAATGCTTGTTGGCAAACCATCGAAAGTTTACTGGCAGAAAATCAAGCAGAATTAATTCAACAAGACGACCTGATAGTTATCGAAAGACTTATACAAGATTTTCAGGTAGAAATAGCTAACCTCAAAGCACGCACCGAAGGTTTAGAAAATCGAGTAGATGCTTTAGAAGCACAACAGTTTTCCACTACTACCAAATTAAATGGTCAGACAATTTTTGCAGTAAACGCTGGTGGTTTTGACGGCGATCGCCTCATTGATCCCAACGGAATAGAGCTTGCAGACGAAAACCCTCAAGCAACCTTTCTCTATCGAGTAGCTTTAGATTTTGATACCAGTTTCCGAGGTACAGACTTATTAAAACTGCGGGTAGATACAGGTAGTAATGGTTTTATTGATAATGCTACAGCTATACTCGAACCCAACTTTGGTAGTATTCTAGATTTCTCCAAACGTCCCCCACGAGATGATGAGATTGGTATTGGAAGAGCATTCTACAGTTTTCAAGTCGTGGAAAATTTGTCTCTATCTATCGGACCGTTAATTGAAGCGTTAGATTATATAGATAATAACAGTTACGCTGATTTAAGCTTTCGCGACTTTTCCACAGAAAACCTGGTTTATAACTACGTTGCATTTCCTGTGAATGGCATTGGTGGTGGAGCAATATTAGAATGGAACCCTGGTGGCAGTGCTTTCAACCTTCGTGCTTTATACATTGCCCCAGACTCAGCTAATCCTTCCCAAAATGGTCAAGGTCCGTTGCCAGTTTCTGTGTTTACATCACTGCTCTATTCTGATGGTAGGGGGTCTAGGGGTCTATTTGGTTTTCATCAAGGAATGGTGGAATTTGAATATAATCCTTCCTCTAGATTTAGTCTACGTTTGCTTTACAGTGGAGGAAAAGTTTTTTCTCGGAATTTTGATGCGGTGGGAGTGAATTTTGAGTGGGGTTTTTCTTCCAAGTTTGCTGTTTTTGGTCGCTATGGTTATAGCAGCTATGACGATACAGATTTTGGAGATATCAATCCGAACTATTGGATGGCAGGTGTTTCGGGATTAGATGTTTTGCAAGAAGGCGATCGCTTGGGGGTAGCAGTTGGACAGCCTTTTGTTGTGGATGAAATTGGTAATTCAACTCAGACAAATTTGGAAGTTTTTTATAATTATGCAGTGAACGATAATATTCAGATTTCTCCTGTTTTGCAAGTTGTTTTTGACCCTAGTAATCAAAAGAGTAATGGTACGATTTTTACTGGTACGTTACGCACTGTTTTTTATTTTTGAAGAAGGTTGTAGAAGATAGGTTTTACGTCGTAGGTGGTAGGTGGAAAGTTACAGCGGTTTTCATTTCAGTAAACCACAGTAGGGGCGAATGGCATTCGCCCTTACAGGATTTTTGTTTGACGATGTGGTTCACCCATATGAAAAGCGCTGTAGGACAGATAAAAAGCTTAAAACTCAGACAAAGCAATATTTTTCCTTCTTCCTTCTTCCCTCTTCCTTCTTCCTTCTGGTAGCAGTGAACGATAATATTCAGATTTCTCCTGTTTTGCAAGTTGTTTTTGACCCTAGTAATCAAAAAAGTAATGGTACGATTTTTACTGGTACGTTACGCACTGTTTTTTATTTTTGAAGAAGGTTGTAGGTGATAGGTTTTAGGTCGTAGGTGGTAGGTGGAAAGTTAGGACAGATAAAAAGCTTAAAACTCAGACAAAGCAATATTTTTCCTTCTTCCTTCTTCCCTCTTCCTTCTTCCTTCTTTCTCCTGCTATATGATATTATTTTGTCGGCTACTACTGGAGAAAAAATATGAATAGCGATGAATTAATCCAACGTTATCAAGCTGGAGAAAGAGATTTTTCTGGCATTGAATTCAGATATATTGAATTAAGCAATATTTCTCTAGAGGAAATTAATCTCAGTTCTGCCAACTTCAGCAGAGCAAAATTGCAAAATGTGAATTTAGATAATGCTAATTTAAGTAATGCTCAGTTAGTTAGTACAGAAGTAGAAAATACTACTTTCAGAAATGCTAATCTCAGTCACGTCAACTTAGAAGGAATATCTTGGCAAAATCTAGATTTAACCAATGCAAATTTAACAGATACAAGTTATGACCATAGCACTATAGAAAATTCTAATTTAACTAATGCTAATTTAACTCAAATGGGGGGATTTCAATCAACTTTTGATAACTGTAATTTGAGTAGTGCAAATATTAGTCATGCAGATTTAAGCGAAGTTACTTTTGATGAGTGTAACTTGAACAATGCGAACCTCAGTCACACAATTTTTTATGATGTTTATATTCAGGGTTCAAATCTGAGTAATGCTGACTTCAGTCATGCTCAAATTAAAGCTATGTCTGGTTGGAGTGAAGTTAACTATACTAATGTTAATTTTCAGAATGCTTGGTACTTAGATTCACGAGATATACCATCAGATATTGACCCTAATGAAGCAGGATTAATGTTTATTGCTGCTGGCAGTGACCTGAGTGGCAAAGATTTAAGCAATGTAGATTTATCCGAGGAAGATATAAATTCTGCTAATTTTAGTAATGCCAATTTAAGTGGTGCAAATTTGAGTGACACAGACTTGAGCAATACAGATTTTACTAATGCTAATTTAGAGAATGCCGACCTAAATGGAGCAGATTTGACTAATGCTAATTTTACTAATGCCAATTTAGAAAATGCTAACTTAGATGGAGTAATTTTTGATAATACAATTATGCCAGACGGTAGTATTAGAAGTGATGAAGAAGAATAACTAGATATAGAATTGGAGGAGTCAGGAGTCAGGAGTCAGGAGGGAAGAAAGATGGGTTGTGCGTCAAGAAAGTGTGGTTCGTGTGGTTCGTGTGGGGACCCACCCTAACCCCTCCCAACCCACTCCTAACCCCTCCCTGGAGGGGAGGGGAATGTGGGGACGGTGGGGAGAGCTGAGAAAGTAGGAGGAATAATTCTACCTGTATCTTTTCCTAACTTTTTGGTCCAACTGGAGTTTAGACTAAATTTTGGGGTCTTCAGATAATTTGCTCAGAAGCAATGAAGACTTGAAACTCAGAACCCTTGGAGAATATAAGGGGTGCAGATGTTTTCAAGATGAATGATTATTTTTCTTTTTTGGCGAGGCAAGGGTGAAGCAGACATTATTCAAACTATTCAAAAAGTCTTTCCAGGGCACAATTAACCCATAGCACAGGCGGGCGGATAATTGACTAAAAAGTCTTTGCAATGCTGAAAAAGAAATAGTTTCAGTCTTGTTGGCCTATCTCACTATTCTCCCGGAGGCAAGTTTCCGGCCTGCCTTAATTAGTCTAAACTCCAGTTGAAACTGTACAGCCGATTCGTTTCACCAACAGGCTCGTATTTCCTATAAATACAGCTAATTAGTACAGCGTGATGGCTTGGTATCAGCCAGACTTATTTTTCGCTCTCATGTTATATCTGACAAGGGCTAGAGCCATTTAGAGGATCTTCCTGATATAAACCCTCTTAACTTCACACCAAAATTTGGCTTCTCATTTGGCGAAAGAATTGTTACAGCTAAGGTTTTTTTATGGCAAGAGAGATCCACGAGACAAAAGTATAACCTGTCAATAGTTTAATAGTTTTTAGTAAAGCTTTAATTATTTTGGACTTAAGAGACAACGAAGATAAACCAGCATATTTCAAATCAATCCGATCTTTTAAATCTAGTCTATTAGGCTCTAGTAAACTGGGTTCTTCATGAGATTTTTCTTTGATAATGTTGATAATTTCGGCTTCAGTACCACCACGAATTCCACGACGTAATAATGATTCCCAGGTTGCATTTGGTTCAATTCGTTTGGAAAATCGACGGGCACAGAATAGGGCGAGAGAATCAGGGAGATAATTAATCAAAGGCAAATCAGTAGTATGATTTTCTATTGGAGAATAGCGATGTGGAGTCTCTCTAAAAAACATTATTCCCTGGGAGTTTAATAGTGACCACAATTGAGGTAAAACTGTTAACCTTTCATTAGGTAAAAAATGTTCAAATACTGCATTAAGCAAAATAAAATCGAATTTACCGATATTTTCAGGAAGCCTATTACTGTTAGGAGACAAAAGAAATTGAACATTGTCTAATTGATAGTGTTTAACTCTCAATTTAGCTAACTCCAAAGATTTTGAGTTGAGTTCGATGCCCACGATTTCTGTATCTGGAAACATTCGGGCTAAAATAACTGTCGATGCGCCACAACCACAACCAAAGTCTAGTAATCTTTTATTTTTAAGATCTTCTGGTTTAACATGACCTAGAATTAGGTATTTTAAAGGTATTTTAGTATAATACTGATTTTCATCCCTAGCAATTTCATCACAAAGATAACCTACCCCTTTTAGTTTTAAAATTGATTCAATTAATTCAATGGAATAGCTAGTTTTAATATTAAAACGAGCGACAAATAAAGATGGTTCCAAAAGCTCAACCGAAATTTTTCGCTTCTGTTTAGGTAATTCTTCTATATTAATTAAAGCTTGAGGATGTTCAAGGATAATTGTCATAAACCAAACCTTTTAGATAATTATTGGTTGTCAACAATAATGATGACAGATTTATACAAAAAGCTAAAAATTATTTCTCATTTTAGGAAATGTTTTTTGCTATAAATGTTATCAAAAAACATTTGCATAAATTATTATTACATATATTCAGCAGGTTCCTTAACAGAGGAAATAATATTTTTGACAGGCTGAACCAAGGAAGCGCAAAATGTGCCTTTGTGTATCTGTCAGTTTAATCGACCACTTTCGACCCGACAGCCAAACCAAATACACGGACTGAAAACATTACAGCACCCAGCGCAGTGTGGGTCGCTTTGTGGGCTTACCGCTGATTGGGAATGGTTTCTATTGCCTCGGATAAAGAGGAGCGAAGTTGTCGTTGTCCGATGCTGTAGACTAGCAAACATAACCCCATAATCATGGCCAGGGCAGCCACTCTTTGAGGTAACTTGACAAACATCCGATAGGCAAAAAATAGGGGGTCTTTGAGGAATCGAAAGCCTCGCTCATAGGACTGCTGATTTTTGTACTCTTGCAAAATTATCTCATTAGGCCACAGCTCATCATCGAGTAAGTTGGTCGCCAAAATGAATCGTCCTGCTTGGTTTCGCTGAAGGGCAACAGCTTCTTCATCGAGGGCTAAAGTCCCTTGAAGATGATAAGTGTAGCGTTGTGGTAACTCTTCTTTGCTTGGACGACCGGGGCACTCATAGTGAGGCTTCAATTGCACCCCAATGTTAGTCAAGCGATGATACTTAAGCTTTTTGGCGAAGGCGTTGGTGAAAAGAGGTATGATATCATGTCCGGATAAGAGCGCGAACAAAAAACTTTCTCCTTATATTCCTCTTTATTCTTATTTCTTCCCTCCTGACTCGGTCCGACTGACTTCCCCTCCAGGGAGGGGTTAGGGTGGGTTGACTCCTCAATAATTAAGATTAATATCATACACGCTATTCAGCAACGTCCCAAGATTTAACTCAACGATCCCGTTAAAAAACTAGCTTCAGAAATACATACAGCTTCAAAATTATTATCAGTAACTTGCCTTAAAGAGAATGTTACATCTGCAGCTCCAAAATTAGAGTTAATATCATAGGCAAAATATGCTTCAGATAAATCTAAAAATCCAGAGACAAAAGAAAACTCTTCACTACTTGCAATTAATCCTAGGAATTTGCCATCTCTAAATACAGCTTCTGCAAATAATAAATCAGCATTGCTATAGTCAACATCTAAAAAACTAAAGTCAAAGTTATCAAGTTTTATAAAGTCTATGCCTCTGCCAGTTAATTTTGAACCTTTAAAACTGAAAGATCCGTAATAGTTATTCCCGGCAGCAGGTCCACGATGAGGAGATACCTCAAAATCATATTTAATCGTATCTATCTCGTTGCTGTCATTAATCATGGCACAATCAAGACTTAAATTTGTGCTGGTCGCTCTGATTTTTTTGTTTATATTAGTCATTGTTATTTTTCTTAAGGTAATTGTCTAATTTGTTAAGAAATCTTACAGAATAATCTTTCTCAGATCGAGACGATCGAATCCAAAATTAGTTTTAGTGAGGCTACATTTTTTTCTACCTAGTTAATATTCATATTTTTATGATAAACAATAAATTTTAATTTTGGATGAAATTTTCATTAAGATTTAGCTCGAAACAGATAAAGTTTTTGTCAATATTTCAAATAAAATTTGTGCATTTTCTATGCATATTTACTGAGAGATAATGTTTTTTTGTTATGACACATTTTTTCCTTTAATACAGCTAAATTAAAACTTGATATGCAGATTTATTCTTGGCGTAGTTGTGTAGAAAATTGATTGGGACTTGAAGATGAGAGAATAGTGGTTAATTCACTTAGCCTCTTGATAGAGGAGCTAGTGCCGCTACGCGGAAGTTAAAAGTCAAAAGTTAAAAGTCAAAAGTTAAAAGTCAAAAGTTAAAAGTCAAAAGTTAAAAGTCAAAAGTTAAAAGTCAAAAGTTAAAAGTCAAAAGTTAAAAGTCAAAAGTTAAAAGTCAAAAGTATTGATTTGTAATTTTTTTAGGATTTTGTAACTGGTCAGTTATTTCCGCCATCCTGCACTAGACTATTATGCTAATTACTATGTATTAATACTTAAGTTAATTAGCGCTTCAATAATTAAGTAATTAACACTAGCCCGATCGCCTTTTTGATAATTAGCACCCTAGGAGCGCATTAATTTAAACTCCGTTAAGAACGGGGTCTTATGTTTACTTCTTCCTGTAGGGACGTTGCATAAAACGTCCCTACCCACTCCCCTACTCCCAAATGTAGAAAAGTTTTTGAGAAATGGTATAATACCATTTTGAAAAGGGGAAGCTTCAGACCTAATTTTTTTGGTCAGAATTTCAGATTTTATTCTCTATTTTTAATTTTTTACAAATTCTGCATTAAGCATTCAGCTATTAGCTCTTATGAAGGAGTTTTAATGAAAATAGACTGTTTCAGCCAGCTTTTATAGCAAGTGTAAATTCTGCCTCAATTAGTAAAGCTTTTATCTAAGGAGCCATGTAAGAATAAGTTGTACAAATTTTATCTGGGATAAATTGTGAAATATAGCTTCCATTAAAAAAACTGTTCAAGTTATTTTTACACGACTACTAAAACTAAAAACAATAGCTGAAGTCCGCAGTTCCGACCTAGGAGACTAGCTGAAGTCCGCAGTTGCTCCCACAGGAGGCTAGCTGACGGCTGTTTGCGCAGCAGTCCGCAGGAAATGCTTACTTCTGTATTGATGACTATATTAAATAGTAGTCAAGATCGATTAGTAGATTTTCCTGCTCGTCAGTACTCACTCAATTACTATTATATACTCTGCTTCAAGACGGAGAACAAATTTATTTAATTTACGTCATTTGTGGTAAATAGTCATCTCATACTCATCTTGTCTAAATTATCTAAATTCTAGGATCGTAAAATTATGATTTGGTCTCGTTTTAATTCTCTCAATAATTATTTATTAGGTACTGCTACAGTAGCAGCAATTGTGATTAATATTTCGACAGTAGCAAATGCTAAAACGGCTCAAGAAGTAGCAGAAATTGCTATACCAATTACAGTGCAAATCAATAGTAACTTAGGTGATGGTTCGGGTGTTATTATTGCTAAAAATGATAATATTTATACTGTTCTCACTGTTAATCATGTAGTGGAGGATTCTACTATTGAATATAGTATTAGAACCAATCTAGAAAAAGATTATTCAGTAATAGAGGTAGTCAGTTTACAGACAACTGATGAAGAACCAGATCTAGCTATACTTAAATTTGAAGCTACAGAAACATATCCAGTGGCAACTTTAGGCAATTCTGAACAATCAGTTATTGGTTCCCAAATATATGTATTTGGTTATCCTGCAACTGGCGGTTTATTCAGCACTGAAAGAGCACCAGAATTATCTCCAGGATTAGTAACCAGTCGCCCTAAAAGTCGCCCCGAAGGTTATACTTTGCGTTATCAAGCTGTTACTTGGAGTGGGATGAGTGGGGGTCCAGTGTTTGATTCTGATGGTCGCGTTATTGGTATTCATGGACAAGGGGAATTTGGTTTTGCTCAAACTAATTCTGGAGATGTAGCGCCAATTAAAACAGGGTTTAATGCTGCGGTTCCTATTAATAGTTTTATCAGAAGATTATCTGATGCTAATATTAATCCTTCAGACCTAATTTTGGATGATACTCCTACAGTTAGCTCTCCCGTTTCAACAATTAATCCTCAGAGCGCAGAAGATTTATATTTTCGAGGTATAAGTTATTTGGATCGAGGAGATGCTTGGGAGGCGATCGCTGATTTTAATCGTGCTTTAAAAAAGCAACCTAATAATACTCCGGAAATATATTTTAATATGGGTATTGCTCGGAGTTTGTTAGTTAATCCTCACGAAATAACACGAAATTCAAATCCAATTAAAGATTATACTAAAGCAATTGAAATTAATCCAGGCTATGCTGATGCCTATTATAATCGTGCTCATGTTTTTTATCAAAATAGTCTTATTTATCAAAAAATGGCAGATATAACCAAAGCAAATCAACAACTTAAAAAAGCAATAAAAGATTTAGAAAAAGCAGCAGAACTTTATCAACAAGGTGGTAGAATTCAATCTTATCAAGACACCTTAAATTTTATTCAAAAGTTAAGAAATTGAGAGTTAATCAGTTGCACATAACTATCGTTTTGTAATTTGCTATTATCTTTTATTTATGCGGGTATAATACCACGTCGCCTATACAGTGCTTAAAATTGTTTGGGGTTTATAGACACGGAGTGGCCAGTGGTTGACTATCACTGTGCAATTTTCCCTTCTGCCTTCTGCCTTCTGCCTTCTTCCTTCTTCCTTCTTCCTTCTTCTTTCTTCCTTCTTCCTTCTTCCTTCTTCCTTCTTCAATGCATAAGTTCTTTAATTTGACGTTGATGCTTGGCTTTAAGAGATTTAATTTTTGCTTGAAGCTCAGTATCATATTTTTGTTTTAATTCATTGATTTTTTGCTGAAGCTGATTTTGATGTTGAGTAGTCATAGCTCCTATTGTTTCTAACATAGATTCTTGATGAGTTTCTTCTAATTCTTGGATTTTCATTTGGAGACTACTTTTATACTTTGTTTCTAAATATTTAACAGTTTTCCTCAGTTTTTGTTCGTTAAACTTATTGAGGCTAACAATTTTTTGTTGATGTTTTTCTTCTAAATAACTGGTAATTTCATTAATTTTGTGCTGATGAGTTTCTGACAATTCTTGAAACTTTTTGTGATATTTTAATTGCCAAAAATTGTTAATTTTTTGTTTGTTTCGGTGATGTTCTTGTTCTAAATCTACTATCTGATGAGAATATTTATCTGTCAATTCTCTAATTTTTTCTTGTAATTTAGCTTCAGCCGATTCTAAATTCTGTATCTGTTCTGCCTGTATTAATTGAATTTGCTCTTGCAATTCTTGGTTTTGTTGATGTAATTCTCTCAAATTTTTCTGATATTCTACTTCTAAAACTTGAACTTCTTCTTGTTTTTTTTGTTGATAATCTACTTCTAACTGTTGTATTTCATTTTGATGTCTTATATGAGCAAGATCAATATTTTCTTGTATTTCTTCTAAGCTATTTCTGAGTTGTTTTTCAAGTTCTTCTTTTTGTTTAATTCTCTCTTGATAATCTGCATTTAATAACTTAATTTCTTCTTGTTGTGCTTGCTGAAGGTCATAGATTTGTTCATGGGTTTCTCGTAACTGTTTTTCATAACTTTTTGCTTGTTTTTTTAACCGCTTTTCAAATAGCCAGTAAGCACAACCTATCCCTAGCATTACACTGACAACTGTAACTACTATAAATGATGTTATAAGCATAATTTTAACCACTACCTAGTTTCTCTTACTGAATAATTAAGGTTTAAAGCCTCTGACTTTCCTGCGGAATGCTGCGCAAACAGGCAGAGGTACTGATAACTGATAACTGATAACTGATAACTGATAACTGAAATGACACTCCTAGAAGCTGAATTTATGTTGAGTTTTATAGTACCATAAGGTATAGATATTTTATATATAATCAATACAAAATGATCAAAGAAAACCAGTCAACATCTTTCACTCCTACTCGTGCTCATGTTTTTATTTCCGGAAAAGTTCAGGGAGTCGGTTATCGCTTCTCCACATTAGAAATGGCAGTTAATATAAATGTTAGTGGTTGGGTAAAAAATCTACCTGATGGAAAAGTAGAAGCTGTTTTTGAGGGTACTAATCAAGCAGTGGAAAAAATTATTAACTGGTGTTATAAAGGTCCTAAATCAGCTATTGTCAATGATGTAACTATTCAATATGAGCAACCCGAAGGACTTCAAAGTTTTGAAATTCATCGTTAACTAGCTATCAGCATTTTAGCATTTTAGCATTTCAGCATTTCAGCATTCAGCGTGCTAAAAGCTTGGGTTTAAATTCCCGACTTCTAGCTTGTCCTTAAATTACTAGGAGCGGCCGAGTATCTTCTTTGCGCAAAGCTGATTGCTAAATGCTGATCGGCTGATACCAATTCCCATCCATTAATGCTATGCTTAGGTAACACTTCATCTATTAAGTAATTAACAGAGGTAGAATAACTTTTTTGCTAATTAGCAGCTTAGTTAATGTTAATTAGGGTTTGCTGAATAAAGTCTTTTGTTGAGGTAGGGGACCCACCCCTAACCCCTCCCAGGAGGGAAAAAAGGGAGTAGGAAGTAGTTAAGAGTCACGAGAAATGGGAGTTATAGAGAAGGTGTTCATTCATTATAGCAAGAGTGATTTTTCTGCCATAGTCACCCCAAAATGCGCTCCTTTTTGAGCGTGAAGGGCTGAAAACCAGGTACTTTTTTCAAGCAAAAAAAGGCTAATACCTTTATCTGTCAATGCTTTGAGATTAGATCGGTAAGCCCTAATTATTAATTATTAATTATTAATTGTTGAACACTCCCCCACTCAAGAACTAGCTGCGCGATCGCACAAACTTATCCAACCTTGCCATCCCTTTTTCTATAGTTGCTAAGTCAGTAGCGTAAGATATCCTAATATGGTCATCTGCACCGAAAGCAATACCAGGAATAACAGCAACATTTTGCTCTGCTAATAAAGCATTACAAAATTCTAGGGAACTGCTAGAAATTTTACTAATATTGACAAACATATAAAAAGCTCCTTCAGGTTTGCTACAAGTAATTCCTGGTATAGCATTCAGTAAATCATAAATTACCTGCCGACGTTTAGCAAAAGCTTGACGCATTTTTTCCACACAATCTTGAGATGATTCCAATGCAGCGACCGCTCCATACTGAGCAAAAGTACAAACATTCGAGGTACTATGACTTTGAATTTTGGCTGTAGTGTTAATCAATTCCACAGGTGCGGCCAAATATCCTATGCGCCAACCCGTCATAGAATATGCTTTAGCAAATCCACTACTAATAATAGTATTATTCAAAACATCCGAGCTGACTGCCCCAATACTGAGATGTTGAATATCATCATAAATAATCTTCTCGTAAATCTCATCAGAAACTACTAAGATATCTTTTTCTACTATTACTTCTGCCAATGCCTTAACTTCTGCTGGACTATAAACCATCCCAGTTGGATTAGAAGGAGAATTAAGAACAAATAATTTTGTTTTGCTAGTAATAGCTTGACGTAGTTGCTCTGCTGTAACTTTATAATTCGTCCGAGCATCAGTAGGCAAAATTACTGGCTCTCCACCCATCAGTTTAACCATTTCTGGATAACTTAACCAGTAGGGTGCAGGAATAATTACTTCATCTCCAGGTTCAATCAATGCCATCATCAGATTAAACAGAGAATGTTTCCCCCCCCATTAGTGACAATGATATTTTCTGCTTTGTAGTTTAGGCCATTTTCCCTAGATAACTTTTGGGCGATCGCTTCTCTGAGTTTAGGTTCTCCCGCCGCTGGGCCATATTTTGTCTTACCAGCATCCAGTGCTTTTTTGGACTGCTGCTTTGATATGCTCTGGGGTATCAAAGTCAGGTTCCCCAGCACTAAAACTACATACATCTATTCCCTCAGCTTGCATTTCTTTAGCTTTAGCTGAGATAACTAAGGTTAAGGAAGGTGGTACTTTGCCGACTCTTGCTGCCAGTTTCATTTTTTACTTTTTTGAGCTAGTGAATCTTTCATTTTATATTGGACAGATGATTAGATTCAACCTAAACTGTTACGAAATAATATCAAGTCCAGTAGTATCACTATTTTCAACAATTAATAATTATTCGGTAAGAGTTCATTAATGGATAATTGATAATTGATAATTACCTCTGGTTAAAACCGCTACGGAATTGAAGATAAGGAAATATTATTTCTTCTCTTGGTCGATTGGATATGGCGAGGAGACCTCGCCATCCCTCGACCGCTTTTTTCCCCTTAAAAGAGGAGGCTTCAAGGCGCGAATTATTTAATTATTAATTATTAATTATTCGGTAAGAAGGCTTAAAAGTCTGAAAAAAACTTAAATTTCTGGGGTTGCATAAATGCAGGATGATTTTAATAGTTTTGTGGAAGTGGAATAGGCATCTTGCCCGTTCCTGATATTTTCCCGTTGCCGATCAAAACAGACACTAAATCAAGAAGGCGTTAGCGGAGCTTGGCGTTAGCCAATGCCATTCGCCCCTACAGATGGTGTTTTAAGGTTAATTGTGGAATAGGCATCTTGCCCGTTCCTGATATTTTCCCGTTGCCGATCAAAACAGACACTAAATCAAGAAGGCGTTAGCGGAGCTTGGCGTTAGCCAATGCCATTCGCCCCTACAGATGGTGTTTTTAAGGTTAATTGTGGAATAGGCATCTTGCCCGTTCCTGATATAATAAATAGCTCAAAACTTTTCCCACTCCCCACACTTGTTTGACATCAAAGGTAAAAAACCTCCCCTACTCCCCCACTCCCCACTCCCCCACTCCCCTACTCCCTCACTCCCTTCTTCAAGGCATAACAAATTGAATCACACCCCACTGACCATTTGTTAACCACAAAGGATCTTCTTCATTTAATATTTCGATTTGATCGGGTTCTAAGCTAGTTGCTACTTCTGACTTTAAAGTACGCAAAGCTACAAATGGTGTAGGAAAATAATAAGCAATATCTGACAAAGGGGTAGTAAATAACCAGTGGCGATCGCCCAAGATACGCCGATAGTTAGCATCACCTTTAATCAAAACCAGACTTGCCTTAGCTAATTCCTCTCTCACAGACTCTGGTATTTCCCAAAAAGCTAGTGGCGCATTCCAAAAAAAGTCTTCTCGGCAAATTAAACGACCAGTACTAATATATTCTTGTAAGCGAGCCGCCAACATTTGTACATTTTCTGAGGCATCATTAGCTAAGATTTCCAGAGTGTAAAAGACATCTTGACTCATAGCATCAGAGACAAAAGTTGGATGTGCTTTCAAATGCAAGTAAACAATATTGGCAGTTTGAGTAGATAAAAGGAAATCTATCAGAAAAAAATCACAAACTAACTCAAAACCTGCATTATCTATAATTAAATCTATCCGTTGCCCCCGAATATGACTTAAATAGTCGATTAAATTGTAAGTATCATCTACTAATATGTGAGATTGTTGTTGTTGAAGGTCTCTAGTAGTCCGGTCTTCTGTTTCAACAGGCCATAAACTCAAATCGGCTTGACTACCCCACAAAGCAGTTTGTAACAGAGCTGTGAGACAAATTTGATAACTCTGTTGTTGTGGTAGAGCAGTATTTAAACCATTGATGCGATCGCTTATTTCACGGATAGCAGCCATTGATTTTTCTAAACTTAAGCGTTTTTGGTAACCAAAAGGGTCTATTCCTTGCCAAATTCCTGGCACAAAATAATCCGTTGCCTCTAACAAACGTCGGAAAAAATAAGCTTCAGCAAAATAAAAAGGTAAATCAAACCAACTTCTACCTTCAAAAGACTCTAAATAGGATGTCCAAGCTTCTACATCTGGTCCTGGGTCATCGATCGGGAGTCGTACCCATCCTTCAAATAAATCAACAGTTAGAGACTCTAACTGTTGGACAATAGATAGAGGAAAATTATTGTCTTTGATAACTCGTTCGATGACACCCGGTAGTCTACAGACCATTGTGTAATGAGCAAAGGTATTTTCTTCTGAAGGCATCACAGGTAAAGGCAATAGTAAGTCACTGGTTTCAAATTCAGTCATATATTTACAGGGAGTAGGGAGTAGGGAGTAGGGAGTAGGGGGAAAGAATTGATACAGCAGATTTGGTGGTATGTGAAGTACAGAGATTAACAATTAAATGTTCCCAGTGCGGGCATCTTGCCCGCGACGGGTGTACCTCATTAAAGTGGAATCTGCTGTAATTTCTGTGCAATAATTGATTTTATTTTTTATTATGGCAGATATCTATTAACTAGCTATCAGCATTTTCCGTACCGGAATGCTGCGCAAACAGCTATCAGCTATCAGCTTTTTGACCTTGGGTTAAATGCCGGGCAACTATTGCGCCGGATAGTTTAGGAGGGGTTTAAATCTCCGACTCAACGTAAAAAAAGTCCTAATGCTGAGTGCTATTTAAATTATACACTATCTGTAGGGACGAATGGCCATTCGCCCTTACTTCGGATTTATTGAAATAAAATCAACTAAAAAGTCGCCCTAGAAGGGCGAGGCTTTAAACCCCATTTTCTGGTATAGCAGAAGAAAGAAGGAAGAAGGAAGAAGGAAGAAGGAAAAGTATTACGTTGTCTGAGTTTTAAGCTTTTGACCTGTCCTAACCTTTACTTCGACTGCTATAAATTTATAGAAATACTCTAAAATGACAGTAGTTGCTTTTGATTTGGATGGAACACTTAGTAATCCCTCTAAAGGTATTACGGCTTCAATTAACTATGCTCTGGAGAAAGTTGGTGCGCCGAGAAAAGAACCTGCCGATCTAAATCAGTATATTGGACCACCTCTGAATGAGATTTTCTCCGAAATACTCAATACAAGAAATGCTGTAATTATTGAGGAGGCAATTTCATATTATCGGGAAAGATATGGCTCTATTGGATATATGGAAAACGTTTTATATGAAGATATCCAGGAAGTGCTAGAAGTTTTAATTGTTCGCGGAATTAGATTATATGTAGCAACATCAAAGAGAACTGACATCGCAAAATCTATAATCAAATATTTTGATCTTCAAAGATATTTTGTACAAGTATTCGGTTGTGATGTACAACAGCAAAAGCACGATCTTCTCGAAGAAATAATTAAGTTAAACGATGGACATACTCTGTTAATGATAGGCGATCGCTCTTATGATATGAATGCTGGTCGCAAAGTTTCAGCTAAATGTATAGGTGTTCTTTGGGGATATGGAAGTTCTGTTGAATTAAAAAAAGCAGGAGCTGATGTTCTCGTTAGAAACACCAGTGAAATGTTGGATTATATTAATACGGTTCATAACTTTGGCGTTGCTGATTTGTAATGTTTTAGAGAAAGGTGGGAATAGTCCCCGTTAGAGGGAATATTGATCTGGAAAAAAGGATTAGGTTTTTAGCAGAAATAATAGTAAAATTGTTATTAGGATATTGTCTCAAATATCCATCAAAACTTCTACTTTATATGATTAAATCCTAGTGATTTTACATAAATAACCATGTCAGAAATTACTATTAATTTACCAGAAGAAATTTTTTCTGCTCGTCGTTTAGCTCCTGAAGAATTTGTTCAAGATATGCGTTTAGCAGCAGCTATATATTGGTATCAAAAAGGGGAAATTTCTCAAGAAAAAGCGGCTCAAGTTGCCGGGTTAAACCGTCGAGATTTTCTCGCTAGTTTGGCAAGGGAAAAAATAGATGTGTTTAATGTTGATTTTAAAGACTTGCAACGGGAGTTAGACCGTGGCTGAATTTCCCGCAGTCAATACTTCGCCCTTGATTTTTTTGACTCAGGCAAATTTGCTCGACTTCCTACAAATACTGAGTCCGAAAATTATTGTTCCTCAAGCAGTAGCTACAGAAATTCAAGCCTACGGCAACACAGATGTAACTGCTCAAATGTTAGTTCAAACAGATTGGTTGGTTGTGACTAAAACTCCTACTATTCCTGCTGTGATTCAAAGTTGGGATTTAGGAGTAGGAGAATCAGAGGTTTTGAGTTGGGGATATCATCATCCCAATACAGAAGTGATTATTGATGATTTAGGTGCTCGTTGTTGTGCCCAAGCATTAGAAATTCCAGTTAGAGGTACTTTAGGTTTAGTTTTAACTGCCAAACAACGTGGAGTAATTTCAGAAGCACGTCCAGTTTTAGAACAGTTACGGTTGTCTAGAATGTATCTATCGGAGAGATTAATGAATCAAGTCTTGATGTCAGTGGGAGAGTAATTTTCAGAAAATGGCGATCGGCTTTTTGGCGTCAAACTAGGGAAGTTGGCATGAGCGTGCCAACTTAATTTTATAACCCTTTCAATACAAGGCTTTTTCGCCTTTGCCTAGAAAAATGCTATACCTTGTATTTCCGCCAAGATCGTTAGTTTTATTAACAAATATTTTTTAATCCACGTAAATTTGTCTAGTTTTTCTAAAATTGTATGTTTTTGCCACTAGAACCTCCAGTTTGAACTGCATTACCAACTACATTAACTATATTAATTTGTGTACCTTCAATGCTATATTCGAGTGGAGTTTCAGGAGAATTAGAGTCCAAACCACTGAAGTCTATTTCATTTTTTGAATTAATTTTTAGATCAAGTATAGACAAACGTTTTTCTACTAATGAACGAGTAATATTATCATCTATATCTATGCGTAAAATAGGTTCACCTAATTCATCCCAAGCTAAACCAATACCACCGACTCCATCTATATCTTCGATAAGTTTTTTTACCAGTTGTTTTAGTTCTCTGAGAGATTGATACGACATAATTTTTAAGATATAAAAGTAAGATCAAGAGTTTCTAAAATATTTTTCAAATTACAAGCATAGCTTACCCCCACTTTCTTACCATTAATATCAAGTATACCACTAGCAAATTGAAGACCTACAGCTTGTAAAATTTTTGGAATAAAAATTAAACTACCTGAATCACCTTTTTCAGCAAATGGTTTATCGGTTGATTGCCAACGTATTTCTAGAAGATTATCAAAACGTACATTTTGCTTAAATTGAGGGATATAAACAGCTACATTATCAAGCTCTATAGCACCAGGAATCCCCTCCGTGTACCCGGTAGTCCGTCCAATTTTTGCAAGTATGATTTCTGGACTTATTACATCATAATCTTGCACATCATTAATATATCTACCAGAATCATCTGAATTCCCAAAGCCTGATGGGATAAGATTCCCTTGATGTTCAATACCCTTATCAAGAACAGCGTAAGCACTATCACCGAAATTGCTTCCAATTTTGCTAATCGACATAGCATCTCCAAGAGTGCCAATATAACTACCCATAGTCATAATGCTTCTTTGATCTAACCTACCAGGCTGATATATCTTATCCCCCGGCTTTGCCTCATCGCAAAGGGCAAGAACATGATTATTTGACAAGATAGCTTCAGAACCATTAGAAGTACAAACAAAAGCCCCAAGAGTGCCTGGACCACCATCTCGATGACCAACAGAAAGACCTAGATGAAGAGGACGTTTTTTTCTAGTAAAACTATTATTACCTTTTCCATCAATTGCCGATTGAATAAGCACAGTAGAAGAAGGAATGGTTACGTCTTCTACCATCAGTAGATCTATCTCATTTTGGAATTTTTCTGCTTTTTTCTCAGCAAATTTATAAGCTTTACCTCCTTTTTGCTCGATACGTAGCTCAAGTTGATAATCATTTTTGCCTTTGATTGAATATCCAACGCTTAAACGATCTTCAGGATTGTGTTCAATGTCCAAGCTTGTTGTTCTGAGACTTGGTTCACGCTCTAAATCATTTTGGTAATATTGATCTAAAATTTCATTTTTAGTTCAAAAATCGAATCCAAATTCATTCTTATTGACCTTAAACTGAAAATTGATTATTGTGATAAATACTACAGCTAATTTTTTAAAAAATCTTTTTATTCTACTTTATAATCTCCTTTATAAAAACGGAACTATAAATATCCATAAAATTACTGCTGTAGGTGCATAACGTGGATCTGGAAGATTCCATTTTAAGATATTATGTCCCATTGCGTAAACCCAAATAACAAATGAAACGGCTGCAATTCCAGTTCCGATTAGCTGTATAGATGACCAATTCTTGTCAGTATCCCTTGTCCCCCAAAGTCTTGAAAGAATTACAAGACCAATACAAATAACAGGCCACCAATCAATAAAGCTTAATGATGTATTATTTTCAGTAAGTAATTTATCTGTCGGTTCAGCTATCCAAAAGCTACGTACTGTAACGTAAACACTAAGCACTTCCGTTGGCACAAGTTTAACTAAACGCTCCATATAGTTAGCAAAGTTAGCATCTATAAGATTATCAGCTTCACTTGGTTCAATACCCGTTAGTTGAATAGGATTATCAGCTTCACTTGGAAGAAGATTATCAGGACTTACGCGACGTGATTTATTATTATTGTTGATGCGATGTTCTATACGAAAAGGATATGGCATAATTAAAGCTTTTCTATGTAATTGGGTCAAATATAGCGAAGTTGCTATGAGCGACAATCTAGAAATGAAAGGCTTACTATGTAAGTATCTCAGGGACTGCTATTTTCGCGATCGCAACTACTTTCCCACTAAACCCACCCCGTCCCCAGTCTGATAGTTTTGCGCGTTTTCCTCTTGTAGAAGTTCGTCGATTTTCGCTCTTAACTTGTCTTGCCAACCTGAAATATTTTTGATTCCGTTGAACATATCGTCATCTACTCGGACAGTCAAATTATTAGACTTGGGTTTTCCTGGTACTTTAGGTTTCCATCTATAAGCTAATAAATCAGGGTTTCCTCCTGGTCTCCCACACTTAGTAGAGGTTTTAGTTTGCTTCTTTTTTGTTGTTTTAGTGGCCATATTACAGTCTTTCTATTGGTTATATATATTATAAATTATATTATAGCTAGTAAGCCAGCAAAAAATTATAAAAATTATTTACATTTCCCGGTATGCAAGCTATCATAATAAATGTAGAGGCCAGTAAAGAAGTTCTACAAGTGGACAATTAAAAAGGACACCGCCCTCTCCTAGGACAGTTGAGGCAATGTCCTTTTAAAGTCCCCGGTAAACAAGTATCAGGAGACAAATTAATGATATTTTTCATCAATCCAATTTCAATTATATTACAAAATCTCAGCCAAGACAAGGCTTTATTACGAGCCTACTTGGGCCTAACAAAATCAATGGCCACTAAACCAATTACTAATTCAGTAAACGAAACACGATTTTACTATAACCGCTTATTAGGCTACTTAATCTACCACCTAGAAAAAACGATCGCTGAGATTGAGGCTGCCGATACCTACATAGAAGAGCAAGAGCAACACAAAAGCAATTCAGAGACTACCTACACCCCACAGGAGGCACAAGCATACGACAGTGTATTTGGTGAACAGCCTCCACAAGATACACCAGAATCTGAGAAAATCGAATCACCATACTCTAATGAGGCAGAAATAGCT
>NZ_BLZO01000123.1 GCF_014132355.1 Okeania sp. KiyG1
TTTGGAGCTTGAATACTTTCCTCCGAACTTTTGCCCAGGGGATGTTAGACCATTCTGTGAACGTAGTCTTGAGACTCGCTTGCGACATTGTGACTCCTAATCAGTTCCTTATCTTTTAGTTAAATCGTGAGTACGTCAGCATATCCTTCCCATTACAGGTTGGCTTTGGCTTTTTACTCCATCTCTATCCCCATATAGCTTGCGCTGAGATTTTTCACTACTACAATATCGACCTTATTTGTAGAGCTATACAGGGGTTACTTCGTTCCATATATCCGGGTTTTCTGACTTTAGATTCATCCTTTCTCCAGGGGTACTTTTGTAAGTCTGTATGAGTAGCCGGGATAGACCCTCATCTTTCCCCATGTACATATTTTGTACGCAGTGTATCAATTTGGATTTCACTACTTGAAACTTACTGGAGTTCAAGCCAGATGTTCACTTTCGTTAATCATTGTCAGTTAGTTCGGGTTCTATTTTGTGAGTCCAAATTACTCCTCAGTTCCCTTTTCTCCCAGCTTCAATCCTTTGATAATCAGTCTTAGAACTGTGGGAGATACCGTACTTCTCCGGGCGGTGATGTTTCCCTGTATGAGCCAGGATTCCTACCCTTTGACTTAGAAATTGGCCACCTTTTTCAGGCCACAGATATATAGTTATAAGGTAGTTAGGTATATACCTTTCCTTTCCTTACGAGCTGCACGTTTTCAGTCTTTAGACCTAGACTTTTCAGCTCAACGAATCGCACATCCCATTGTTTCTGTATCAATAGCAATACTATCAGCTTGTAAATAATTAGATAGGATAGTTGCGTTCAAATCGCGATCGCATACTTGAAAATCACTCATTGTTTTCTCTGAATTATTAGTTGATTTGCAAACTTAGTAATTATAACGCTACATTTGAGGTATCAAAAGCTTAAAACTCAGACAGCGCTATATTTTTTTGGTTTTCGGTTCTTCCTTCTCTGGTAGAGAATATAGAATCCGCTTATACAGTGTATGTTGATAATTTTATAATTACTTCAATCTCCCCACCTCCCCACCCCCATTTCTCCCAACAACTCTAATAAGTATTCAACCGGATTTGATATAACTAATCGTCTAGATAACTAAACGCCTTCTTCCTTCTTACTTCTTCCCTCTTCCTTCTTAAAACAAAAAAAACGCGAAGTGAAATTAACCACTCGCGCTTATTTTCAGATAGAAAATTTTCTTTTAGATGTTGATGTTATGAAACTGCTGCTGCTACCTTTTCGTCAGGGGAAACTTTAGCAGTCAAACGCTCATAAGTTGAACGCATTTTCAAACCGACCAAAACTTGGAAAAGTCCACTACCATTATTGGAACCTGGATAGTCTTGGTGTTCCCTCATCATGTGGGTCATCTCACCATAATATTTAGTAGAAGTATTGCTGAGGTGTCCTTCAACATAAATCATTTCTTCCAGGTTATCAAAGTTACCATCTACTTCTAAGACAGAAACTTCATGGCCGAAATAGGCATCTGGGCCATAGAACATTTTAATTCCAGGATAAGAACAAGTAAGCTTACGTCCACAAGGAATCCAGTTAATAGTCGATCCTTCATCAAACAGATATACTGGTTCAAAGTCTTCTACACCTTCACGTTGGATCAAGCGTACTCGTAATACCTTATGTTCTTTGTCATCAGGAATAAGTTTAGTGGGCAAAATTTGAATTACCACATCCGCGTGAGCTTTTTGTGGGTCAATATAGGCATCAAAATCTGGACGACGGGCATTGATAGAAGCAAGTACATCTTCATAACGATGGCCTCTTTCTGCCATATCGCGCTTGATTTTCCAAGCAATTTTTACTTCATCACCAATGTCCAGATAGACACTAAAGTCAAGTAGCGATCGCACGCGCTCATCAAACAGAGGATGAAGACCCTCAATTACTATGATATGATTGGGATGAACTTTTTCCGGTGGGTCAATCAGGCCAGTTTCGTGGTTATAAATTGGCTTATCGATAGACTGACCTTCCTTTAGAGCTTTAATTTGCTCATACATCAAGTCAAAATTATTGGCCCTTGGGTCAAGAGCAGTAATTCCTGTTTCTTTACGTTGCTTACGATCTAAGCTATGGTAGTCGTCCAGGCAGATAACTGTAACAAAATCTTCTCCAAATACATCTGTTACACGACGCAAAAAAGTAGATTTTCCGCATCCAGAGTCTCCGGCAACTCCAATTAATACTACTCTATCTGGTTTTTTCACAATAGTTTCCCTCTAACACAAAACAAAGTTGAATGACATATCCCATATTTTTGTGACGTTCTCTCCTGCTAAATCTCGCGAGACTTAGCAGGAGCTTCTCCCTCCTCACGGATGGAACTTCCTGCTTCCCTGGCTGACTAATGTCTACGCCTCCACAGGCAGCAACGATGAGACCCACCGCTGTCTTGTAATAAAAGTTCTGTACTCACCTGGCTTCCTTCAAGATTTTACCTCAAATACGGAATTACCAGGACTTCACAAGTTGAACCCCATATCTTGAGTTGTCTAGGTTCAGCCGTCAGGTGCGTATTACCGCTACTCCTAACAGGCCATAGGTGACATACTCCCACACTATAGCTTCAGCTTAGTGTGGGCTTCTCGTTTCGCAGTCCCGGTATCCCGTCGGACTCCACGAGCTTTAAAGACGTCTGGGCCCTACCGCCCTATTTTTGATATTTATTGCTGCATTCCAGTCGCGGTCTATGACAATACCGCAATGCGGACAAGAATGGGTTCGTATGTTTAATTCTTTATCAACTTTTTCTCCACAATTTGAGCAATCTTGGCTGGTATTTTTGGGGTTCACTGCTATGGTTTTCACCTCCAGCATTTTCGGCTTTGACAGTTAAAATAGTCAGGAATTGTCCCCCAAATCGCATATCGAACCCATTAAATTTGCTGCCGATTCATCTCACACCAAATCTGCATATTATAGTGTGAGGCTTGTCGGCGATTCAGCTAACTTTTGTAAAACATCATATCAGAATGGGATCTTCCCTACAAGGATCAAAGAAATAAAAGCTTAATCAACTTATGTTCTGTAGAAATTTAGTATAGTAGACAAAAGTCATTTATTGTAGGTCATGTGTTATCATTCGAGGGGCTTGCAAATAGAACGGGATTATAACATACAACTGCTTATTATCTGCCAGTTGCAAACAGAAAAAAGCAGCCACAGAAGGGCAGGGCTTTAAACTCATTTTTTTGGTAAGATTGTCAGAATTGATTAAAGCCAAGAATTAAGGATGTTTTAGAGCTAAGTAAAGAGAAAAAAGATGTTTCTGTATTGGCCATATACTTAAAAGCATCTTATACAGAGACTCAAGCTGCAATAAAAGTGACATTTTTGTGGGCGGACAGTGTCTGTACCATAATCAAAGACCTGTCAATAATGACAATTCAAACAGCACTTAGTCATAGTGTAAAAAACAATACAGAATGCTATACTGCCTCTTTTGTTGAAGCTTGAGAAGCTATATCAGAGTAAAAAACTGAAAAAAATATTAGTTTTACTCATCCTAATGTAGTTCTACTTTTAGGTTGCTTCCTAATCATAGAATTAATTAGCAAATAAACAAGATGCCATAAGGAAAACAAGATTTTCAGCACTAAATCTCTGAAATATGGAGTTAAAACCTATTGGCCATTATATCAGAATATCTTAAAAAACACTTAAATAAAAAGCTTATCATCTCTTGGCAATATACTTTATCTAAATGGAGAAATAAATAATGAAAACTCAAACTGCATTGGGTGTAAAAACCAATACAGAATACGGTAGTCGTACTTTTGTATACGAAGTCGAAGGTTTACGTCAGAGTAATATTACTGACAAAACAAATAGCCCCATTCGCCACAGTGGAACTGTTTATATCACTGTACCTTATGCCCGCATGAACCAAGAAATGCAAAGGATTACACGGATGGGGGGCAAAATTATCAGCATTAAAGCTGTGAGTGAAGACTCTCAAATAAACGGTCAAACAACTAAAACAGGAGAAACAACTAAAGCTATGACTCAAGCAAAACCTAAGTCGCACAAGGATGTTCCGGTAAACACCTATCGTCCCAAAAATCCATTCGTCGGCAAGTGTCTTTCTAGCACTGAATTAGTGCGTGAGGGTGGTGAAGGTACTGTTCGTCACTTAGTATTTGACCTTTCTGGTAGTGACTTGCACTATCTAGAAGGTCAAAGTATTGGTATTATTCCACCGGGAACAGATGATAAGGGTAAACCTCACAAGTTAAGGCTTTACTCTATTGCTTCTACTCGTCACGGTGATAATCTTGACGATCAAACGGTGTCTCTGTGTGTGCGTCGTCTAGAATACAATCACCCAGAAACAGGCGAAAGAATCTATGGTGTATGTTCTTCTTACCTATGTGGTATGGAAGAAGGTGCAGATGTGGCCATTACTGGGCCAGTAGGTAAGGAAATGTTGTTGCCTGATGATGAAGACGCAACTATTATTATGATCGCAACAGGTACAGGAATTGCTCCTTTCCGTGCTTTCATCTGGCGGATGTTTAAGGAAAGAGAACAAAATCCTGATTATCAGTTTAAAGGTTTGGCCTGGTTATTCTTCGGTTGTGCCTATACTCCAAATATTCTCTACAAAGAAGAGCTTGAAGAACTGCAACGTCAGTTCCCTGATAATTTCCGCGTAACTTATGCTATTAGTCGCGAACAAAAGAATAAAGATGGCGGCAAAATGTATATTCAGCACAGAATTCAAGAAAATGCTGATGAGTTGTGGGAGCATATTCAAAAGCCAAATACTCACACTTACATCTGCGGTCTCAAAGGTATGGAAGGTGGCATTGATGAAGGAATGTCTGCTGTGACTGGTAAGTTTGATGTTGAGTGGAGTGATTATCAGAAGGGCTTGAAAAAGAACACCGCTGGCACGTTGAAACTTACTAATGCTTTTGTGCATTTATTTAAACATAAAAACTGACGGGAGAAAAGTTCCCGGAAGATTTATCCCCTGGTTGAATAACGACGCGCGGGTAATAAAGCGGAGTAAAAGTATGCTATACTGGAAGTAGTGAGTAAGAACAAGGTTTGTCGCCATGACCTCTAGCTAGTGCGGTGGAATTCCCGCAGACAGGAGACGGGGACAATGCTTCCTACGACGGCTGTTTGCGCAGCATTCCGCAGGAAAAGCAAGTAACGCAGCTAGAGCAGCGATTTATAGCTCCAATATCTAGAGTAAAACCACTCGTGAAAGCTGCAAAAAAAAGGTAAGCTCACAGCTAGACAATGATCTATGCCGAGGAGTTTAGAAGTCTGTTGACAGGCTTTAAGCAAATGTGGATTTATGAGGGGCTGCGTGCGGAATTTACTTCCGCACATTTATTCGCCCCGTCCCATTTGCGGTGGATTTGCCACAGAATCCAGGGTGTTTCAACCCCTGGAGATGTCAATCAATTCAACAGTTATGATATAATAGGTAACTATTAATTGCTTCATTTCTGAGAACTTAGGGAAAGGTACATTTGATACCTCTCCCTTTTTAGTTGAATGGACAAAAAAATAGGGTCCTTATTCAACAATGAATAATTAGGGTTTGCGCTCAAAAGTCTTTTAACCCACCCCTCGCCCCTCCCCTCCCAACCCACCCCTAACCCCTCCCTGGAGGGGAGGGGAAGGTAGGAGACAACCCACCCCTCGCCCCTCCCCTCCCAACCCACCCTAACCCCTCCCTGGAGGGGAGGGGAAGACAGGAGACAGGAGACAGGAGGAACGGGGAATTAACGAGGAGGTAGAAGTAAGAATTGTAAGAATGATTTTTCTGCCCAACTATGCGCCTAAAATACGCTCTTTCTTTGAGCATGAAGAGCTGAAACAGGCGCACTGCAATTCGACTCCAAAAAGGCACTTGTCTTTATATGTCAATGCTTTTAGATTTAATCAGCAAGCCCTAATTAATAATTAATAATTACCGAATAATTAAGGTTTAAAGCCTCTCACTCGCCGTGGAGAAACAAGTCGTCGTAGCGGAGCTTCCCGTAGGGTGGGATGGCGTTTTGCTGGCGCATAACTACGTTAAGGCTGTCGCCGACATGGCAAGCGTAGTATTCCGCACCGAAAAGCGGAACGGCTCTGATAAGATAAGAGCGGGTCTCGGAGCCATATCCATGAGACCAAGAGAGAAAAATTTTCCTTTTATTCAATCCTCTTCCTTTTAGGGAGAGGTGATTATCAATTATCAATTATCAATTATCAATTATTGAACTCTCCTTTAAAACGGATAGGATTGACTAATAATGAAAATTTTTCTTTATTATCCCCTTAAAAGGGGAGGCTTTAAACCACAATTTTTTGGTAATTGTTTGCCATCGACAAATTCTGATACTATCAAGTGGGTTGAGTTATATCAAATCCGTTGGCTTCGGAGTAATATAATTCCGTTGATCGTCATACAATGCGTAAGGGCGAATGGCCATTCGCCCCTACAATATAGACTCTTGTGTTGAAATACTGAATAACACCGATGCTACTGGATTTGATATTACTAATAAATTGAGACAGGGGACAAAAGTTGCCTAGATATTCTCCCAATATTTGGGTTGGTGCCACATCTGTCAAATTTAATTAGTCCAGAATCAAAATTAGGAGAACAAAATGAACTTTGGTAATCTTGCTAAAATTGTCGCTGGTGTTGCTGGTGTAGCAGCTACTGGGTATGGTGTAAAAAAAGCTGTAGATTATTTCCAGAACCGCGATCAAGAAGAACCCGATCCAGAAGCAACTGAAGACGCAGAAGTAGAGCTAGAAGCTGATGATATTGCTTTTGCGACTGTGGAACCTGAGTCAGTACAGCCTTTCCTTGATGCTAGTTTTGGCGCTCCTGGTCGTTATGTTCCTACTCGTCCACCTAAAGTATTTGAATATCAAGACCTACAATACATGGTAATATGGTGTTACGATAATGAGAAAGAAAAAAATCAATTGATGGGCTTCCAATACACTGATGCAGGTAGGCAAATGCTTGCTAGTGTGGGATATACTGCTGATGCTACTGATTATAATGTTAACTTAGACGGTACAAATTTAGCGGTTGAAGTTAATGGAGAACAAATTACATCTGGTCAAGGTGAAACTGATGGTGCAGATGAAGTTGATTTAGTTCCAGTCGGATAATTCGATTTAGAAATTAAGTGGTAGTGGTGCATCGTTGATATTGATATTCTCCCGACGCTGCTCTATAAGACAGCGCGGGATTTCCGGTGATCACTGAGTAAGCATTTCCTGCGGAATGCTGCGCAAACAGCAGTCAGCTAGTCTCCTATGGTCGGAACTTTCCTAGGTCATGCTACGCAAACGTTAACAGCTATCAGCTTTATTACCGAAAAATTGTGGTCAAAAGCTTCCCTTTTTAAGGGGATAAAAAGCGGTTGAGGGATGGTGAGGAGACCTCGCCATATCCAATCAACCAAGAGAAAAGAGCATATTCCTTATTTCAAGTCTCCTTATTGCAGAGGTACTGTTTTGCTCCGCGACATGTTTGCGGAGCATGACCTAGGAAAAAGCGTAGCTCCTCCGGAGGGGGCTAACTGATAACTGATAACTGATAACTGATAACTGAAATGGCATCACTTATAGGGACTTTATGTTCCCTCTTTAACTTTTTTTGCTTCTGAAGTAAGAGAATTTTTGCCAAATAGTTGAGGAATAATTAATCCAGAATTAGCTTGATATTCTGCAAATTCTGGATAGCGAGATAGAGATTTATCTTTTTTCAGCATATTAGGGATAAATATTGCGGCGACAAATGCTCCTAATATTAAATAAGGCAGCCAATGTTGGACTAACATTGCAAAAGCAAGATAGATAAATATTTCTCCTAAATAGTTAGTATTTCGGCAACGGGCAAAGAATCCTTCTGTAATTAATCCTGACTTATATTTGAGAGTATAATATTTTTGAGCATCGCTAGTGTAGTGGAAGAAAATGCCAAAAATATTCAGAGAAATTGCAGCAGCTACTAAAGGTATTGGAGGTTCAGTTCCACTACTAATTAAAATGTAGGGAGCTATCCAATATAAGGAGACTATTCCAAAAATTATAATACCTTGTACAAAAGGAACTTCTTGTTCCCATTGCTTGTCTGGATAAATACGGTCTTTCAGTAACCATAAAATTCCATAAGTACCATGTAGGGATAGATATACCCACGCAACTAAAGAAAAGTTTTGATAGGCTATCATCAGCGCTAATATAAATATAAAAGTTGTAGCTTTGGATAGATTAATTGGATGTTTGACTTTCATAATGAGAGTTAGTTATGCTATCAAAAAGATACTTATATTATAGAAATAATTTATTCACAATTCAACTTTTAATAGACATATCCAATAATAAAAAATAAAAAATAAAATCAATTATCGTGCAGGAATTATCAATTATTTCCCCTACTGCCTACTGCATACTGCCTACTGCCTCTTTTCTGGAGAGGTCTAATGATATTAATCTTTTTAACCAGCAATAAAAGCAGCAATAACAAACAGAAATAAAATGACTAAAATTCCAAGAATTACGGCAATTGAAATTAACAATAAAGAGATAATTGACCACATTCTCTGATGCTTTTTAAACTCAGCAATACTTTTCCATTTTCGACTTTTCCATGCCCACTCATTTCCTTTATATCCTAATATTATTCCTGTTATTAACCATCCCGTGCCAAATGTGACTCCACTGAGGTCTATCCAAGCAATTAATCCTACCCATACATGATTAGTTAAACACCAGAAACCAGGCCAGAAAAATGCACCCCAATTCCAATCAATAATTTCTGCTGGTACGTCATTAGAAGTGTGAATAATATTTCTTGATTTTGGAGCAGAAACTATAGCTGTTTTTTTCTCTGTTTCTCGATCGCTTTGCTGAGTTTTACTGATTTTAGTTGATGCAATATTTTCCGGTTTTGGAGGTTGTAGCTGTGCTAATATTTCCTCTGCTGACTGGAAGCGATCGCCAGGAATAGGAGCTAACATTCTATTTAAAATACCTTCAAAATTAGGACTTAATTTTAACTCTTGATTCCATTGCCACTGCATTGTTTTTACATTAATTAATTCAAAGGGAATTTTACCAGTCATTAATACTAAACAAGTTACTCCTAAAGCATACAAATCACTATGTGGAGCAACAATTCCTAAACGCATTTGTTCATCAGGTGCATAACCAAATTTACCTAATTTAGTGCCAGCAGAAGCAACATTTTCAGAACTGTCAGCTTTGTGAGAAACTTCGGCAGCAATTTGTTTTACTCCACCCAAATCTATCAAAATTGGTAACCCATCTTCTGCACGACAAATAATATTATCGGGAGCAATATCTCGGTGAATAATTCCTCTATTATGTAGATAATTTAAAACTGGTAAAATTTGACGAAGAAAATCAATTGTTTCAATTTCGCTAAAAAAAATGCCTTGTCGCCGACGTCGATCTAATAAAGATTCATAAGTTTGTCCTTCAATAAAATCTTGCACTAAAAACAAACATTTATTTTCTTGAATAAATTCCCAAAAACGCGGAATTTGAGGATGATTAATTTGATGTAATGTCATTGCTTCTCGGTGAAAAAGTTCCTCCGCTTTTTTCACAAATTCAGTGCCTTGGTTTCCTGGTGTTAATTGTTTTAAAACTACTGCTTGTTTAAATCTACCTGTGTCTTCTGCTAAGTAAGTTTTGCCGAATCCACCTTGACCTATTTGGCGAATAATTATGTAGCGATCGCGTAATTTTGTGCCTGGTTTTAATTCCGTAGATGTTGTTTGATAGGGTTTTATTTCCTCTAGAGAAGCACCACAATTAGAGCAAAAACGGGAGGCAATAGTATTATTATGTCCACAGTTTGTACAAATAGTCATTTCAGTTATCAGTTATCAGTTATCAGTTATCAGTACTTCTATTAGCTATCAGCTATTAATTTTGGGGAAGGCAAAAGCAACCTTTGAAATTGAGAAAGAGTAAAAATTACTGCCAAAGTCCCCGGACTAAACCTTAGAAGTAATTATTCATTACTAATTGCTGTTTACGCAGCATTCCAAAGGAATAGCTGACTGCTAATAGCTGTTTGCGCAGCATTCCGCAGGAAATGCTTACTGGGTAATTACCAACATTATAGCTTTGCTTATAGGTTTATCTATTTTAGAGGTCCTTACTTTTGCTGCATTTGTTATTATTTTTGAAGTGCCTTGACAAGAAAATGACTGGTCTCCATACCCATTACCATTAGGTTATTTCTTGAAAATTTTGATAACTTGAGTAATTTTAACTGCTTTACAATGGTTTTTACTACGACAAAAAATTACTTATGCTCTGTGGTGGGCAGCATTCAAAAATTAATAATTAATAATTAGGGTTTGCTGAAAAAGTCTTATGGGTGAGGGTAGGAGTCAGGAGTCAGGAGTCAGGAGTCAGGAGTCAGGATAAATGGGAATTATAGAGGAGGTAGGAGGAAGAATAGTCTTTTGATTTTTCTGCGCAACAAAGCCGCCTAAAATGCTAATTTTTTGAACCTAAGCAACCTAAAAGCTTGGACTTTTTTCAACTAAAAAATGCGCTCAACCTTTATATGTCAATTCTTTTAGATTTAATCAGCAAACCCTAATTAATAATTACTCTTCTTGAAAACAAGAGGATTGACTAATAATGAAAATTTTTTCTTCTCTTGGTCGATTGGATATGGTGAGGAGACTTCGCCATCCCCCGACCGCTTTTTTCTCCTTTAAAGGAGAGGTTTAAAACCTTAATTATTCGGTAAATAGTACAGTTCAGTTAATGGCATTATTTCTGTTTTTGCGGAGTCAATTTAATTATCCGGATTTTATATTAAACCTTAATTATTCGGTAAATATTAAGCTAAATTCCGCCACCTATTACTTTCATTACTAGGGGAAGTTGGATTATCCTTACTTTTGTTCATTAAATCTTCCAAATCTGGAGGAAGAAATCCCCCGACCACACTTTCTAGTTCATGTTCTTGTAATGGCACTAAACCATTCTCTACTTGATTGATTTTTTGATTTTTCTTGGCTTGGTTTTTCTTCATACTTAATATTTGTCTCTTTGTATTGAGGAATTTAGACTCAGTAGAGAAGTTGAGGGGTCATACAAATTAGGTTATCAAAGATACTTTATGAGGATGCAAGATTCAACCTTTTCCCCATCTCCCCTAAACCTTCTCTCCGCAGAAGTTAGTATAATGTAGGGATGTTCTATGAAATATCCCTACTCACTACCTAATACTTAATACTTGATTTAAGCTTTTACTTAACAATTAAGAGAATTATTTGTTTCATTACTTTTGCTTAGTGCTTGTTCTAAAATTTGTGACCGGATAAAAGTACGTTGTTGATACAGTGTATAGAGTAATAATTCTTGCTGTTTAATCTGCTCTTGTGTTTTTTGATAAAGTATCTGCCAATCATGTTCTGCTGACATAATAAAGACTCCTTTAGATATCAAGTATGAAGTTGAATTTCAAGATATAACTTAACAAGATTGTTATTAAGTGTGATTAAATAATTTAGCTCTAAAATAACTTTTTTTGATAGTTATAAAGACTAAATTTATGAGGGTTTTGGTACTAGCTAAATAGCAATTTATTTCCTGGGATAAATTGACTACATAGTGCCTAAATAATGGGTGATTTAATCAAATAAAAATAGGGTAAAGCTGCATACTCCATAGGATAATTGATGAGATTAAATTCATTAGCATCTCCATATATTTTATGAAGTTGCAATGTTAAATAAGCCTTGTATTCTTTAACAGTAAAATCAGTATAAAAGAGGTATGTATCAACTAATTCTATTTGCTAAAATTTGAGATAATTCTCAAATATTCCCATTGAAAGGTACTTTTAGAAATCTTTCCTAACCCTTCAGCATAGCTACCCTCTGCTTTATATTCATAATAAAACTCCTATTTAAACTGGATTTAGTATTACTGAGCAATGAAGACTTTAAAGCTCTCTTTGGCTACGTCATGGGGTGTATCTCTACAGAGATTAAAGAAGAAAAAATTTGATTTTTAGTAAATCCCCTTCTTTTTATTAATTTTTGAACAGGGGAAAATAGAGTAGATTCATGCCCACGGCAGACTAACTCATATTTCAAGGGATCTACTATTAATTCAATGCCACTATAGCCAACGGGAAAAACTCTTTCCCATAGAGGAATAACTTGAGAAATCCGCATATAAAAACCTCCTAAGTCTTGAGATGAAAATTTTTAGAAGTAATATTTTTGGTACACAGTTTTACTCAGCTATGAGCTGTAAATCTTTATAAAAAAATATGTAAGCATTCAGCTATTAGCTCTCAGCTAGCCTCCTCCGGAGGAACTGCGGACTTCAGCAACAAGACTCTCTCATACTAGGACAGTGTTTAAATTAATATAGACTTTAAGGGCAAGGGAGACAACTTTTATAGTAAGACAATTAATAAAACTTTTATCCTAAACTAAAAGCAATAGCTGATAGCTGATAACGTAGTTCCGACCATAGGAGGCTGGCTGACGGCTGTTTGCGCAGCATTCCGGAGGAAATGCTTACAAAAATATTAATTAAGATTTTTGATTATTGCCAAGGTAGGTATAGCCGTTCAAAAGGTAGGGAAATCTACACTTACTTACCGAATAATTAAGGTTTAAAGCCTCTCCTTTTAAGGAGAAACAAGAAAAAATTTTCCTTTGATTCAATCCTCTTCCTTTTAGGGAGAGGTAATTATCAATTATCCATTATCAATTATCAATTATTGAAGGTGTTTATATGTTGCCCTAGCAAAA
The DNA here is from genome assembly GCF_014132355.1 of Okeania sp. KiyG1. Classification (GTDB taxonomy): domain Bacteria; phylum Cyanobacteriota; class Cyanobacteriia; order Cyanobacteriales; family Microcoleaceae; genus Okeania. The sequence goes on from NZ_BLZO01000123.1 coordinate 12,829, forward strand.
GGGGTGGGGATTCAACAATTAATAATTAATAATTAATAATTAATAATCAGGGCTTGCTGATTAAATATTAAAGCATTGACAGATAAAGATTTTAGCCTTTTTAGGTCTTGAAAAAGTGCCTGGTTTTCAGCTCTTTATGCTCAAAAAGTTAGGATTTTGAGCAGACAAGATTCTTATATAGAATCCGGTTATATAGTATATGTTGATAATTTCTTAAATTACTTCAAACCTTTAATCTCCCCTACTGTGGTCTACCCAAATGAAAACCGCTGTATATAACCGGATTCTATATAAAAAGGCTTTTTCCTACAAAATTCTACACAAATATATGGGTAGCAAACTGTTAACTGAAATTACTACTTCTTAAAGGTTATTTTTGATGTGAAATTATCCTGTAGAGACATTCCAGAGAAAATCTCTACTAAAAACTAAAATTATAGTCATTCTGAATAAGACTGGAACACTTTTTTAGCTGAAACTCTTTCAAGACAAGAAACCCTTGTCTCAATCTTAACTGGAATGACTATAATACTTAATTTAAGCTTCTACTTAACACTTACAATCATTTTTTTTCCCATAATTTTCCATAACTCTGCTTGTACCTTTTCAACTACTTCTTGCCATTCCCTTGACTGAGACTGACGGAATAATTTCATTGTTGGATACCAAGGGGTATTTTCTACTTCTTGTAACCAACGCCAATCAGCATTAAAACATAATAAAGTCCATACAGGTTTACCTAATGCTCCTGCTAAATGTGCCACTGAAGTATCAACACTTATTACCAAATCTAGTCGATCTATTATTGCTGCTGTATCGGCATAATTATTTAACTGAGAACTCATATCTTCTATCTGAATATTCCTGGAAAATTGAGTTAATTCTTGAGTTCTTTCTCCTTTTTGTAAACTATAAAACTGTACTCCAGGCACTTGTAAAATAGGTAAAAAGTCAGTTAATTTACAAGAACGATTATGGTCATTTTTGTGAGTAGAACTCCCACCCCAAACAATACCTACTTTATATAGCGCATCGGGAAGGTTAATAGAATTAGTATTGGAGTATCTTAAATAGGGAATTTTAGCAGGAATTGTTTCTAAAGTTGTGTCGAAAATATAAGGCAAACTCATCAAGGGTACATAAACATCAAATTCTGATAATTGTAGTTCTCCTGGTGGCATTAATTTATCAATTCCTGGAACACTTTTAAAAATAGGAATTAACTCTGGCGTACATACCAAAATAATCCGTTGACAGCGTTTTGTCACTAGAGAAATATAGCGGATAAATTGAATAGCATCTCCTGACCCTTGTTCGGTATGAATTAACAAAGTTTTATCGCTAATATCTTCCCCTTTCCATTGAGGATGAGGACATTTAAAGGGAGTAAATTCTCCTGTTTGCCAACGCCATTCACATTCAGCAAATCCTCGTTTAAACTCTCCATTTTTCAACAATGTCATGCCTAAATTAAAATGAGCTTTGGCAAAACTACCATTAAGATTAATTGCCTTTTCATAATGTTGAATTGCTGCTTCTAATTCACCTTTTTGACTATAAGCATAAGCAATACTATTGTGAGCATCCGCATTATCTGGCTCTGTGTTAATTACCTGTTGTAAAACATTAATTGCTGCTTCATACTGCTGATTATCTCCGAAAGCTACCCCCAAATTATATTTAGCCCTAGTCAAATCCGGTTGTAACTTCAGACATTCTTGATACTCAGCGATCGCTTCTACTAATTTACCTTCTTGATAGAACTGATTTCCTTTGGCTAAATGAGTTTCTGACATGGCTATTTCTGAAGCTGGTTGTACTGTTTCTGCCAAAGCTTCATCAGGTAAAACATAAGAACTAGCAAGTAAATTTTCATTCCATTCAATAATTTCCGGGAAGCGAATATTAGGCAAAACTGCTACAGAAAATATTTCCTGAACTCCTTCTTCAAACCTTAAAAAAGCAATAGTTTCTCCAGTTAAAATATTTACCACCCATACTCCACAAATTCTTTCTTGAAGTTGAGTAATTGGCATCCCAGTAAAAACAGCAGTTTCTCTAACTTGTGATAAACCAATAAATGCTAAATTTCCCCAGAAATCTATACCACGAGTAAACCCAGGCAACTTAGCAACAGTTTCTAATTTTCTCTGGTTTAAATCAACTTTTGCCAGACTACCATTTCCCGATTCTAATAACCATAATTCCTCCTGATACCATCTAGGAGAATGAGGCATAGATAAACCCCGCATCAATATTTCATTTGTTTCGATATCCATTAATATGCCACCATTAGCTTTATTCTTTCTCCACCCCGCAGCAGTATCAGTTTCTCCTAAAGCTGTGGCATATTTTGGTAGGTCATTTTTTAAACATAATCCATTCAAATGACAGCGGTCGGTTAAGTCATATCCACTAATAAAAGGAGGTCTCCATCTAGGTACAAAACTATTAGGATGACCGAGAGTACAAAGACAAGAAAAACGAGTATTAATAAACCATAATTCATCCTTTACCCAAGCCATTTCGTGAATATCAATATCCCCAGTTATATGAATATTTCTGGGTAAATAACAAGCATCATGTTTACCATGAGGTTCTATTTTTTCTCCTACTGCTGGAACATTGCGAAAATCCCAAATTTGATAAGCAGTTCCCAGGGCAATTTTTTCGTGAGTTGCTGCTAACCCCATGGGTTTATTAAAGGTGCGAAAATGAGTATTAATTACACCATTATCGGCACGCAAAACAATTAATTTACCTGCTTGATAGGTGGAAACTACTAAGGATATGCCTAACTGGTCTAAAATTTGGGGGAAGTTGTTTGTATGTACACTTCTTAATAAATAATTGTCGGTATTAACAGGAGCATTAGTTTGATTGTTCATTGTTAGGTTATCTAAAATTAGGGTCAAAATAGGTATAACTATATTAAACAATAAAAATAACTCAGAATCCGGACTATTAGCAAACTCCAGACGAATTCCTATATAAAATTTGGTGATTTTTAATTTCTAGAACACTTAATACCAAGCGTGAAAAAATAATGCTACACAAAAAGGCTGCAAATTATATCTAAAAATAACTTCTCCAATCCTAATAATACCAATTTCGATTGTTCTTCCTTTTTTTTCCCGATTTGTTTATTACTTCTTCCTTTATTTCTGCTGAAATTCAAAGCAATATCTCTGTTGGAGCAGGATACTATCGCAGATTAGCTATAGTTGGTTTAACTTTAAAATATGTTCCGGAACAGTTTTCTATTTTTGGTGATTTATCGCAACAGGATACTATCGCAGATTAGCTATAGCTGTTTCAACTTCAAAATGTGTTCCGGAACAGTTTTCTATTTTTGGTGATTTATCGGAGCAGGGTACTATCGTGGATAAGTTATAGTTGGTTCAGCTTCAAAATGTGTTCCGGAACAGTTTTCTATTTTTGGTGATTTATCGGAGCAGGGTACTATCGTGGATAAGTTATAGTTGGTTCAGCTTCAAAATGTGTTCCGGAACAGTTTTCTATTTTTGGTGATTTATCGGAGCAGGGTACTATCGTGGATAAGTTATAGTTGGTTCAACTTCAAAATGTGTTCCGGAACAGTTTTCTATTTTTGGTGATTTATCGGAGCAGGGTACTATCGTGGATAAGTTATAGTTGGTTCAACTTCAAAATGTGTTCCGGAACAGTTTTCTATTTTTGGTGATTTATCGGAGCAGGGTACTATCGTGGATAAGTTATAGTTGGTTCAGCTTCAAAATGTGTTCCGGAACAGTTTTCTATTTTTGGTGATTTATCGGAGCAGGGTACTATCGTGGATAAGTTATAGTTGGTTCAGCTTCAAAATGTGTTCCGGAACAGTTTTCTATTTTTGGTGATTTATCGGAGCAGGGTACTATCGTGGATAAGTTATAGTTGGTTCAGCTTCAAAATGTGTTCCGGAACAGTTTTCTATTTTTGGTGATTTATCGGAGCAGGGTACTATCGTGGATAAGTTATAGTTGGTTCAGCTTCAAAATGTGTTCCGGAACAGTTTTCTATTTTTGGTGATTTATCGGAGCAGGGTACTATCGTGGATAAGTTATAGTTGGTTCAGCTTCAAAATGTGTTCCGGAACAGTTTTCTATTTTTGGTTATCTAGTTTTAGCTGCTGTTGGTATTGTCACTTTATCCAAAGCAAAGGAACTGGATCGCTGATATAACAAGATAACCGGGAAAATTCATAGTCATTACTTTTTTGTGCCTCAGAAAATGCTTCTGGAGTAATTGCAGACAAGTTTACTCTTGCTAGCTTTAACTTTTGAGTCTTCTCTTTATACTTACTATACGAGTCCACAGGTGTAATGTGAATTACCACACCATTGCACGCAAGTTCCCAATGATTGTTATATGAGCGATGTTCTCTTGCTCTCTTCTTGTGCGCTCTACTACCCGGTCGAAAAACTTCTCCAGCAAAATCGTCAAATCTACTATATCTGTGCCGCTTGAATTTTAAACTTGTATTTCGATCCTTATTTGTCTTGATATATTCTTTGATTTTTGCCGCCGTTCCTTTAGGTGAGCAATCAGTCCAATCATATTTGAGATGAACGTGAAGAAGTTGATCGGAACTCTTAAGTTCAGTTCCAAAAATAATTAGTCGTCGTGAAAAAGTCTTTAGAAATTCTATCAACACATCCTCTGATGGAATTACAGTTGGAGTTTCAACCTTTGTATTGTTTAATAACGGCTGAAAAATTCTAATTAACCTTTTTTCTGCTTCAGCTAAATCGTCTTTATTCCATGCTTTCCAAGCAAGTCGCACGGGAGATTCTTTATCAATTTCTTCCAATTTGTAAAAGCGATGATGACTTTTCCATCTTGCTGCTAAGTTTAAAGCTTTACCAATATATAGAATTCTATCACTTGCATCTATTGCAAAGTAGATAGCTGAACAAGTTGGTAGTTGCTTACGATCGGGTAAAGAGACAGAAGGTAGTTGCAAAGGATTGAGTGAAATGGACATTTTATAATTTGCAGCTCATCAATTTCAATAATTAATTTATCATTGTAAAATTTCCTCAGAATTAGTAGCAAAATTTGGGTAAGCAGCAAATAAATCAATCAAAGGTTCGGTTTATAAATCAAATTACCAACGCCGGAAAATAAATTACAATATAATTCTTATTATTATAACATATCAAAGGCAGGGAATAGGAAACTGTTAACTAAGATGGGCAAAATTCCCTCCTAGGAATAAATCTTCATTACTCAATATTTGCCCATCCAATAAACTACAAAATTATGATAATTTTCAACAGACAGAATAAACTAGATTTTATCCAATGACAAAAAAAACAAAAAAGTCGATATTAGTAGTAAACGTTTAATTGGAATTCCCCTCAGTCGTTGGGTATAATGGGTCATTCAGTTATCAGTTATCAGTTATCAGTTATCAGTTTTTTATCCCCTTAAAATAGTCAGCTTCAGACCCAATTTTTCGGTTACATAAATTACCAATATTACTGTCGAAGAAATAATTTCTTCAGACTTCCAATGGTTAAGTCGAGAAGGGGATGTTTTGCTCAGTGTTTCTAGTCAAGAACATGGAGAATTTCTGGTCCTCAATGAAATGCAATTAAGAACTGTTCAACAATTATTAATTATTAATTATTAATTATTAATTATTAAACGCCTTTTGTTCCTATTCTAAAAGCAGGAGGAGAAGAAGCAACTGTCAGACAAGCATTGCAACTTTTACGAGAAGATGAACAACTCTTAGAATTAGAAAATTTACTAGCATTTTTTGCTACATTTGTATTGAATACCGAAATAGTACAACAGATAATGAGGTGGGATATGGCAGTTTTACAAGAATCTCCTTGGTATCAACAAATCTTACAAGAGGGAGTAACAATTGGCGAACAACGAGGTGAACAACGAGGAATTGAAATTGGTCAACAAAGAGGAATTGAAGTTGGTCAACAAAGAGGAATTGAAATTGGTCAACAAAGAGGAATACTTTCTGGAATAGAACTAGGATTAGAATTGAAATTTGGCGAATCAGGAAAAGAGATATTTTCAGAGATTAATACAATTGAAAATATTCAGGTTTTAGAAACAATTCTCGCCTCTCTCAAAACTGTGGAAACTATCGAGCAATTACGGCAAATTTTTCAGTCAGATTCTTAAATAAGATATTCTCAAAAAACTGGGAATTCTGTTTCCTTCCTTTTCTTCCTATTCTTAAAGGTGGCGGGCATCTTGCCCGCACCACAAGAATAAAACTGTCAGCAGACTCTGATCGCTTTGCCATGGCTACTCTCTCCTGATTCCTGTAAATACCTACTATGTCCTAAAATCAATAAAGTTATTATAAATTAGGGACATACCAGTGGCCAAATCAACAGAATCTAATACACAATCTCTTTCTCGCACACCTCTATATGACTTATGCACGGAACTTAAGGCCAGAATGGTAGAATTTTCTGGGTGGGAAATGCCAGTACAATACACCAGCATCAGTACCGAACATGAGGCAGTACGCACAAAAGCGGGAATGTTCGACATTTCCCACATGGGTAAGTTTATCGCTCAAGGCCACGATTTAATCGAAAAAATTCAACTTTTAGTACCTTCCGACCTGAGTAGTTTAGAACCTGGTAAAGCTCAATATACTGTCTTATTAAACCCCCAGGGAGGCATTATTGATGACTTCATTTTCTATCGTCAAAGTGATGACCCCGTTACCAACGAAGCACGGGGTTTTATGATTGTTAATGCTGCCACTAAAGCTAATGATAAAGCATGGATATTAAGTAATCTAGAAAATAGTGGTGTTAAATTCCAAGATATCTCTGAGGAAAAAGTGTTATTAGCTGTGCAAGGTCCGGAAGCAGAATCTTATGTGCAGCAATTTGTTAAGGAAAATTTGGCATCAATTGGATTTTTCGGGCATTCAGATATTACTGTATTAGAGCAACCTGGTTTTATTGCCAGAACTGGTTACACTGGGGAAGATGGGTTTGAAATTATGGTTGACCCGTCTGTGGGTGTGGAGTTATGGCGCAGTTTATTGAATGCTGGCGTTACTCCCTGCGGTTTGGGAGCAAGAGATACTCTACGTTTAGAAGCTGCAATGGCACTTTACGGTCAAGATATTGATACTGAAACTACTCCTTTGGAAGCGGGTTTAAGTTGGTTAGTTCACCTTGATAAAAAGGGAGAATTTATTGGTCGTCAGGTCTTGGAAACACAAAAAGCAGAAGGAGTCTCAAAACGTTTGGTAGGTTTGGAAATGCTCGATCGCTCTATTGCTCGTCATGGTTATTCTGTTGTGAGTGATGGCAAAGTGGTGGGAGAAGTTACCAGCGGTACTAAGTCTCCTACTTTGGGGAAAGCGATCGCTCTAGCTTATGTACCGAAAAAATTAGCTAAGGTTGGTCAAAAATTGGAAGTAGAAGTTAGGGGTAAAAATTATGCAGCTATTGTTGTTAAGCGCCCCTTTTATAGAAGTCAAAAGTCAAAAGTTAAAAGTTAAAAGTAGTGGGAGCAAGATGCTCCCTAAATTTTTGGGTAGTATAGATAGTGTGTAGTAGATGCTCCACAGCTAAAACTGTGCACTCTTATTTTTGTTTATAGATGTCTTTATCTCCCCACATTCCCCCTCCTGGGAGGGGTTAGGGGTGGGTTGGGAGGGGTTAGGGGTGGGTTGGGAGGGGTTAGGGGTGGGTCCCACACTTCCCATCTAAGGCAAAGGCACTATTTTAGCTGAAACAGTCCACTACATAATGTGAGGAAATAAAATATGGCAATACAACTTCCCTTGTCCCAAACTAACTCAGAAATAGTTTATCCAGATAGTAATGGGCAACCAATGGCAGATAATACAATTCAATTTCGTTGGATTACAGTTATTCATTATAATTTAGCTTGGTTATTTGCAGATAATACTGAAGTTTTTGTGGCAGGAGATTTACTTTGGTATCCGGTAGAAGGGAATAATAAATTACGACAAGCGCCAGATGTTATGGTGGTTTTTGGAGTGCCGAAAGGAAACAGGGGTTCTGATCAGCAATGGAAAGAAAATAATATTGCTCCACAAGTAGTATTTGAGATTCTTTCTCCGGGAAAGACACCTAAAGAAATGGAGCGTAAGTTATTATTTTATGACCGCTATGGAGTGGAAGAATATTATCTTTATGACCCGCAAAAAAATAGTTTAACGGGATGGTTACGTTCAGAACTTTTCCTAGAAAGAATTGATGAAATAAATGGCTTTGTTTCGCCTAGGTTAGGTATCAGGTTTGAGTTAACAACAGAAACACTAATTTTGTACCGTCCTGATGAACAACCGTTTACAGATTATATTGAAGTTCAGCAACAACTTGAGGCAACAGAAAATCGTGCTTTAGAAGCAGAAAATCGTGCCATTGTTGCTGAAGAGCGCGCCAAACGTTTAGAACAATTATTGCGAGAAGCGGGTATCGATCCTGAAAGCAATGGATAGGTTGAATTTTTAGAAAAAGTAGGATGGTGCGTTACGTTACCACTAACGCACCCTAATGGACCGACACACCTTAAATGGTGCATTAGATGGGGAGTGTGGGGAGGGTGGGAAGTGTGGGAAGGGTGGGGAGAAAAAGACACCTAGAAATAAAAATCTATTCCACAGTTTTAGCTGTGTCAGTCTACTAAATAATGTGAGGAAATAAAATATGGCAATACAACTTCCCTTGTCCCAAACTAACTCAGAAATAGTTGATCCAGATAGTGATGGACAACCAATGGCAGATAATACAATTCAATTTCGTTGGATTACAGTTATTCATTATAATTTAGCCTGGTTATTTGCAGATAATACTGAAGTTTTTGTGGCAGGAGATTTACTTTGGTATCCGGTAGAAGGGAATAATAAATTACGACAAGCGCCAGATGTTATGGTGGTTTTTGGAGTGCCGAAAGGAGACAGGGGTTCTTATCAACAATGGAAAGAAAATAATATTGCTCCACAAGTAGTATTTGAGATTCTTTCTCCGGGAAATACACCTAAAGAAATGGAGCGTAAGTTATTATTTTATGACCGCTATGGAGTGGAAGAATATTATTTATATGACCCGCAAAAAAATAGTTTAACGGGATGGTTACGTTCAGAACTTTTCCTAGAAAGAATTGATGAAATAAATGGCTTTGTTTCGCCTCGGTTGGGTATTAGATTTCAACTAACAACAGAAACACTAATGTTGTACTGTCCTGATGACCAACCGTTTACAGATTATATTGAAGTTAGGTTGAATTTTTAGAAAAAGTAGGATGGTGCGTTACGTTACCACTAACGCACCCTAATGGACCGACACACCTTAAATGGTGCATTAGATGGGGAGTGTGGGGAGGGTGGGAAGTGTGGGAAGGGTGGGGAGAAAAAGACACCTAGAAATAAAAATCTATTCCACAGTTTTAGCTGTGTCAGTCTACTAAATAATGTGAGGAAATAAAATATGGCAATACAACTTCCCTTGTCCCAAACTAACTCAGAAATAGTTGATCCAGATAGTGATGGACAACCAATGGCAGATAATACAATTCAATTTCGTTGGATTACAGTTATTCATTATAATTTAGCTTGGTTATTTGCAGATAATACTGAAGTTTTTGTGGCAGGAGATTTACTTTGGTATCCGGTAGAAGGGAATAATAAATTACGACAAGCGCCAGATGTTATGGTGGTTTTTGGAGTGCTAAAAGGAGACCGAGGTTCTTATCAACAATGGAAAGAAAATAATATTGCTCCACAAGTAGTATTTGAGATTCTTTCTCCGGGAAATACACCCAAAGAAATGAATCGCAAATTATTATTTTATGACCGCTATGGAGTGGAAGAATATTATTTATATGACCCGCAAAAAAATAGTTTAACGGGATGGTTACGTTCAGAACTTTTCCTGGAAATAATTGATGAAATAAATGGCTTTGTTTCGCCTAGGTTAGGTATCAGGTTTGAGTTAACAGCAGAAACACTAATGTTGTACCGTCCTGATGAGCAACAGTTTACAGATTATATTGAAGTGCAGCAACAACTTGAGGTGGCAAAAAATCGTGCCATTGTTGCTGAAGAACAACTTCAACAAGAACGCCAAGAGAAAGAAATTGCTCAAGAACGTGCAAAACGCTTAGAACAATTATTACGAGAAGCGGGGATAGATCCCGAAACCAATAGATAGGTTAAATTTTGAGATGAAGTAGGCGTTCGCGGAGCGTTGCGTCAGCAGTATCGCTATATATATCGTCTACGATCTTTTCTTAATACTAAAAATACTGAGGCGCGTGAGGAAATAAAATATGGTAATACAACTTCCCTTGTCCCAAACTAACTCAGAAATAGTTTATCCAGATAGTGATGGACAACCCATGGCAGATAATACAATTCAATTTCGTTGGATTACAGTTATTCATTATAATTTAGCTTGGTTATTTAAAGATAATGCTGAAGTTTTTGTGGCAGGAGATTTACTTTGGTATCCGGTAGAAAAAAATAATAAATTAAGACAAGCGCCAGATGTAATGGTGGTTTTTGGAGTGCCAAAAGGAGACCGAGGTTCTTATCAACAATGGAAAGAAAATAATATTGCTCCACAAGTAGTATTTGAGATTCTTTCTCCGGGAAATACACCTAAAGAAATGGAGCGTAAGTTATTATTTTATGACCGCTATGGAGTGGAAGAATATTATCTTTATGACCCGCAAAAAAATAGTTTAACGGGATGGTTACGTTCAGAACTTTTCCTAGAAAGAATTGATGAAATAAATGGCTTTGTTTCGCCTAGGTTAGGAATTAGGTTTGAGTTAACAGCAGAAACACTAATGTTGTACCGTCCTGATGACCAACCATTTACAGATTACATTGAAGTGCAGCAACAATTGGAGGCAACAGAAAATCGTGCTTTAGAATCAGAAAATCGTGCTTTAGAAGCAGAAAGTCGTGCTTTAGAAGCAGAAAGTCGTGCCACTGTTGCTGAAGAGCGTACCAAACGGTTAGAACAATTATTACGAGAAGCGGGGATAGATCCCGAAACTAATGGATAGGTTGAGTTTTTAGAGAAAATAGGCGTTCGCGGAGCGTTGCGTCAGCAGTATCGCTATTCAAATCTCTTGGGTGCATCTCATAGCAAGCAAAAATACTTTTTTCCTATATATTCCCTATTCCCTGTTGCCTGTTGCCTAAAAGCCATAATTTTTTGGCTTTATTCATGCATTGAGATGCACCCAATCTCTTTTGTTCTTTTACTCGATAACTAAATAATTTGCAGGAGTAAATTTTATGAAAATTAAAAAATTCTGAATCTGACTTTTTACAGTATCTTTTGGGTCTGGAATGTGACATTTTTGGGAGTTGTCTATTTCTGGATTTTACCAGCTATTGGATGGTCTTTAATTGAAGATACTTTCTCTGGTTTAATTCCCAGTCAATTTTTAATTACTTTCATTGGAATAGTAGCAATTCCCACTATTTTTACTATCATTGGTGGATGGCGTTTTCGGAAACAACCTCTGCAATTAATTCGTTTATTTTATGGGGTCGAAGCTCCTCTATTTTTACTCTGTCTTTTACGTTTATTCGTACTACGAGAACTTACTCAAGCTAGCACTTTAATTTTAGCCACAATTTTCATTAGTATTATCGCTTTTGCTCTGGAAATGTTACATGGTTATGCTAATCGAAATAAGTTAGTATCATGGCTACAAATGTTTGCCCACACCCTAATGTTATTAACAGGTTTATATGTGGGAGTATTACTACTATTTTATGCCGTGCCAGTATCCGTAATGTTAGTACGAGAATTTTTCTCATTTTACTGGCTTCGAGGAATTATTTCTGAGTTAACTTATTCTCCGGGCTATGTATTTACATTGCTCTTATTTTTATTTGTCTTGGCTTTAACAACAACTTTATTTGTGTTTATGCCCTCAGCATTAGCCAGTTTATACGTTCATTCTGGACAAAGAATACTCAGAACATTTGCTCATCAACATGGTCATCAACGTACATTTCAGGGAATTATTGCAGTAATAACTGCTTGGATGATTCTGTTTGTTTCATTTCAACAACAACCCCAAGTTGTAGCTTTTCAAATGTTAGATTTACCAGTCAGAAATAATAGCGATCGCCAAGAACTTTTAGCTAATTATAATTTAATTAAAGATGGATTAGTCAATGCCTATTTATCCTCATATCGTTATCTCGGTACTGCTGCCCAAAGTAACCAAATTCGGATTATGTATAGAAGCACATTTGGCTTACCAGAACCGATCAATCAATCATTACAAAATTACTTCAATCATCTAATTTCACCATTCTTATATCAAGGCTCTCCTAAAGATAGAGAAAAAGCTGGAAAACTATACAGTCAATTTTTCGATACTCCCATCCAAAAAGGAGAACAAAAAACAATTATTAAGGCCATCCAATCAACAGCAAATCGAGATGAAGTTAAGGCTGGATTATTAAATATTGGACAACAAAAAGTCTGGCTGAAAGAACAAGAAATTACAGTTACAGAACATGGAGACTGGGCAGATATAGAACTATATGAAATTTATGAAAATCAAACCTTTGAACCCCAAGAAATACTCTATTATTTTACCCTGCCAGAAAGTGCAGTTATTACAGGTATTTGGTTAGGCGATACTGACAACCTAGAAAAACGTTTTCCTTTCAAAGTTTCCCCCCGTGGTGCAGCTCAAAAAGTCTATACTTCCCAAGTACGACGAGAGCGACCCGTTGACCCTGCACTTCTAGAAAAAGTCGGACCCAGACAATATCGTTTACGAGCATTTCCCGTACCAGCAAAATTGTCCGCAACCCAACGAGAAGAAAACCCCGAACAACCCACTCAAATGCACCTGTGGTTAACCTATCAAGTAATGGCACAAAACAATAGTTGGGCATTACCGCAGTTGACAGAGAAACGCAACATATATTGGAATAAAGACACTCAACGAATGTATAACGCTGAGTTTGTCAGAAATTATCAAGAAACATGGTTGCCACCCACCGTACCAGCGATCGCCGAACAAACTCCCCGACAACATCAGATAAATTTCCCTAACAACTACAGTATTTCTGCTCAACCCCTAGAAACACCAGAAGAATTTTTAGTAGAAAGCGGACGCTTTGCAGTGGTACTGGATACTTCCTATAGTATGAAAGCTCAAACCAAAGAACTCAAAAAGACAATTAACTCCTTGCTGGAAAATGGTTTTGGAGACCTGAGTTTTGGCAATGGTGATGCTGACTTATTTCTGACTAATGTTACACTGCCACCCGAACGCATTGATGATATTAGTCAGTTTGATGTAGAGAAAGTAACATTTTTCGGTACACTCCAATACAAAGAAATGCTGGAACAGTATCTCCAGTTACGAGGTGACACTCGCTACAAAGGGGTAATATTAGTCAGCGATGAAGGTAGTTATGAATTATCTAGAAACAATAAAGAGATGCCAAATTTATCTGCACCTTTGTGGATGTTGCATTTAGGTGCGATGCCGCCTGCTTATGATGATGCCACATTAAAATTGATTCAAAAAAGCGGGGGTGGTGTAGCAACAAAACTTGCCGAAATATTCCAACAAGTGACCGCAAAATCAAATTTCGGAGATTCTGTTGTCAGCGTTGCTGATGGTTACGCTTGGTTCCTGGATAAAAAATCTCCTGATGAAACAACTGAGGAGAATTTTGCACCTCTGGCCGCTCAACAGTTAGCAGCTCAACAGTTAGTTTTGGGGTTGAGTAAACAAATGAACTTAGAAACTCTTGATGAATTGGATACTATTCACGCGATCGCCAAGACTTATAAAATAGTCACTCCTTATTCTTCAATGATCGTCTTAGTTAACGACGAACAACGGGAAGCACTCAGACGCGCAGAAGCAGCAGCAGACCGTTTTAACCGCAAAGTTGAAGATGGCAAGGAACAGTTAAGCGACCCCAATAACCCATTAGAGGATGTAAGTGTACCTGAACCTGGTATGGTATTAGGAATGGTGGCAATGGGAATAGGGTTATGGGTAAGTCAAAACAAGTTAAAATTCAAAAGTCAAAAGTCAAAAGTTAAAAGTAATTTCTGACAACTGATAACTATAGCGATTTTACAGCATATTTCGGGCAAAAAATGTACAGGGTAAATGCTGAAAATCCTGTAGTCCAGTAGGGTGTCTTAGCGTTTGCGCAGCATTCCGTAGGAAAGCGTAACGCACCAAAAATTATGGAAGAGGCGGTGCGTTACATTGCATTAACGCACCCTACTAGCTGTACAAGGTAAAAAGTGTCAGCGAAACACACCGAAAATTAACATTATAGGTGGTGCGTTACATTTTATTAGCGTACCCTAAAAAAGCGAGCGCACTATTCGTAGTGTTATAGCTAAAATACTCCTTGCAGCCACCGACAATGAAGCAAAGCACAAGAAATATGATTATAATAATAGCAAGATCACTTATGTTCTTAGGAAGTCTTATAATTTTTAGATACTTAGGAAGTCTCATAATGTTTAGATACTAATGTTTAGACAGTGAAAGAAGTAAAAACTAAATGAAGGCAAGAAATCTACTAATTCTAATGTTAGTAGATTTTCCAAGAAATTGCTCTGAGATTAGTTACGCTTGTCTGATCTTGACGAGTCTATAAGCGAAGCAGTATCAGATACACCGCTCAAAAATGACGAGACATCATCAACACTTTCTAAGCCTTTTCCAACTGCTCTGCCCCAATTAACTTTATTCTTTTTGAGTTTTTGGACCATAGCACTTCCGGCAGTTCCCCCAGCTACTCCTGCTCCAAATATTTTTCCAAGGGCTACTAATGCTACTGTAGTTGTGACTGGCTCGATCGCCAAGTGAATAAAATGAGTTGTGAACATTACCTTATTCTAGATTTGATTTACGTTGGACGTTTTATCTATAATTGCCTATGTATTAACGTTTTGCCTACTCAAAAGCTTCCATTTTTGTCCGTTTTTTGTCTCTATTTCATCTAAATTTTGTACAAAAATGTTAAAATGTACTAAACTGTTCTCAAATGTAAACAATAATACAAATCAAATCCTATCCCCTAATCCCATGAGTCTAGAAGAAGCCTTAAAACTGGCCGATCAAATAGTCTTTGAGAAAACAGGTCAACATTTAGACGATTTACAAAAAGCGGTACTACAAGGAACTCTAAAACGTAAGATATATAGACAAATAGCTGAAGATTTTAACTACTCTGAAAGTTGCATTAGAGGTGTGGGTGCAGAATTATGGAAAATTCTTTCAAAGGAATTAGGGGAAGATATCAATAAATCAAATTTTCGTTCAGCAATGGAGAGATTTTATAACTCTAATATTTTAAACTTCGCAGAAAACGTGAGCGGTAGTGTCAATATCTGTCAAAAACAAAGACACCCCCCAGACACACCAAAGTCACACCAACCTAACCAAGAAAAATCTCACAGCAAACAACCCGCAACGCTACATCAAGATTTAGACGAAATGCCAGAGTTAGGCATTTTCTACAACCGCACCACTGAACTCGAAGCCCTAAAAACTTGGATTTTACAACAAAATTGTCACCTCATAGCACTTACAGGTATCATTGGTATCGGCAAAACCACATTAGCAGTAAAACTGGTTCAACAAATTAAAGATAATTTTGACTATATAATTTGGCGCAGTCTAGAAACATCCCCCACTTTTGCAGAATTTCAAGCTGACTTAGTTCAGTTTTTCTCCCAGTCTCAACCAGAAAATTTACTCGAAAACACACAAAAATTTTTACCTCTAATCAAATATTTACAAAAGCATCATTGTTTAGTTGTCTTAGATGATATTCATCACCTTTTCAGCAGTGGGGAGTTAGCTGGAAAGTACAAACTAGGATACGAAGAATATGACTGCTTTTTCAAGCAGATAGAAAAATTATCCCATGAAAGTTGCTTCCTATTAATAGGTTGGGAACAACCCATAAAACTGCTTCAAGTCAAAAGCAAAAAAACTCTCATTCCTATTTTACAACTGACTGGTTTAGATATTAATAATGCCAGAGAAATACTCAAAGATTATGATTTGGCAGAAATTGAAAATTGGGAAAGACTTATTCACCTTTATCAAGGCAACCCTTTATGGTTAAAAAGTGTGGCAAGTCAAATTCAAGAATTAGAAGAAAATTTGATTGAATTATTGCCTGATGATGCTGTTTTATTACCAGAAGATTTGAAAGATAGTTTACAACAGCAAAGCGATCGCCTCTCCCAACCAGAAAAAGAAACTCTGTCACTCTTAGTAACAAAAAATCAACCTATTAGTCTGGCGCAACTGTTAGAAACTACACAAATACCACCATCAGATTTATTCAACACACTACAGTCTTTGTGTCAGCGTTCCTTGATTCAAAAACAAAAAAGTCTCTATAGTGTGCCACCTGTAATTAGGCAATATTATGGGAATAAACTAAGGCTTAATATTGAGGGGTTTGGAGACAAAACCCTTACGAAATCCGAATTTATCGACAGTTAATAGACACAACAGTAGGGTGTGTTAGCGTCAGCGTAACGCACCGCCTTTTCTTTGTTCCGCTAACGCACCCTACTGGACTGTTTCATCTTAAATAGTGTGTTAGAATTGTCATTGCGAACGACAGTGAAGCAATCTCTAACCAATTTTCTATTGCATCATTTTAGCTGAAACAGTCCACTTTTGAGCATTAATTTAACTATTGTCCAATAGTTAAGGGAGCAAACTCACAAAGTAGCGATCGCCTAATTATTCAGTATCGAGCATTAATTTAACTATTGTCCAATAGTTAAGGGAGCAAACTCACAAGGTAGCGATCGCTTGATTACTCAGTCTCAATTATTAATTTAACTATTGTCCAATAGCTAGCAGAGCAAACTCACAAGGTAGCGATCGCCTGATTATTCAGTATCGAGCATTAATTTAACTATTGTCCAATAGTTAAGGGAGCAAACTCACAAGGTAGCGATCGCCTGATTATTCAGTATGGATAATTCATTTAACTATTGTCCAATAGTTAAGGGAGCAAACTCACAAGGTAGCGATCGCCTAATTATTCAGTCTCAAGCATTAATTTAACTATTGTCCAATAGTTAAGGGAGGAAACTCACAAGGTAGCGATCGCCTAATTATTCAGTATCGAGCATTAATTTAACTATTGTCCAATAGTTAAGGGAGGAAACTCACAAGGTAGCGATCGCCTGATTATTCAGTCTCAAGCATTAATTTAACTATTGTCCAATAGTTAAGGGAGCAAACTCACAAAGTAGCGATCGCCTGATTATTCAGTATTAGACATCTCCAAAAATCAAAAATAAAATCAATTATTACCCAGAAATTATCAATTATTCTTCCCTGTTCCCTGTTCCCTGTTCCCTGTCCCCTCTTTTGAAGGAGATGTCTATTGTGATAATTGATATCAGTTTTGCCTCACTTGCCAACCTACGGTATTATGATTCAATAATATTCAGATTACTTTTAACTTTTAACTTTTGACTTTTGAATTTTGAATTTTGACTTACTATGTTAACTCCAGGAAAAATTTTAAAAGAACGTTACCAACTACAAAAACAATTAGGTCATGTTGTAGCAGGTCGTAAAACTTGGCTAGCATTTGACTCCCAGTCAGAAGAACAAGTAACTATCAAAATGTTAGCTTATAGTCCAGAAATGTTAGGGCAAGAATTAAATTTATTTGAAGCAGAAGCCCAAATTTTACAAGCCCTAAATCATCCCCGCATCCCTAATTATCGCGATTATTTTTTATTATATAAAGAAGCTGATGCAGGTTTATCATGGTTTGCATTAGTACAAGATTATATTCCTGGCTTTTCCCTCCAAGAATTATTAGATAGAGAGAAAAATTCATAGAAGAAGATGCGAATAAAATTGCCAAAGAAGTGCTAGAAATTCTGATTTATCTCCACGAACTAGAACCTCCTGTTTTGCATCGAGATATTAAACCAAGTAACTTAATTATGGGTGCAGACCAACAAGTTTATCTGGTAGATTTTGGCGGAGTCCAATCTCAAGGTAATGCTAATGGAGCAACTTTTACTATTGTAGGAACTATCGGTTATGCACCCCTAGAACAATTTTGGGGTAGAGCAGTACCAGCTTCAGATTTATATGCTTTAGGAACAACTTTAATTCATTTACTAACTGGAATTATCCCTGCAGATTTACCACAAAAAAATTATCAGATTCAATTTACTGACAAAGTTTATATTAGTCCTAGTTTAGGAAAATGGATTAATCAAATCACAGAAATGGATTTGGAAAGACGTTTTAAAAATGCTCGTGAAGCATTAGTAAACCTCGAATCAGAAGCTAAATCTCAATCCAGATTGCAACCAAGATTTTTCTCTGCCAAAAAACCTCTAAATTTCAGCAGTATTATTAGTATTAATAAATCTTCAGATATGATAGAAATATATACTCATGCTCCTAGTTTAAGAGAGCTAAAAAAATCTGGAATTGTTGGTGGAGCGCTTTGTATATTTTTTGGTTTACTGCTAACTAATCCAATTTATGGAATATTATTTTTATTATTATTTTTGTGGGAACATATATACTCTTTGGAGAAAAGAATTATATTTATATTGACCGTAATACTTTTCAGGTAGAACGACATTTGTTTAATTTTGTTTACGGGAAATGTCAGGGAAATACTAGAGATATTTTACAGGTATTATCATCTAAGTTTGAATCTGGTTATCAAGTGATAATTCAATCTCAAATAGATAAATATCAACTCGAGCGAGCGATGAATACAAAAGATAGCGCGCGGTTGGCTCAGGAAATTAATGAATGGTTAAATCAAAAACAAAATTGAAGAAGGAAGTTAATAATTAATAATTAATAATTAATAATTAATAATTAATAATGGCTTTGTTGCATGAAAGTAGCGATATAGCTGCCGCTAGGCTCCGCCAACGCAGCAAACCCCCTCTAGAATATTTGGCGTTGGTGAATCAACATAAGAATTAAGATATTTGGGCGAACCGTAATCAAGATTGAATTATAAATACCCCTTTCATATCAAATCCGGTTGAATACTTATCATATATTTGGGTGTGGGAAGGGTGGGAACCCACCTAACCCCTCCCAGGAGGAGTGTGGGGAGTGTGGGGAGGGTGGAGAGTTTCGGGATATTGAAGGCGAGAAAGTGTGGATAGAATTATAAACATATACTGTATAATCGGATTCTATATCAGTACTTGTTCCTGAACAACCTCATGAATGAACTAATCTGTACGGACGTTGTATGCAACATCCCTACCTATTCCCTATTCCCTATTCCCTGTTGCCAGATGAGCTGTTGCCTAAGCACGAAAATCATAGCTAAATTCACCAACGCCGAATATTTATCAGGACTTACGCAAAGACACTATATATAGCGTCTACTCAATAGAGCGATTGCTGACGCAAAGCTCCGCTAACGCTATGATTTTTAGAGAGCGATATAGCTGCCGCTAGGCTCCGCCAACGCTTGAACAACAAAATTATCATAACTAATACTAAAGATAGGCTATTTAAATTGATTTGAGCTAATTGTCAATGTGGCCAATTATCAATAAATTTTACTAATTAAGACTGTATTAATGGATAGTTTGTATGCAACACAAAGCTTAATGGGATTGATAGATAATATGAAAAAAATCTATTATTATCCCTTAAAAATAAATCGCGCGCGTAGATGATACTGGTGGTGTTGAAAAATATAAAAAAATAGAAGAATTAAGTTGGAACTCCTCAGAAAAATATCAGGAAAAATAATTAAAATTAAAGGTTTTCCAAGGAATAAAAAGTTAAGCTCCATACGGGCAAATGTTTCTACCAACAGAACAGAATATATTGTTACTAAAAACTTAAGTCAATCTTCGCATTTATGCTGTATAATTTGAATCTCAAACGAGATGGAAAATTGAAGAATTTCACACCAGAATTAAGCAATTGACAGGTATTGAATTTTGGATAGGGTCGTCTCAGGGAAATTCAAAAAAATCACATAGCCTGTTCTATGTTAGTCTGGAATTTATTAAAAAGGTTAGCAGTGAAAATAGGAAAAACTATTTATCAGATCAAACACGAATTACTCTCAGATTATCTGATTCAGGAGCTAAAAAAGCCCACAATAAAATTCAGAGCTATTGTTATTTTATAGTTGTTTTTTACCTTGTTTTAACAATGCCAAAAACTTGCAGGCGATCGCTATAATTTTTGAAGCGATCGCTCTATTTAGTAGACGCTATATATAGTGTCTTTGCGTAAGTCCTGTTTATAACAAACATTGATCGCACCTGCTATTATACTATTGGTCTGTCAAGATAGTTTTGAGAGTTAGCATTACCCAAAAATCTATCAGTAAAATCACAGTTACAAAAATCACAGTTACAAAAATCTATCCATAAAATCACAGTTACAAAAATCTATCCATCATTTCAAAGTTGACAGACCACTATAGTGCAGATTTGAATCAAATATTTTTTAAAAATTTATTAAAAATTACTTAAATTATAATATTACGATATAATCCTATTGCGAATTATTATTAATAGAAATTATAAAATTTATGTATTTATTCAAGCGGTACACAGCCACTGGAATAGTAGGATTTGCTGGAATCAGCCTTTCGATCGTCGCTACCTTCATGGTTCACCGCTGGGAAGTTGCTAAAGATAGACAGCGGTTTGAACAACAATCTATGGCATTAGTGGGTGAATTGCAAAGGCAATTGGATAGCTATATCCAACTCACAAGATCGGTTGGAGCATTATTTAATACCGCTAAAATAATCACTAGGCAAGAATTTCAAGAATTTTCTAGTTCTCTATTACCATATTACAACGGCTTGTTGGGATTAGGTTGGACTAAAAAAGTAGATGCTCAGGAACGCCAAATTTATGAGCAAAAGTTACAAACCCAAGGAATAATTAATTTTCAGATTCGCGAGTATGATTCAACAGGAAACCATGTTGTGGCTGGTGATAGACCTGTTTACTTCCCCACAACCTATTTTGAACCCTTGGATCGATGGCAAGATTATATTAGTTGGGACGCAGTATCCGATCCGAAACGTTTGCGGACTATAAAAAAGCAGAACGTCTTGGTATTAATGTAAGTACGCCTTTAGTGCAGTTGGAAAATGGCAAACCAGGTTTTGTGCTTTACTCTCCAGTATTCACTTCTAATAATCTAAATGCACAAAATTCTCTTGACAGTAAACAACTTAATTCCAAGACTAAATTTCAAGGAGTAGTGTTTGGTCTTTTTGAACTTCAGACTTTCATAGAAAAAGCAGTAGCTCATCTCGATCTCAATGGACTAGATTTCTATCTATATGGTTTGCCAGAAGATCAGTTAGACTCAGCCTTAAACAAAACAGCAATCACAGCCACTGAATTTTTCCTAATTGCTTACAAAGCGGATACCGAAACTCTCACAAAATCCACTCAAGTTGCAAACTTGGACATTCTTGAGCGCCCCATGATTCAATCCTCAAACCCCTGTCATTATACTAATGAATGGCAATTTTGTATCCGTTCTCTTCATCTGGCGCAACAGGAACTTTCTGTGCTAGTGCTACCTTCTTCCAAACGTTATATTTATAGTTGGCGGCCTGCAACAGTTCTAGCATTTGGGTTATTA
>NZ_BLZO01000124.1 GCF_014132355.1 Okeania sp. KiyG1
GATAAACCGAGCTTATATTAATATTGAACGATGAGTCAGGAAACAAAATTAATTAGTAGTTAGTCTGAATATTTGGAATCATTTATTCCAAACCCTAAATTTTATTCAATTTTAGTAGTTTACAAGATAATAATTATGAGTTTAATAGTATGGCGAATCTCTCATAAAAACATATTGATAGTGCTTTTAAAGCTGAAGCTTCTAATTGTAGCAGAGGGCGTTGGAATTCTAAGGGTACATCCTTGATTTATACTTCAGCCACATTATCTCTAGCAACATTAGAAACTTTAGTCAGTATGGAAATAGAAAATTTTGGCAATATATTTGTATCTATTGGTGTAAAAATTCCTGATAATTTACCGATTAAACAAGTAGATGAAAATTTATTACCCCATAACTGGCGCGATACTTCTCCACCTAATGTTTTAGCCTCGATTGGAGATAAATGGTTAACGGCTAAAACAACAGCAGTTTTAAAGGTTCCTTCTGCTATTATTCCTCAAGAATATAATTATTTGATTAATCCTTTACATCCTGATTTTGAGAGAATTTCAATTTATCCACCTCAATCTTTTACCTTAGACCGCAATCTAAAAAGTTTTGTCAAAAATCTAGAAAAATTTAGTTTGTTGAGTATTATCTGATACCAATTATCCACAATAGAACTAAAAATTTATGCCGCTCGGGAATGGGAGGAAATTTTTAACTCAAATTTATCGGGATGGTAATGATAAATTCTGTATATTTTCCTTTTGAGAATGACATTCTAGTTTTCCTTTATGTTTTTCAACAATAATTTGATAACTAATCGAAAGTCCTAACCCAGTCCCTTTACCAACTGGTTTTGTTGTAAAAAAGGATCGAATAAACGAGAGAGAACTTCTTCACTAATTCCTCCTCCATTATCAGTAATACAAATTTGTACTAAATTGTCCAATATTCTTTGAGTTTTAATCCGAATCAAGCCAGAATTAAATTCAAATTTTTGAGAATTTTGAGCATCTTGAATCGCATAAATTGCATTGCTAAGAATATTCATAAATACTTGATTAAGTTGTCCAGGATAACAGTCGATCAAAGGTAGTTGACCATATTCTTTGATGATTTGAATATCTGAATATTCAGATTGAGATTTAGCTTTGAAGTGACTCTGTAAAATCATTAAAGTACTCTCAATTCCTTCATGTACATCGACTTTTTTAATTTCGGTTTCATCACAACGAGAAAAGATGCGTAGTGATTTGACAATCTCCTGAATGCGGTCTGTTCCCACTTCCATAGACTTCAGGATTTTTTTGAGGTCTTCTTGAAGAAAATTGAATTCGATCGCTTCAATTTCTGCCTCAATTTCTTGATGAGGATGAGGATAATAATTTTGATAGAGTTGAACTAAATTTAGCAAATCTTGAATATAATCTTTTGCATAAACAATATTTCCATGAATAAAGTTCACCGGATTATTAATTTCATGGGCAACTCCGGCAAGCATTTGACCTAAACTAGACATTTTTTCACTTTGAATCATCTGAGCTTGAGTCTGCTGAAGTTCTTTTAATGTTTCCTGAAGTTCTTGTTTCTGTTCTTTTAATTTAGCTTCTGATTCTCGTAGCAAATTTTCGGCTTGTTTACGTTCTGTAATTTCTAAAAGGAGTTTTTCTTGAGCATTATTTAACTCGTGTAGAGTACGATTTTTTTCCTGAAGTTGTTCTTCAAGTTCGTCGGTTTGAATAATTACTTGACCTGCTAATGGACGCAATAGTAAAACCATGCCACCTGCTCCCAGAAAACTTAAAATAACTATTAGAATTGCAATGGTAGCTAACTGGCGATTAACAGAAGCATACAATTCCTGACGATCGATTTTAATCACAAGTCCCCATTTTACTTTTGAGAGGGGTTCAAAGGCAATTATTTGACCATAAGTCCAGAATTTAGGTTCGATCAACGTCAGTCCTGATTCTTGAAGAACTACTGTTTTTTCCAGTGCTTTAATAATAGGTTCTGATAAAGTTTGAGCTTCATTTCTAGAGGATAAAAATAATTTTACTTGTTGGTTTTGAAAGGTTCCTAAAAAATTTCTCCTGTTTGACCTAGTCCAGTATAATCTGTGATTATTTTTCTAAATCCTCCGTTTTAAATAAAACTAAATCTGTTCCCTGTTGTTCTTGATTAGAGTTAAAAATTGCTTGGCTAACAATTATATAAGATTGATTATTGAGGCGAATTGGATTGCTAATTTGAGAATTTTGAGAGTTCTGAGTGGAAAAATCCCAAAATTTTTGAGGGATAGGTAAACCAAGTTGAACTACCAATTGATTATCTCGATCAAAGCGACTAATACCGACTACATCTTCGCTTCTATTTAGAGCATCGCTCAGATAACGTGTAATGTTAGAAACAGTAGAAGCACGATTATTTAAACTGCGGTTATAAGCTTCTAATTCTAGTCTTGCTTGGGTACGACTAGCAATTTGTGTTGCAATACCTTTGGCTTTTGAGAGAAATTCTTCTACTGCTAAAGTTCGAGTTCTTAAAGCTGACTGTAAATTGCTTTCTTCGTTTCTTTTGAGTTGCTTATAAAGAGGAGCTATACTGACTATTGCGACCAGAACACTAATAGTAAATATTCCTGCTGCAGAATAAAATATTAAAAGTCTTTGTAATTCTTTAGAATTGATAGATGATTTATTCATAAGTGATTTATTTGACAAATTAGGTGAGTTTTATCATATAGTAATTCCCAAGAAGCGTGAGGTAGGCAAATTCGTTGGTTTTAGGGAACACTTAACTAGGAATAGAAGAGAAATAAAGATAGGTGTACCTCATTAGGTTGAGAAACGCTATAATATATAAATTATATTTTAGTTGTGCAAAAATATGTGATAAAACTAGAAAAAATTGGTTATTTTCTAGGGTTATTATTTGTTTTTTCAATAAATTCTTGAGGATGGCTATGACAGATATACAAGTTCACCTATTTTATGAAATTGTATTTTATTTGATATGATATTATCTGCTTTTTTTCCTTTTCTATAGCTATCTAAGTAAGTCGGTGTTGAAAATTATCGTTATGAAAAGGCAGGAGGCAGAGGGCAGAAGGCAGAATGGAAGAGAGTTTTTGGCAAATTTACTTTTCGTTACTAACTTGCTGTTTTTGCAACGTTCTACTTAATTCAGAATTTATTTATCTATATTTTTACAAAAAATTGTGATTTAAAGCCTCCCATTTTAAGGGGATAAAAATATTTTTTTGATTCAATCCTCTTATTTTAAAGGAAAGGTAATTATTAATTATCAATTGTTTAAATTAGGTTGATAGCGGTTTTCACTCATGTTGACTTGCATTGCTTCTGCCTTCTGCCTTTAAGCCGAAATCTCTGTATTCTATATTAATAAAAACTGCTATAAGACCTCCACACTTATTTGAAGAATTAGTTGTAGTGGACTGACACAGCTAAAACTGTACACTCTTATTTTTGTTTATAGATGTCTTTTTCTCCCCACACTCCCCACATTCCCCTCCCAGGAGGGGTTAGGGGTGGGGACCCACACTCCCCATACTCCCCACACTCCTCATCTAACGCACTATTTTAGATGAAACAGTCCAGTAGGTGTTGATAGTGGTTCTGTAGACGTGGAGGGACAACACTCAGAATATCTAATCATCAGGACTTACCCAAATTGACTGTAAAACCACCATCTGTAGGGGCGAATGGTATTCGCCCTCCCCATAAATAGAGTCTCTGTGTAAGTCCCGATCATAAACCTGATCGTTGATACAGCCTATTTCAGGTTTATCTCAACGTTGCTTGAAGACCCGCGCTCTCCCGAAAGGGAGCGTCGGGATGTTTGCGCAGCATGACCTAGGAAAAACCAATCAATTTTGCGGTTTTGGCAATAGTGTGTGATACTTACAGTCTGGCTGCTGGGCTAGCAGTGTCAGTCTGTTGAGCGCGCCTTTAGACCGAAAAGAGGCTCGACCTTGGAGGCTGGTGCATTGTTAGCGCAGCTCCTCTGCAAGAGGCAGCAGAAAGACCTAAGAGCGCGATGGTTAGGAATCCCGCGCTGTCTCGTAGAGCAGCGTCGGGAGGATGTCAACAGATACAGTAACTACAATTTCAGGACTTACGCAAAAGATCAATTTATACGCCACCTGTAGCGGCGGTTTCCTACGGAATACTTCCCTACGGGATGCTACGCAAACGTAAACGCGTTTGCGGAGCATTCCGTGAAGAAACCGCCCCTACTAGATATGGTGGTTCTGCGTAAGTCCTGAATTTATAAAGCAGTTTTAAAAATACTGACAGTTAATCAGATTAAGGAGTTAACTTCATTTACTTGCAATCTGCTGTAACTGATTCAATTTGCATTATTTGCGGTTGATATTAACAGTATTGATGAGTAAATTATCAGATAAAAATTAACATCATACCTCTGTTACTTGTATAAAAAAAGACAGCTTATTAAAAAATTGACTAAATTATATCTCCTAAGAAATAAACTATGGTATTTTTTAGCTGAGTAAGGTACATTTGTTGTAGTGATACCATTTCATTTTAAATATGTCACAAACAGTTTCATACCTTAATATATGAAATAATAGTTTGAAATTATTGTCAGTACAAAGTATTCAGCTTGTACAATCTAACTTTTAAGGGGTCATTTCAGTTATCAGTACCTCCGACTAAAGCCGGAGGCTTAAAAATACTGAATTAAATATTCTCTTGGTCTCATGGATATGGCGAGAAAACCTCGCCATCCCACCCTCCGGGAAACTGCGCTTTTCGGTGCGGAATGCTACGCTTGCCATGTCGGCGACAGCCGTTAACGTAGTTATGCTTCGCATAACTACCGCTTTTCATCCCCTTAAAAGGGGAAGCTTTGGACCTCATTTTTTGGTAAAAAGAAAATTCTGCACTTCTTACCGAATAATTAATAATTAATAATTATTAATTAAATAATTCAGCTAATTCCGCCTCCTGCCCTTTCAAGGGAAAAAAGTGCTAGGATATTTCCTTATATTCAATTCCGTAACAGTTTTAACCAGAGGTAATTATCCATTATCCATTATCCATTATCCATTAATGAACTCCCTATTGTAGGAGGTACTGATAACACAGTTCCTATCTCAAGAGGTTAACTGAATTAACTTCCGTGAAATGGTATTATTTGCTCTTACCTAAACTTTGTACCTCACCAGCATTAGAATAGAATTGCTATATACTTAATTACTAAGTAACTAAAAAGCAAGTAACTCTATATATACACAAGCTTAATCGACAACTATTGCACTTGACTACCGTGAACTCTCGGATCGGCTTGACTTGCTTTAATTGGTGCTACTGATGTTTCAAACTTAGACTCTTGACCAACAGTACCATCGTATGGTAGTAAATTCCCAGCAATTAAAGCTTCTATATTTGCAGTCATCACAGATTTTGGTATTTCTCCAATAGTCTGGCCAACTTCAGACCCCTCTCGATCCAAAAATACAAAGTGGGGAATACCATCTACTCGATATTTTACCAACTCTGGTAACCACTTACTGTTATCCACATTCAACATCACAAAGTTGGCATTTTCAGCATACTGTTGTTTAACTTCCTCCAATTCAGGAGCCATAGCTTGACAAGAAGTACACCAATTAGCATAAAATTCAACTAGACTCGGTTTACCATTTGTTAAGGCCACATTCAGAGGTGTTGCAGCTTCAGCCATTTCACCTAAAGAAATCGAAGCAGTTTCCGTTCGTAATCCGATAAAAATGGTGACTGATAAAGCGATCGCGACCAACGCCACAATGAAATTTCTCAGGCGGGTTGCGAAAGGGAAAGTATTTGTAGACTTAGATGGGTTTACACTCATTGTCAAAAAGTTAAAGAATTTTTACAATTAAAAACTATAGCTATTAGTTTAGCAATTGCCATCTTAAACAAGGGACAGAAAAATTAATTACCTAAATAGGGAGCATGAAAGCCATCGTCTTTTAAGCGATGGATGAAAGGCGAGGAGTCGGATTTTAAGGAGATGTATTTTATTTGACCGAAAAGCAAGGTTAAAGGCCCCCATGTTTTAACCGGGGGATGGAAACAACCGAGTCGTTTAGACTAGATAACTAAAGTGGTCTTGTGCTATTATTAACCACAATAAAGCCATCCAACCCCTGTTTGAAATGTACTGTTGTCAGCAAGTTTTAGTAGGTAAAAATCCCGAATTAATTGCTATTTTAACATTCTTGTGTGAACAGTCTCACAAGCTAACTAACATGGGAATATATTATGGTCGGCAATTATTTTTTAAGTCTCACAAAACTCTCGGCAAGTTTGACCTGGAAAAAGTTTATAAAAACAACTATCATTACAAAGCTTTATATTCGCTCTTCAGCACAACAAATATTGAGAACTGTAGTTGAATCATTTCGCTCTTACTATGGTCTTATTATTGCCTATAGTGAAGAAAAAATCTCAGACAGACCAAGGATTCCTAACTATAGAAAAAAAGGGGGAATGGCTACAGTAAGTTACCCCAAGCAAGCATTAAAACTTAAAGATAATCAAATCAGAGTACCACGCTTGTAATACCTGTAAACGCTGGTTTGGAATAGATAGCTTTTTAATTCCAATGCCTAGTATAAGAGCATTTTCTACCATTAAAGAACTGAGAATATTGCCGAGAAATAGATGCTTTTATTGGTTATGGTGTCTATAAAAAGAAGTAGTATTTAAACCTCAATTAAATCAAGAAAATGTATTAGGAATAGACCATGGTGTAAATAATTGGTTGACCTGTGTATCTAATGTAGGCACTAGCGCGGGTTGTAGATGGTAAACACCCACCCCTTTAGTTCCCCTCCCGGGAGGATAGGGGTGGGTTGGTATAACAAACAAGTATCAACCATTAAAGAAAATCAACCTCAAGGATTTTGGTCAAATAGGCTAGCTGCTATTACTGAAAAACGTAACCGCCAAATGCGATTTGGGTATAAATAAAGCAGCCAGAATAGTAATTAATCATTGCTTAAAAAATTCTATTGGTAAAATTGTTTTTGGTTGGAATAAAGGTCAGAAAAATCAAATAGAATTAGGGAAAAAATTTAATTCAGAATTTGTACCAATTCCCACAGCTAGACTCAAAGAAAGAATAGCTCAGTTGTGTGAAGAATATGGAATAATATTTATAGAAACAGAAGAAAGTTATACTTGTAGGGCCGAATGGCCATTCGCCCCTTCATTTTTAGATGGTGACTATCTACCTAATTATGGTGAAAAACTCGGTGCTGGTGCTCGGAACCTGAGTCCGAGCAAGGAAGCACCGACCCTACGGGCCAATGATTGGAAACCGTCAGGGAAAAGAATAAAGCGTGGTTTGTATAGAACAGGGAATAATTGGTGTGAAGACTGCAGACTGTAATGGGGCTGCAAATATAATCACAAAAGTAAGCCGCAAAACTGTAGGGGCGATTCGCGAATCGCCCCTACTTAAGCCGACTGTGTAGGGGCACTTTGACTTGTCCCCAGAGAGTGTATCTTTGGTCAGCGCTCGAAGAAACGAAGCAACATGGATTTATCCTGTTGCGTAGTATCTGCTTAGAATACCCGTGACTTGAGTCCGGGGAGTAGTCAAAAACAGTCTAATTATTCTAATTAGGGGAGATAGAAATAACTATGAAAAAACGAGTGACTTTAACATTTCCACAACGTTCAATTCAGATGCCAATTACTTATCGGTTGGCAAAAGATTTTAATGTTGCTGCTAATATTATTCGTGCTCAAGTAGCGCCAAATCAAGTTGGTAAATTAGTGCTGGAATTATCGGGAGATATTGATGAATTAGATGCTGCTGTTGAATGGATGAGACTAAGAAATATAGATGTATGTTTGGCTAGTAGGGAAATTTTAATCGATGAAGATAGCTGTATAGACTGTGGTTTATGTACTGGTGTTTGCCCTACAGAAGCTTTGACTTTACAACCTGATACCTTTCGTCTAAATTTTATTAGGTCTCGTTGTATCGTATGTGAACAATGTATTCCTACCTGTCCAGTACAAGCAATCTCTACCAACTTATAAATTTAATGTGAAACTAATACCTTTACTTTCTTTAATCCTACTTTTAATTAGTTACAGCATCTTAGGCTGGAGATTAGCTAATGCCCAAGCTTCTCAGTTATTATATCTAGCTGTTATAGCTGCTATTTTTTATTAGATATTATTTTAACTGTTCCTCTACCTAATTTTAAAGTAATAATTAAACCCTGGTTTCAATCTGATATTACTACCTTTATTTCTGTGATTCTTTGTGCTTTTTTATTTGTAGTTTTCATTAGGTGGGTTACCATTTCTGTCGATGCTTTAGTGTTAATATCTGCAGGAATA
This sequence comes from Okeania sp. KiyG1, assembly GCF_014132355.1. Taxonomy (GTDB): domain Bacteria; phylum Cyanobacteriota; class Cyanobacteriia; order Cyanobacteriales; family Microcoleaceae; genus Okeania. The sequence goes on from NZ_BLZO01000124.1 coordinate 8,376, forward strand.
TTGGTAAGACTTGATGCTCAAGTTTGTGGCTTTAAAAATTGGCAGTCTTTTGTGATTTTACTAATTATTTCTCAAGCAAGTTTAGGGCTAGGAATTTTACTTTATAGACTTAAATTCTAGCATAATTAATTAAACTCGAAAGACCTTAAACCTCACCTATACTAATGCTATGAAGTAGAACACAGGGTGTCGTGAGGCTTATAGCAGTTTTCATGTTTCATAGAATACAGAGATTTTGGCTTAAAGGCAGTGGGAGCTGAGGGCAGCTATGCTGAAGTTTTGTAGTCAACATGAGTGAAAACCGCTATAAAAATCCTGAACTGTAGTATCATGGACAACTTCAGGAGTGTTTCGTTAAGTGCTATTATATGTCGCCTTGGCTTCAAGAGTAAGTTCAGATTTGAATATTAATCTTATGGGTTGTATAGTTCATAAAAATATAGTCAAATATGACATATCCTTCGGAGCGCAGGTGTTATCCTGACGCTCGTGTTAGCGCAGCTCCTCCGGAGGAGGAACTACAACACCCTCTATCCCATAGTCAAATGCATTTGGGACTGCTTTTCTCATAATGTTCAAAGAACCATTAACACACCTCATTGATTAATCTTTTGCTGGCGGTACTATACAAGCCTCTTTTTATTCTTTTTCCTGAAAAGGTGACTTGATTTTTCTCACTTTTGTTGTAAACAGGTATCAAATAATTATCTATAAAGCTTGCTTTTGACATATAAGACTCTTCTGTAAGAATTACATTTATCCCTACCATTTTTGCTTTATAACATAACATTTCTATTAACCTGTTATAGGGAACAGATACAAAGTTTTGATTATTTCTTTTCCCTAAATTTATCTTCTGCTTCCACTCTTGATTGTGCCCTATTATCAATGTTCCTATTTTCTGATTAATCAGGGTATTAATAATCAAACGAGATGCAATACGCAAGATAATCTTTGATTTTAAATTCTCTTTGATTACAAAGTTTTTTAGCCTCTTACTTGATTGATTTTCCCGGAGTTTAGATTGTAGGAAGCTCTTGACTTTATTATAGTATTGATTGATAGATTTTAACGGTCTGCCATTGATCACTCTTGGGTTTTATCCCGGCGCTTATTAAAAGTTTCGGCTGTCGCCGACATGAAAATGTAGCTAAATTGTTTAATCCTATATCAATAGGAGCACAACGATTTTTTTCTAGCTCGTATTGTTTTTCGCATTTCTCATAAATGACCTCAATTATATAATGATTAAGTCTAGGGACGAGACGAACTTGTTTAATTTGTGAAGTAGGTACTAATGTTTTTAGGTAAATCCCTGTTCTACTGGGATTAATAATTCCTTGTTTCAAGTTGCCTCTTGCTGATGGCTTGTGTGGTATAAACTAGAAGATTTCTTCCTGTTACTTTATTTTTATATCCCGGAATACGAGGACGAGATTTAAACTTTGATGGATTCTGTTTATAAACTTCATTCGCTGCTAAAAAGCTTTTCGGTGTTTCTGTCTAGTATCATCAATATTTGTTGAGAGACTTTAGCTGGCATTGCTTGATAGTCTCCTTGAGTAGAGAGTGTTTTTTGTAGGTCGTAATAGGAGAGATTTGTCTTTTCAAAGATGAAAGATTTACGAACTAAATAATTGGCATAGTTATAGAGGTTTTTAGATAAGAAACACAGTCGGTCAATTTCAGTATAAAACCGATGATTTTTCCTATGGGATATGTCTCTCAACTAATCTGATAAATCAAGGGGTTAAAATTATATTAGGATTCGAGGATTTCGGAATTTTTCTGATTATTTAGTCTGGAACTAAGCGTGCCAATTTAATTATACTATTAAACCTTGGGCCTTTGAGTTATTAAATTTTGTCAAATATTTAATAGCTTCTTAATACAAATCAACAAAGATATTTGACATCGCTTGACTATATATGACTATATTTATGTATAACCTTTATTATACACGTTTAATAAATTGTCAAATATGTAACAACTAATAATAGTTTATTTCTGAGATAATAGTAGAATAGCGTTTAACTGTCCTTGCTCCCTACCTGATGTATGGTGGGGTTTTTTTATTATAATCTACAAAATTTTCGGGGCTGCACATTATAGAATGATACTGCAAAAAATAGGTGTTCGACTTTGACTAAAAAAACCTAATATTAATAATTCTAGCAATTCTCAAATCCCAAATCCTGTTCATCAAAAATCTCAAATCATTCGTCACTGTGCAACCCCTAATTATTAATTATTAATTGTTGAACCCCTTGCCGAATTTAGTTGGGATGAACCTTTAAAGAACTAATTTAGTACAGCCGATCTTACAACTTTTTTTACTTCTGCTAAAACTAACATAGTTAACTGTTCCGGAGTAGATGTAGGGTCCACATGAATATGAACATCTGCATTAGCATAAAGTGGCCGTCGCTCCTCTAAAAGAGCCTGAAGTTTACCTAGAGGGTCTCTATCCTGAAGCAGAGGTCTAGTTCGATCGCCCTGTAAGCGACTATGCAATACCTCTATAGGCGCATCTAACCACACGACAATACCATGCTGTAAGTAGCTCCAGTTAAAATGGTTCAATACTATACCACCACCTGTTGCAATAGTCAAATTTTTATAACTAGATACTTCTGCCAATACATTTGTTTCCAACTGGCGAAACGCTGCTTCACCATCATCAGCAAAAATTTCATTGATAGACTTGCCAGCAACTTGAGAAATCAAACTATCCGTATCTAGAAAACGATATCCTAAATCTTGGGATAGCAACTCTCCCACCGTTGTTTTACCCGCCCCCATCATACCAACTAGATAAAGATTTACTCCCTGTAACAACTTCTTATTATTACTAAAATTCATAAGTTACCGAATAATGAATAATGAATAATGAACAATGAATAATTAAGAGTTGATAGTTAATAATTATTCATTCAAAAATTCAGGTTTAAAGCCGACCCTTTTAAGGGGATAAAATCAAAAAAAATCCTTCCACCGCTTAAAAGACGGTGGTTTCGCACTTACCGAATTTTTATGATGAAAAAACACTATTAAACAAAAGCCAAACTTATTTTGGATCTTCTGACTGATTATCTTTGTCAGAAACTTGCTCATCTTTTTCCTCTTGAGTAGGTATAGATGTATCTGCAGGAGGAGGAGGAGTAATTATCCGATAATCTGCATCATAAACAGATTCAGTTTGACCAACACCTGAACTGCTACTATCACGATAACCATAAGAATATACAGAACCAGACCAAGAACCTGTTTTTGGCTGTTGTTCTGCTTCATGATTTTTAGTAGCACTTTGATTAACAGATTCTTCTGTTTCTTCTAAATCTTGTTCCTCTGTGGTGCCATCCCAAGAACGATTAACCCTGGGAGGTCTTGGTTGCCAATCATCATAATTTTCATCTGCCTCAGTTACTTCTGAATTTTTATTCAGGTTAAAAGAGCTTTGAGAATCTGAAGTTACTTGAGGTTGTGAAGCATCCCAAACTTCCTCGGTTCTATCTTGATGATGAGACTTTCTAGAACGAGGTCTAGCAGGTTGTAAATTCTTTTTTAACAGGTAATTTGAAAGTCCAAAAGTACCATAAATCAACAAATAAGTAATCACACCTGCAAGAAAAGCACCTAAAATCCATAGAGACAAAGGTAGAGGTATAGATCGTAACCCCAAAAAAGTTAAAGATAAATTAGGGGACCAATTTTGCCAAGAAAACAAGGCCAACCCAACAATTATCAAGATTAAAACTACTAACAACAGTAAATTCCGAGATCTATTCATGGCCTATCCACCGTTTTATAGGAACACAATCTAAACCAAATTGGTCTAGAGCACGAGCTACCACAAAGTCTACCAAATCTTCTATAGTTTGGGGATTATGATACCAAGCTGGGATTGCCGGGACAATTCTTGCTCCTGCTTCTGCTAGAGTAGTTAAGTTTCGTAAATGAATCAAGCTAAAAGGTGTTTCCCGTGGTACTAGGATTAGTTTCCCACCTTCTTTTAACTGTACGTCTGCTGCACGCTCCAGTAAATCTGAGCTGAACCCAACAGCCAATTTACTCACTGTTCCCATACTGCAAGGAATGATTATCATACCTTTAGTTCTGTAGGAACCACTAGCAATATTAGCTCCTATATCTTGCCAAGGATGACAACGGAGTTTGCCATTGTTTTCTTCTCCTGCTTGCTCTCGCCAGAATTTTTCTTGTTTAGTTGGTTCGGCAGGCATTTTAATATTTTGTTCTGCTTGCCAGACTGAGTAGGAGGCTTTTGATGCTACTAAATCAATAGTATAATTGGATGCTAACAAGAATTTAATAGTTCTGACAGCATAAATTAGTCCTGATGCTCCTGTAACTCCAATCGTTATCGGTAGTTGCGGAGTAGAAACAGAATCATTCATTTTCAATAAATCTTTTTAGAGCTTACAAGGGTAATTTTTTTAGCAAATCACCAATAAAGTAAAACGCTTTCTGCGATTTTTGTAGCTTTCAGGACTCCACTTGACCATAACCTTAGAATTTTTAAATATTATATATAGAGACTATTACTTTTTTAGTTTAAGACAAATTTTTAGATAGCCTCTTTTTTTATGTTATTTTTTTTTACACCTAACTATCTATTGGTCAATAGTGAAGGAGAAAATTATGGGTACTAGAGAAGCGTCTTTTTTATTAGGTATCTCTCATCTAGTGAGTGTTTATACTTATTACTAGATAACTTCTTTTTATGTTATCTTTTTTTTAATCTAACTATTGGTCAATAGTGAAGGAGAAAATTATGGGCACTAGAGAAGCGTCTTTTTTATTAGGTATCTCTCGTCAACGTTTATTAGTTTTACTCGCTCAAGGTAGAGTCAAAGGAGCGGAAAAAAAAGGCAGATTCTGGGAAATTCCTGTTTCTAACAGTGGATGCCTAGAATAATTCCGGCTCGGCGCGGTCCGAAAGGTATCTGGCACTATCGGGAAACCACTGTACCTCATAATGATTCACGTTAATCAAAAGAAGATTATAAGTAATAAGGGCTATCAACAGTATTAAAATAATTGGACAAAGTGAGACACAATTAGACATTTACTGTGGTATACTAGATTTATGTTTAACTTATTAACTATATATGAAACAGCAGAACTGCGCGCTTAGTGCCAACAACTCTAATAATCATGAAATCTTTTAAGACTAAGCTAAAACTTAACAACCAACAAAAAACAATACTTGCCAAACACGCAGGAGTAGCTCGTCATGCTTATAACTGGGGGTTAGCAACTTGCATTACTGAGTACGAAGAAACTAAAAAACGCCCCAGTGCAATTACCCTGCATAAACGCTTAGTAGCGGAAGTCAAATCAATTAATCCATGGTATTATGAGGTATCTAAATGTGCCCCTCAACAAGCATTAAGAGACTTAGAGAGGGCATTTAAAAACTTTCTAACTATTGCGAGCCGTGGATTCCCAAAATTTAAAAAAAAAGGTAGAAAAGACAGCTTTTACTTAGAAGGAAGTATTAAAATTTTCCAAGGAAACTACATACAATTACCCAGAATAGGAGTAGTAAAAACATACGAAATCTTACCATCTGTACCAATAAAAAACGTCACTATATCAAAAAAAGCAGATAGTTGGTACATCAGTTTCAAGTACAATTTTGAATCTTATCCAACAGAAAAAGCTGGAGAAACTATAGGTGTAGACATAGGCATAAATACATTAGCAACCTGTTCTGATGGCAGCAAATTTGCTAATGTCAAAGCCTACAGGCAAGCCAAAAAACGATTAGTTCGTCATCAACGTGCAGTCAGTAAAAAAGTTATTGGTTCCAAAAACAGACGCAAAGCAGTAAAAAAACTAGCAAAGGTTCACAAAAAAGCGGATGCGACCCCGCGACGACGTCAGCTCGCTTGCGGAACGCGCACCAAGCAGTAGCCGATATCAGAGCAGATGCACTACATAAACTCACAACATGGGCGAGCTTTAAACCACAGCCACCTAAGTAATTGAGGATTTAAACGTAAGTGGAATGCTCAAAAATCACGGAGTAGCAAGTGCTATTGCTGATTGTGGATTTTATGAATTTAAACGTCAACTTACATACAAATGTGAATGGTACGGCAGTGAATTAGTCATAGCTGATAGATTTTATCCAAGTTCTCAAATATGTTCAAACTGTGGGCATAAACAGAAAATGCCATTGCACTTGAGAACTTATGAATGTAGTGAATGCGGTTTTGAAACTGACAGAGATTTTAATGCTGCTGTCAACTTGAAAAACTATGTGAATCAGTAGCTTGAGTTCCAAGCGAATTGAAGCCTGTGGAGAGAATAAGTTACAGACTGCGGTCAGTGGTTCTCACAGAAACAGGAAGCTAGCTCCAAAACCTATGCGAACGTGTATGGGTAAGTTTGGGTAAGTTTAGTAGAACGGCTCCAGAGAAATTAGAACCAGTAGTGTCACTCAAGCACAACGAGCGCAACTATTATGGTTATGACTTATATATTTCAGGTCCTTGCCAAATCGTCTATCGACCTTATAATCCAGCAAAATGTGGCGCTCATCTGTGGATTAATACTTATCATCCAGTGCAATTTATAGACAGTCAATTTAATCTCGATCCAGCCACTGCAAGGCAACCCTACAAACACATTAAGAGGTAGTTTAGTTTCAAAGTCAGGCTCCTTCGTCACCAAAAAATATTTATTCGCTCTGAGTAGCTTAACTGACAATAACCTCAGCCTTTTTTCAGTGAAAAGTTATCAGTTATCAGCCTTTTTTCAGTGAGCAGTTATCAGTTATCAGTTATCAGCTTTTCCAGTTATCAGCCTTTTCAGTTTTTGTGATGATGGAAAATAAGATTTTGCTAATCTCATCTGCATCCTGATGGATACTTTCAAAAGCTTTTTCTTCAATATAGTTAGTATTTTTGAGAAGAGATAACCAATACTTTGTTTCTAAGACTTCTTTATAAGCTATTGACATTTTTGCCCTAAAGTCAGCTTAGTTCATCACCATAAGGATACCTACCATCATAGTTAACTAACTCAGTCGTTATAGTTTCCCCAAAATAAAATCGTGTAGTTGTTCCTGCACGGGCGCGCATATTCCCACTGACTCTCACTGGGTAAACTATATTTCTTACCTGTTATTTCTGAGAGTTTCTGACAAAATTCTGTCGCGTCGTTCCAAGTTACCCATTCTACAGGCCGATTTGCACCTTTAAACGAAGAATGATTGTTAGAGTCGATGGAGGGTATTATCCCTCGCACCTCTCCTTCAGAACCGGACGTGCGACTTTCACCTCCAAATCGGCTCCTAGATAATCTTAGGCTTTTGGCCTGCATGCCCATGTGGATGTAGTCGTGACATGACTCATGTACTGCTAAGAGATTCTTAGGTTTCCAATTGTCGTGGTTGCCGTCGATATGGTGCAGATGTACCCTTTCGTTTCCGTCCAAGTAGTGTCCACAATGTCCACATTTATAGCCTTGTCGTTTTAGCGCTTTTGCTGTGTTGCCATCCTCACGGGGTGACAAGCTAGTTGAAAGCTATATGTAGAGAAGAATTAGCTGAAAAAGATGAAGAATACTTCAATCAAAAAAGGGAACGCTGGCTTGAGAATAGATGGGGGTGTGTTGCGATCGCAACACCCCACTCCTATGTTGAACAATAGTTCAAGCAAACTTCTAAATAATATTATTAAACAACTTAAAAATTACTTTTATTAATCGATCATTAAGCAGAAATTACGGCTTTATTAAGTAGTGTATTTATAGCTTTAATTCCTCTTCGATAAAATCAGGTTTTATGAGGATTTAGCATCATTAAATCTCCTACTAATTCCCACATAAAATTATCATTTACTATCCAGTTAATACCAGATAATCCGAGATAAAAGTTACTGTGTCTTCTGTATTTTCTTCTTTTTTCATTAGTTCTTGAGATATATTCTTGAATTCTTTTATTTTTGATTTTTTCTCCTGCCAATGAATTAATTGTGTATGAAATAGCTATCAATAAAATTAAATTATTCAACCTTTTTTCGTTAGCTTTTGATGATTCCAGATTATAACCACCAGTTTTATAGTCTTTAAACATGGCCTCAATTCCCATTCTTTGGCTATATACTTTTTTGACTTTCCCTGCTGTGGATAAATTGCTTAAAATATACCATTTTTCTGAAACAGATTTGTGACGATATCTCTGTTTTTCATATATCAGTAAGTTATACATTCCTACTCTCTTTATTTTAGTAATTTTTTGATTCAAAAATAACTTAGTTTCACCGATATTTACCTTTAATTCTGATATATTACAATATTTTTGACCTCGTTTAATCATGGTTGACTTTTTTCGTCTCAATGCAAAATATACGTTATATTTTTGGTATTTTTTCAGCCAATGTGATCGGAAAATACTGTGGAATTCTCTATCTGCTATGAGGACTATTTTGTATTTTTTCAGGAGTTTAAATACCGGACGCATTACTGCTTGTTGCTCTGTTAAATTACTCGAACCTTGATGAGTTAAAAATTTCCAATATATGGGTAATCCTCTCAATTTCGGTCGCTACACTAATCATTAATATATTAGTATTTTGCCACTCAGTTCTATCTAAAATTAATACTAATTCTGAGTTAAAACCGAAGATTTTTTCTACCATAATTTGTACTAAAGGAAACCAAAAAATAGGTAGACTTAATTCATTGATAGTTAAAAATCTTTGTATATGTTTTCGCTTACTTTCAGCTTTAATTGGCAGGGGAAAATAATTAGTTAGTTTTGATATTTGTATAGTTTTGTACCGGGAAATTAGGCATAACAATATTTGTAATGTTATTACTTGAGATTGATTCAATTTTTGTTCAATATGGTCTTGATAAAAGCCTAATATATTCACTTTTTATTCTTTTTTTGTTTCTAATTATCAAACCTTTTTTATCATATTTTTAACTGTTTTCAAGTTTGTTTGAATAAAGAATCAACTTTAGAGGGAGGTGTGGGCGATCGCACCACATCCCCCATCTATTCTCAAGCCAGCATTCCTTTTTTATTGAAGTATTATTCAAGTTTTTCGGCTAATTCTTCTCTACATATAGCTTTCAACTAGCTTGTCACCCCGTGAGGTTGCCATCATATAAGTTGGAATTTCTTTTGCTCCAGTAGAGTAAGTCACCGTCATACGGAGATTTTTCCCCTTTAACCATGACGAACTTGTTTTCGGAGTACGAGACCACCGGGAATGCTTGATTTACGAGTTTTATAGCTTCATTTTTGCCTTTATTTTTATCGGCTCTAAACCGTATAAAAACATCTTGGTTTAAGTACCATAAACTAAACCTTGAACCGTCCATCTTGCAATATCGGTGGTAATTTCTCCAACCCCTGATAATGGGACTTAGCTTTTTCGCTTTGGTGGCGGTGGCTAATACAGAGTTGTTGACTATGGCTTTAGCTTTCTTGCGGAGTTTTTCGTAGTTTTCCTCTGAGGGAGTACATCGAAATTTCCCGTTTTCTTGCACCTTGAAGTGCCATCCCAGGAAATCAAAGCCTGTCGTTGCCCATGTTATCTTTGTCTTCTCTGTTGATATATTCATCCCGCGTTTTGCTAGGAACTGCTGCACTTTTTCTAAAATCTTCTCAGCGTTATCTTTTGGTTTTAAGAAAAATACCATATCGTCCGCATATCTTACGGATGGATGTATTTCCTCTATCCCGTTTAATGCTATATTGGCTAGTAGTGGTGATACTACACCACCTTGGGGTGTACCTTGTTCTGGGAACTCAGGTGATACCCCTGCCTTTAAGCATCTCCACAGCCCCGTTTTTATCTGTTGGGGAGCAATGACCTTAGTCATAATTGCCTTGTGGTTAATTCTGTCGAAACATTTTTCAATGTCTAGTTCGATTACCCTCTTTTCGTGACCTTTAACCTGACTTTTCAGGTTATCAAAGACGTATTTTTGAGCGTCATGTGTACCTCTCTCTGCCTGGTCTGAAGCCGTAACTTCGGGCGTGGAATGTTACCTCGTGGGCGGGTTCTAAGGCATATTTGATCAGACATTGCCATGCCCTATCTGCGATGGTTGGGATTTTTAATGTTCGGATTTTCCCATTTTTCTTAGGGATTTCAACTTCCCTTAATTCCTCATGTTCCCAATGGTTTGCTTCTTTTAACTTTTGAGCTAAGTTAAGCCTTTGCTTGAAGTTTAAGGATTTTTGTCCATCGACCCCACAAGTTTTCTTCCCAGAATTAAGCTGAGAGACTTGCCTTACAGCCAGCATCCTTGCAGCATGGGATTTCAGCACCAAACGTTGAAGACTTTTTACCTTGCGGGTGTCTCCATTCTGCATGGCTTTGTAGATTCGTTTTTGGAGGCGGAACAGGTTTTTCTGGAATTTCTTCCAGTTTTGGTTGCTCCAGGTTTCACTATGATTGTTCATGTGTCTAAACGTACTCTCTTACTAAATTTCACTACGCTGATTACCCTGCAAGCAATTTGCGCTTGCATCCTACCCGTTGGAGAGGTTTCCGTGCTTTCCCACCTACTCTCTTATTCGACCTTTCCTAGAGACTCTCTCAACGTTTTTCCTCGTTCCGAGTTACAGATTGTTTTGACGGTTTAGGGCTGCCCAATTCGCCTACACGAATCTCAGGGATGGGTCTGACGGAAATATTTTGACGCGAGAATACTCGTGTGCGGTCAGGAGGTTTGAGTGACTCCTTGCCGGTCATTAAGACGCTTTTTCAGGACATTCCGTAATGTACCCATGCCGTCTCCCCATTACCCCCAGTGTGCCTATCACTCTTAGCTCTGGTTGAGGCCTGATGTCAGCTTCACTCTGCTAGTGAAAAGTTCTAGCTCGGTGTGACCAGGTCGGGAGTCCGTTGTCCCCTAACGGGCTGGACTTTCACCAGCATCCGTAACTCAGTTATCCAACAGGCTCTTCTTTGGTGGCCTCATATAGCGATGAACTATACAGGCTCTTCCGCCGTGGCCTCGTTAGACCCTATTCATACCCCTCTAGTTTCTAGAGGCTCCTAATAGGAACGGGTCGCACATTTCCCATAACTGCTTGCCATTGTGCTTGAGTGACTGGATACTTGCCCATGAAAAATTCTGGCACATCTACATAATGTTGCGGACCTTCACTCTTCGATCTTTTTGCTTCCCTCTCTGGAGACCCCATGAGAAATTTACCTCTGGGAATTTTTACCATTTCTAGGGAGACTCCATTACCCAGGTTTTCTGTCATTACTTCTGCTCGACCTTCAGTGCGACTTATTATTTCTCCTCTCCTGTTAACTTTGACAGTAGTAAATGTCTGAAGTCGAGGGAGTATAGGTTTTGTTTTAGGAATAGATGGAATAGTTGGTGCTATTGTCGGAACTGGAGTCGGAACAGGTACTGGTTGTGGAGCAATTAAAATATTTAACGCCTCCAATACCTCCATCGCATTTTTATAACGCTCTCGAAAATACTCCTGCACCATCTTATCCAATATATCCGCCAGATAATTACTTACCCTTGCCTCCTGTCGCCAGATAATATTGTCTGTATCTTGGTCTGTAGGTAAATCTTTTGGTTCCTTCCCAGTTAGTGCTTTTATGCCTACCATTCCCACTGCATAGATATCGCTACTCAGTTTCGGTCTGCCATTACTTTGTTCGCTTGGCATATATCCAGGAGTTCCCACCGTTACAGTTAAAGTTGTTGCACCAGGTTGGTTAGCAGTAGTTAATACACTTATTTCTTTGACCGCCCCAAAATCTATCAAAACTATTTTGTTATCCGACTTCCGGCGCATCAAATTTTGTGGTTTAATGTCTCGGTGAATAATATTTTTTTGATGAGCTACTGTTAATCCTTCTAATATTCCTGTCAGTAAAGTAATAGTGTAAGACTCGCTTAATTTTTTCCCCTCTGTCAGTTCCTTACTTATATCGTGCCCTTCTATATATTCTTGTACTAAGTAAAATTCTGTTCCTTCCTGGAAATGAGCCAATAATTTTGGTATTTGGTCTGAGTCTCTGCCTAATTCGTATAACGCCTCCGCCTCCCTCTCAAACAACTTGAGAGCAATAGGAAAAACAGTTGGGTCTGAGGTTTTAGGTTTGAGATGTTTAACAACACATTTCGGATTTCTTGGTAAATCTAAATCTTCAGCCAAATAGGTATCCCCAAACCCTCCACTGCCAAGAGTTTTAATAATTTTGTAATGGTTTCTCAGGATTGTTCCAGGCCGCATTTTTTCAGTTAACAGTTATCAGTTATCAGCTTTTTCAGCTTTTTCAGTTAACAGTTATCAGAATTTCTGGGGTGCTGCTTAACAAGCAAGTATGGTTTTTTTGCCCTAACTTAAATTGAGTATATATGAGCACAACTTCTCCATTATAAATATAATACCATGTCAAATTTTCTTGTCAACCCGCATTTCAGTTATCAGTTAACAGCTATCAGTGATCAGCTTTTTCAGTTAATTGACAAGATAAATATGGACTGTTTTATCTAAAATAGTGCATTAGGGAGTAGGGGAGAAAGATTGTTGTTGGGTTTATCCTACGGATAAGCTACAAAGATCGTCCCTCAACCCAAGCTACATCTATTGCAACATTTAAGATGAAACAGTCTAAATATTTTGGTGGTAGTGCATCATACAGCGCTTTCCATTCTCCATGAGGTACACCTATCGCGGCCAAGATGCCAGCCAAGTGGGAGCATCTTGCTCCCGTACTAGACTATTTCATCTAACTTTTTCCCCATCACCCCATCACCCCATCACCCCATCACCCCATCACCCCATCACCCCATCACCCTACTTAATTAATATCTATAAGGATGACTAGGGGTAGAAAACTCATCATCATCAAAAGCAATGCTACCACCACCCACTGCAACTAAATCAATTTGCTGGCGGTAATAATCAACACTCTTGACCTGTACTTCTACCATATCACCCAGTCGATACTGGTTACGATTTTTGCGCCCCACAAGAGTTTGTTGCCGGGAACGATATTCATACCAATCATCTTTGAGAGAGGATACATGAACTAAACCTTCTACTCTGAAAGTTTCTACTGACTCAGAGGAAATCTCAATTTCTACAAAAAAACCGTAAGACTGCACTCCTGTAATCAAACCTTGGAAGGTTTGCCCTGTGCGTTCTTTCATCAATCCAGTTTTAATTAATCCCTCCAGGTCTTCTTGAGCATCCTGTGCCACATTTTCTCGTTCTGTTAAATGTACAACTACTGATGTTAGTTGTGCTTCCAACTCTTGCTGTATTTCTGGAGGTAAAACATTCCAGGTGATTTTACCATGACAGGAAGAATGACCTAGTTCTACACCCTCTTTTGAACGACTCGAACGGCGATCGCGCCCTTCATTAAAGATGGTATGTAATACTCGTGAAATCAGCAGGTCAGAATATCTGGAAACTGGTGATGTACAATGAACATAACCATGTTGCAAGGCTAGTCCAAAATGTGGTTGAGCTATGGTACTATAAATAGCTGGTTTCAAAGTATCTTCAAGCAAGTATGCCAGCACTCTTTCTGATTTCTGTGCAGTAAATTCTTCAATAAATGCTTGATAGTCAGCAGGTTGCACGTCTTCTTCATCTTCCAGATATAACTCAGCTCCAAGATTACTAGCTAATTTAATAAATTCTTGAATGTCTCCTGGATCTGGAGTGTTTTGGACTCGATAAATTGCTGGTACTCCCAGTGCAGTTAAGTGACTTGCTATTGCTTGGTTCGCTAGGACAATTAATTCTGCTACCATAGCTCTAGCTGGAAATAGTTCGGGAACTATCATTGCTCCCAATTCTCCCTCATCATTATAATAGCTTTTTTTCATCTGGTAAATTTAGATCGAAACCACCTCTTCGTAATCTGGCATTGCGGACTGCTTGACTGACATTATTGAGTTTATTAATTGTACTCTCTATTTGTTCTGAGGGTAGATTAACTAATTCTTCTGTATTGCCATTGATGATTTGTTTCGTCTGTTCGTAGCTAAGGTGAGCATCTACCTCGATCACACTAGGTTCAATTTCAAACTCAACTATTTGACCATTTTTATTGACCGTAATTAGGATAGATATAGCGAGTCTATCTTTCTCTGGTAGTAAAGAACAGTAATCACTTGATACGATCTTTGGCACGATCGGAATTACTTTATCCCGCAGGTATATGCTGATACTTCGCTTACGAGCTTCCTTGTCTAGTTGTGACTCTGGCTTAATAAAGTATGCTACATCAGCAATATGAATTCCCACTCGCCAATAACCAGAGGAAGTGGTTTCTATACTCAGAGCATGGTTAATGTCTTTCTTATTGGCATTTCCAAAGGAAACCGTGAGCAGTTCGCGCAAGTCTAATCTATTTTTTTGATCGGCCTTGGTCGAGTGCTTAACTAATGACTCAGCTTCTGCGATCGCAGCATCAGAAAAAGACCTGGGCAAGTCATGTTTGCAACATACTATATCCAGATCGTCTGCAGCTTCTGCATCGGAACCGAGAATTTGAACTACTTTTCCTATTGGACGTTTTTCTCCCAGGGGATAGCGCAATACTTCGACATGGACGAGGTGATCGATGGCATTCCCTAGGTCAGAATTTTCTGGTACTAAGTCTATTTCAAATAGTAAGCGATCATCTAGGGGAACTGCCCGATAATAGGGTTCCCCATTATGTCCATTTATCTGTTTGATTCTGGCTAACAAGGAAGGGTTAGCACGTTCTAAGATTAATTTTACTTCTCCTTCTGGACTCCGACGACGACTGCCTTCTTTGATGATTTTGACTAAGACGCGATCGCTATTCCAGGCGTTGCTCAGATGACTTTCCCGGATATAAATATCTTCAGTTCCTTCTGAGTCTTGTATGGCGAAACAAAATCCTTTACTGGAGCAGCGCAGTTTTGCTTCTACAACAGAGTCTTCAAATAGTCGTCGATAACGACCTTTATCTTTGGCTAAAACTCCTATTTTTTCTAGAGCATCCAAAGCAATTTGTAATTTATTGATACTTTGGTTGTCTTGACAGTCTAGTTTTTTCTCCACTGCTTTAGGAGCGACTAACTTGTCTTCACTAAAATTTGCTAGGAGTGTAGCGATGGAAAATTTCATGTAGCGTTTTATCCTTTTTGTTATCGGTTCAGCTATCTTAGTAAATTAGTCTGCCTTGACTGTCTCACCTTGATAGTTGTAAATCAGCTTTCCCTAGTTAAATGCTTATAAGCTAATTTTGGCAAGACATTTACTGAGTAGAGTTATTTCATCGTAGACAAAACCGCCCAGCTATCTAGTATTTACCACTATCTTTGCTACTTTTTGTGAATGTATTAGGATAAATGGCTTGTACTTTTTTGTCTTCACCCTACGTTTGTGACGTTCTCCCTCGTTATAGCGCTAGCTTAACGAGGGCTTCCCTCCCTCACGGAAAAGGGCTTCCTGCTTCCAAGGTTGAGTATCCTCTTCACCTCCACAGGCAGCAACGATGAGACCCACCGCCGTTTTGTACTGTCCAGTTATGTACTCACCTAGCTATCTTCTTTGGTGATTCAGATTTATGGACGTGCGACTAATTTAATCCTTTGTTTATTCTATAAGAAAAGGTATCAACTTTGGACTGTATTGTTTGTCAAGTAGATCGTCCCATAGCTTTCTGGACATCAGATATGCTGATTGGCCGCGCTGTCCTGGTTCATCTGCCAATACTTAAGTTACCCATAAGTTGAGGTACTAATCATAACATTATTTCTTGAATATCGATCGGGATTACGGGATTAGTTGCTTTTTGGGATAATTAGGTATAGGTGGAGCTATTTCTAATGGTGAATTAAAACTCAGACAATGCAAGATTTTTCCTTCTTTCTTCTTCCTTCTGCTATACCTTATTTTTAAGTATTCAACTACACATAATATAATAGCGATACCTTCAAACAAATCTTTTCTTTGAGCGCCACTAAGTCTTTTGAAATTCTCATACAAACTCCGGTTAATATAACAAATTTATAATTTTTCCTTGTTTGTTGTTTCCTAACTTCATCAGTAATTTATCCAAACAGGATTTAGAGCATTATGATCTTTGATTTAACGATGAGAGTGTCAATGAAATGGCTCTGAGTTTTGAGCAAATGTACTAAACTGGACTTTTAACTGGATCTAAGTTTCAATAAGTAGACAATTATGTTAGAACGTTTTCGAGCTTGTTACCCCACAGGTTGCTTAATCTCTGAGTTAATTACTATTCATAATGGTAAATATGTGGTTCGTGTCCTAGTGCAGGTCAATGGTCAAACTTTGGCCTGTGGGTTAGGGGCGGCTGATACTGTGGAGTTGGCAGAAGACCAAGCTAGAAAGCGATCGCTTGCTATTCTTCCACTGGATAAATCTATTTCTACACCTCAAAGTTCTGTTCCAATTTATCCTACTCAATCTGTTAGTCCTCCTCAATCTGTCAGTCTTCCATTACCACAAACTGACACTTATATCAACACTTCTTTAGAAAAAGAAATAGAGGAAGTACCAGCAGCAAGATCGAATTTAGATGCTAAGGAGGTTCCTGATAGTTCAACTATTTCGTCTTTAGATGCTAATGAGGTTCCTGATAGCTCAACTATTTCGTCTGAGTTGGAAAAATCAGAAATTTATACCTCAGCAGAAAAAGAGGAATTACCAGAGGAATTACCAATAGTAGAATCTAGTATTAAGTATGATGATATTCCCGATTCTACTCAAAGTTCTAGTGGATTTGATAATAGTTGGTTAAATACCGACTATGGTACGGAACAGGAGGAGAGAAAGATTGATGAGACGACAGAAGCATTAATAAGCTCTGGAAATGATAATGATATAGATAGTGGTGAAATAACTACACCAAAATATATAGATTCATCAGTAGAAATAGATCAATCAATGGATACTAATGATGAAAATTCTTCACTAAGTTCATCATACGATGTATCTGATGACAATGTTAAGATAGATATTTTAATTGATAGTTTAGGCTGGACGAAAGAAAAAGAGCGAGATTTTCTAGAGCAAAATTATCATCAAAAAACACGCCAATTTTTAACAACAGAAGAATTATTTAATTTCCATCAATATTTAGATATTTTGCTTAAGGTTACAAAGGAAAGTAAGAGTCAAGGATGGAAGCTTAAACAACAAAAAGATTATTTAGAATATAGTCATAACAAAGAATCTTTGGAACAGTTAAGTGTAGATGAGTTACAAAGCTTTTTGGAGTATTTAGAGGTATTTGGTAAAACTACCAATGAAATTAAACGTTTGGGTTGGAATTCAACAAAAGGAAAAACTTATCTCAAAAAAAATTATGGAGAGGAAGGTCGTACCCGTCTTTCCTATGAACAATTGCAAGATTTCTTACAAAATTTAGAGAAATTAGATACGCCTTGAAGAAGGAAGAAGGAAGAAGGAAGAAGGAAGAAGTAAGAAAGAAGAAGGAAAAAGTAAGAAAGAAGAAGGAAAAAATGGATGGGGACTCAAACCCCAACCAGTTATAAATATCCTGTAGACGGCAGGGTATTAAACCCAAAAGAAAAAGACAAAAATTTAGCGGGAATTAAGAAAAAATTGGTTAAGAATTAGAGGGGTTACGGTTATAAAGCTAAAAGTCAGGATAGCTTGTGGTAATGGAGCTTTTTATATTCAGTTTATCTCCTAGTTCATGGCTGTTATTGGCATCAATTTACTGAAATTTTCTGCTGAAATTCAAGAAAATTTCTTCACATAAAATGGCCGAAACCGTTGCCTGTTACCCACAAATCGACCCGTCCCCGCGTCTCCCCGTCCCCGTGTCCTACCCCCACCAACCAATTTTTTCAGCAGACCCTAATTAGAGGGGTTACGGTTATAAACTTGGTCAATTAAGCCGTATTCCACTGCTTCTGTAGCTGACATAAAAAAGTCTCTTTCTGTATCTTCTACTATTTTTTCTATGGGTTGACCTGTGTGGTCTGCTAAACAGTCATTCAGGTATTTTTTGAGGTATAAAATCTCCCTAGCTTGAATTTCAATATCTGTGGCCTGACCTTGTGCTCCACCTAATGGTTGGTGAATCATAATTCGGGCGTGGGGTAGACTCATTCTTTTGCCTTTTGTTCCTCCACTGAGAAGAAATGCTCCCATACTGGCAGCTATTCCCATACAAATAGTACAGACATCGGGGCGAACGTGTCTCATAGTGTCATAAATACCCATCCCTGCACTGACCGATCCACCAGGGGAGTTGATATATAGGTAAATATCTTTTTCTGGATCTTCTGAATCTAAAAATAATAATTGGCCGACAATTAGGTTGGCCAGATCGGAATCTATGGCTTCTCCTAGATATATTATGCGATCGCGTAGAAGTCTAGAATAAATATCGAAGGCTCTTTCTCCACGGCCAGATTGTTCAATAACGGTTGGAATCATAGTCTTTAACTCAAAATTTAAAAGTCAAAATTTTTGACACTAAAATAATAATAAATATATATTAGCGATTAGGGCATAACTTTAGCAAACTTTTTGGGAATTGAGCTAGGTGTTATTAAGGTTTGCTATATAGAAATTATTTGGTATTTTTTCTAATATTCCTCTAAAATATTTTAATTGCATCAAAATTTAACATCAACCCTAAATATATCAACTTATTTATTGACTGTGATAAATTCACTTAGGTCTGAATCTAAGATATTTTTAATTTCCCGAAAATTCTCCTCTCTAGTTTCTATAAACAAGATGCCAAAGATAGGATATTGTTTGTAATCTATCTTTCTTAACTCTAAGGGTTTTTCAAAATTTGCGAGCAATTTATCATAATTAAATGATGTAATTTCGCTGACATTTTTTCCCGTGGAATTATCTAACTCAACTATACTAAATAATTTTCCCTCTTTTCCTTTTAAAATTTGACACCAATCTGGTTTTTTTGATAGTAAAAATATAAGTAGGGGTTAAAACCATAAGCTAAGAAAGATAAATCTGCCGTACCACAACAACCACTAAATCGAATTGGATTTACTTCAATAGGTAATAAAATACCATTACTATTTCTTCTCAGCTCAATATGTACTGGAAAGTTTTTTACTCTAGCAAAGTCACCAATTTTTTCGAGAAAATTTGTAAATTCCTCATGATTACTTTCAAGAATTTCTTTCGATGAAAAATAAACTCTGTCACTGACACTATTATCTGAAGAAAATATATGCTTAAAAATTCCTAGGATAACTGGTTCACCAATGGAGTTATAATAAGCATCAACAGCAAATTCTTCACCATCGATATACTCTTCAATGATAAATGAATTAGTATTTAATACACTTTCAGGATATAAGTTTCTAGTTGGAGCTATTTCCTTTGTGATTAAATCGATAGTTTTCACCCATTCTGAGTAACTGGAAACTTTATAGACTTTCCGGCTATCAATACCAATTGTTGGTTTGATAATAAATGGTAGTGGAATTTGATTAAATTCAATTCTTTTTAGGTCTTTTGTCGGTATCTCTCTGAAGTAGAAGTTGGGAAAGATTGATTTTGTTAGTTTCCGGAATTTCGACTTATTCTTGAATAGCTCTATTTTTTCAGGAAGATCGCTGAAATGTAAATGTCTTGATATCCAATGATAGGAATTTTCAGAGGTAGTGTAAATAGTTGGATTATCTAATTGTTTAACTATCTCAATTGCTTGTTCTTCAGTAATTATTTTTGTGCCAGTATAAAGGCTCATTTTTTGAGCTATATCTGTACCTACTACAGGAATAGCGTTATCTCTGACAGTAGCTTTAAAAAATTCTGAGACGTATGGTTTATCTACAAAGAACATAGTTAATTTTTGAGATATAAAATAGCAAGTATGTTTTATGAAAATCGCAGATACAACTATAATCTGGAATTAAGAAATTTTCTTAATTCCTATTATTTTTTTTATTTTTTAATATTACTCTAAAATATTTCAATTGCATCAAAAACTTAACATCAATCCTGAATATATCCACCTATTTATTGACTGTAATAAATTCACTTAAATCTGAATCTATGATGTTTTTAATTTCCCGAAAATTCTCCTCTCTAGTTTCTATAAACAAGATGCCAAAGATAGGATATTGTTTGTAATCTATCTTTCTTAATTCTAAGGAATTTTCAAAATTTTCTAGCAATTTATCATAATTAAATGATGTAATCTCACTGACATTTTTTCCAGTAGAATTATCTAATATAACCATACTAAATAATTTTCCCTCTTTTCCTTGAAGAGCTTTACACCAATCTGGTTTGTTTTGGTAGTAAAAATATAAATAGGAGTTAAATCCATAAGCTAAGAAAGATAAATATGCGGTACTACACCAACCACCAAATCGAATTGGATTTACTTCAATAGGTAATAAAATACCATTACTATTTCTTCTCAGCTCAATATGTACTGGAAAGTTTTTTATTTTAGCCAAATTACCAATTTTTTCGAGAAAATTTGTAAATTCCTCAAGATTACTTTCAATAATTTCTTTCGATGAACAATAAACTCTTTGACTGACACTATTATCTGAAAATATATGCTTAAAAATTCCCAGGATAACTGGTTCGCCAATGGAGTTATAATAAGCATCAACAGCAAATTCTTCACCATCGATATACTCTTCAATGATAAATGAATTTGTGTTCAATACACATTCAGGATATAAGTTTTTAGTTTGAGCTATTTCCTCTGTGATTAAATCGATGGTTTTTACCCATTCTGAGTAACTGGAAACTTTATAAACTCCCATGCTAAAAAAACCAGTTATTGGTTTGATAATAAATGGTAGTGGAATTTGATCAAATTCTATTCTTTTGAGGTCTTTTGTCGGTATCTCTCTGAAGTAGAAGTTGGGAAAGATTGATTTTGTTAGTTTCCGGAATTTATACTTATTCTTAAATAGCTCTATTTTTTCAGGGATATCACTGAAATGTAAATTTTTTGATATCCAATCATAGGAATTTTCAGAGGTAGTATAAATAGCTGGATTATCTAATTGTTTAACTATCTCAATTGCTCGTTCTTCAGTAATTATGTTTGTGCCACTGTAAAGGCTCATTTTTTGAGCTATATCTGTACCTACTATAGGAATAGCGTTATCTCTGACGGTAGCTTTGAAAAATTCTGAGACGTATGGTTTATCAACAAAAAACATAATTAATTTTTGAGTTCTAAAATAACAAGTATATTTTATTATAGCGGCAGATGCAACTATAATCTTGCATAAAGAAAAT
The DNA here is from genome assembly GCF_014132355.1 of Okeania sp. KiyG1. Taxonomy (GTDB): domain Bacteria; phylum Cyanobacteriota; class Cyanobacteriia; order Cyanobacteriales; family Microcoleaceae; genus Okeania. The sequence goes on from NZ_BLZO01000124.1 coordinate 29,644, forward strand.
TGCTTAACTCCTTGTTAACTTAGACTTTTATGAAAAATTTATTCCACTACTGATATTTGTAGAATTTTACGATAAAAAAAGGGAATTTTCTTGATGAGTAATTTAATGAAGAAAAATTCTATCTGTGGCGACTTATGAGTTTAATATCTGAGTATTTGTCTGAGGTTTGACTCGGAAAAAAGGGAATTTTCTGGATGAGTAATTTCATAGATTTTCATCGGCTAACTATATGATTGACAGAATGAAGAAAAATTCTATCTGTGGCGACTTATGACTTTAATATCTGAGTATTTGTCTGAGGTTTGACTCGGAAAAAAAGGGAATTTTCTGGATGAGTAATTTATAGATTTTCATCGGCTAACTCTATGATTGACAGAATGAAGAAAAATTCTATCTGTGGCGACTTATGAGTTTAATGTCTGAGTATTTGTCTGAGGTTTGACTCGGAAAAAAGGGAATTTTCTGGATGAGTAATTTCATAGATTTTCATCGGCTAACTATATGATTGACAGAATGAATAAAAATTCTATCTGTGGCGACTTATGAGTTTAATGTCTGAGTATTTGTCTGAGGTTTGACTCGGAAAAAAAGGGAATTTTCTGGATGAGTAATTTCATAGATTTTCATCGGCTAACTATATGATTGACAGAATGAAGAAAAATTCTATCTGTGGCGACTTATGACTTTAATATCTGAGTATTTGTCTGAGGTTTGACTCGGAAAAAAAGGGAATTTTCTGGATGAGTAATTTATAGATTTTCATCGGCTAACTCTATGATTGACAGAATGAAGAAAAATTCTATCTGTGGCGACTTATGAGTTTAATGTCTGAGTATTTGTCTGAGGTTTGACTCGGAAAAAAAAGGGAATTTTCTGGATGAGTAATTTATAGATTTTCATCGGCTAACTCTATGATTGACAGAATGAAGAAAAATTCTATCTGTGGCGACTTATGAGTTTAATGTCTGAGTATTTGTCTGAGGTTTGACTCGGAAAAAAAAGGGAATTTTCTGGATGAGTAATTTATAGATTTTCATCGGCTAACTCTATGATTGACAGAATGAAGAAAAATTCTATCTGTGGCGACTTATGAGTTTAATGTCTGAGTATTTGTCTGAGGTTTGACTCGGAAAAAAAGGGAATTTTCTGGATGAGTAATTTCATAGATTTTCATCGGCTAACTATATGATTGACAGAATGAAGAAAAATTCTATCTGTGGCGACTTATGAGTTTAATGTCTGAGTATTTGTCTGAGGTTTGACTCGGAAAAAAAAGGGAATTTTCTGGATGAGTAATTTATAGATTTTCATCGGCTAACTCTATGATTGACAGAATGAAGAAAAATTCTATCTGTGGCGACTTATGAGTTTAATGTCTGAGTATTTGTCTGAGGTTTGACTCGGAAAAAAGGGAATTTTCTTGATGAGTAATTTAATAAAGAAAAATTCTATCTGTGGCGACTTATGAGTTTAATATCTGAGTATTTGTCTGAGGTTTGACTCGGAAAAAAAGGGAATTTTCTGGATGAGTAATTTAATAAAGAAAAATTCTATCTGTGGCGACTTATGAGTTTAATGTCTGAGTATTTGTCTGAGGTTTGACTCGGAAAAAAAAGGGAATTTTCTGGATGAGTAATTTATAGATTTTCATCGGCGTATTTGTCTGAGGTTTGACTCGGAAAAAAGGGAATTTTCTGGATGAGTAATTTATAGATTTTCATCGGCTAACTCTATGATTGACAGAATGAAGAAAAATTCTATCTGTGGCGACTTATGAGTTTAATGTCTGAGTATTTGTCTGAGGTTTGACTCGGAAAAAAAAGGGAATTTTCTGGATGAGTAATTTATAGATTTTCATCGGCTAACTCTATGATTGACAGAATGAAGAAAAATTCTATCTGTGGCGACTTATGAGTTTAATGTCTGAGTATTTGTCTGAGGTTTGACTCGGAAAAAAAAGGGAATTTTCTTGATGAGTAATTTATAGATTTTCATCGGCTAACTATATGATTGACAGAATGAATAAAAATTCTATCTGTGGCGACTTATGACTTTAATGTCTGAGTATTTGTCTGAGGTTTGACTCGGAAAAAAAGGGAATTTTCTTGATGAGTAATTTAATAAAGAAAAATTCTATCTGTGGCGACTTATGAGTTTAATATCTGAGTATTTGTCTGAGGTTTGACTCGGAAAAAAAGGGAATTTTCTTGATGAGTAATTTAATAAAGAAAATTCTATCTGTGGCGACTTATGACTTTAATATCTGAGTATTTGTCTGAGGTTTGACTCGGAAAAAAGGGAATTTTCTGGATGAGTAATTTCATAGATTTTCATCGGCTAACTATATGATTAACAGAATGAAGAAAAATTCTATCTGTGGCGACTTATGACTTTAATGTCTGAGTATTTGTCTGAGGTTTGACTCGGAAAAAAAGGGAATTTTCTGGATGAGTAATTTCATAGATTTTCATCGGCTAACTATATGATTAACAGAATGAAGAAAAATTATATCTGTGGCGACTTATGACTTTAATGTCTGAGTATTTGCCGAAAGTTTTGCGCTGAATTCTGAAACCTAATAGCTAAATGCTTAATGTTGATTAAACTTTCACAAACCAAGCGCGACGATACATTAAATCAGAAACTCCCCACCAAAATAACACATTAACAATAGCAAAAATCAAAGAACCATTAAATGAACCAGCCCAAGATTGGAAAAACTGTTCATATATCCATGTCTTAATAGTAGGAGAATTCTCAACCATACTAATTTTGTTATAAATTATAAGTCTGGCTAAAAATCCAGAGGCGACAAATATCAATATGGCATTTAATCCCATTACTTCAAATGGATGTCCCCATTTTTGCCAACCTCGAACTTCGATCGCCTCATAACAAACAGCTAATAACAGTAAGGCCCATCCGCAGGTAAATATTACATAGGAACTTGTCCATAAAGCTTTATTGATGGGAAAAAATAGTCCCCACAGAGACCCGACTACTAAACAACTTAGACCGGAAATTACTAGATTTAGGCTGGTGCGACTTTTGGTTGGTTGATGTTTGAGCCATTCTCCAACAAAGTAACCAATGAGAATTGTGACTATAGCGGGTAAGGTGCTAAATAGTCCTTCTGGATCGTATGGTTTGCCTGCCCACAAATGTTGTTGAGTAAGAATGAGGCGATCGATATAAGCAGCAAGATTTCCTTCTGGGGAAAGGTCGCCAGGGCCATAATTAGGAACGGGTATTAACTGCATGGCTATCCAGTATCCAATTAGTAATACAGTGGCAAGTCCATAAAGTTGTTTTCTCGAAAGGTTAAGGATGGCGATCGCTGCGAGGAGGTAGGCTAAACTAATACGTTGTAATACTCCCATGATACGAATAGTAGCTAAGTTGTAATTAGGAAAGCCATTTAGTAGTAAACCTAAGAGAAAAAGTATTAGGCATCTTTGTAAAATTCGCCGATAAACTTTTGGAGTTGCTTGTTTTTTTTCGGTGTATTTTGACAGGGAAAAAGTCATTGCTACACCTGCGATAAATAGGAAGAAGGGAAATACTAAATCTGTGGGTGTACAGCCATACCATTTTGCGTGAAGTAAGGGTGGATAAACATGATTCCAACTGCCTGGGTTATTAACAAGAATCATACTAGCAATAGTAATGCCACGGAATACATCTAGAGATTTTAAGCGCATTTGAATAATGGATAATTAATAATTGATAATTTAAAGATATAGCAATCCTATTTTATTCGTGTCACAAATCTTACTACTTTTTGAGAATAGCTCTGAAGGCAATAGTTAATAGGTAAAAGTTTCGGAGTTTATTTCTAGTTTTTTAATTTTGACAACATAAGCGCAGATTACTATAGTTTTCATTATCAATTATTAATTATTAATTATTAATTAATTTGAGGTACTTCTTTGTCATATAAATCAAACTCTTGTGGGGTTCCATTTAATTCAGAGATAAATTTTTTATATAACTCTTGATTACCATTTTCTACATCCCATACTTCATCGACCCAGGTGAGCAAAAAAGCTTCGGTTTGATTAACTTTACCATCATCTTTTGTAAAAGATCCCTTACGCAATCTTTCTCTCACTCCATCACTATTAGAGAGAAGATGCTCTAAAATATCTTTAGATACAAAATCCAACTTATTTTCCACGTGTGGGTAAGCTTCAAGAACTTCTTTGATTAGGAGGTCGAATACTTCTTTGTGAGTGATTTTTGCCATGATTAGGACAGTTTTTAATTAGTTTTGTTTAAAATAAGTTTTTTGAGGGGCTTTCCCTATATCTTTGTCTTTTTTTAATATTCAATAGATTGGGTTATTTTGCTTTTCTCTCGTTGTTAATGCTATTTAAAAAATCAAAATATTTCATTAATTGATAATTGATAATGGATAATTGATAATTACCTCTGGTTAAAACCGCTACGGAATTGAATATAAGGAAATATTATTTCTTTATTTCCCCGATCAAGGGGAGGCTTCAAGGCGCGAATTATTTAATTATTAATTATTAATTATTCGGTAATTAACTTTGCATAATTACTTAACTATTTTATTATTTATATTTAGTAACTATGATATTTTTTGTTGAGATAATTTTAAGTTTTCATATTGCCAGATAAATATGTTGATTTATGACTTAAAAAAAGCTATAGTTAAGTAACTAATAAAAAAAAATTTAAGTCAATAATTAGAACTTAATAATTATTCTTTTTGAGAAGGTAAATTTAACTATGGCTAGCAATAAAACTGGTATACAATGGACGGACAAGAGCTGGAATCCTACTACAGGTTGTGACAAAGTTAGTCCTGGTTGTACTCATTGTTATGCGGAAGCAATTACAAAACGTTTTACTAATAATTTTCCTGATGGGTTTGCTTTGAAAATTCATCCTGAGCGTTTGAAACAACCTTTAAGTTGGCGTACTCCTAGCAGAATTTTTGTTAATTCAATGAGCGATATTTTCCATGAAGATGTTGATGTTGATTTTATCAAACAAGTATTTGAAATAATTGGCAAAACCCCTTGGCATATTTATCAAATTTTGACGAAAAGACATGAACGTTTAGTCGATCTAGCACCTCAATTAGAATGGCATGAAAATATTTGGATGGGTGTGTCAGTGGAAAGTCAAGATTATGTTCATCGCGTCGATTATTTACGACAAGTACCTGCTAATGTGAAGTTCCTTTCTTGTGAACCACTTTTAGGCAATCTACAACTTAATTTAACGGATATTGATTGGGTAATTGTAGGTGGTGAATCTGGCAATAAATATCGTCCGATGAAAGAGGAATGGGTAAAAAGTATTTATGAACAATGTCAAGCTGCTAATGTAGCTTTTTTCTTTAAACAATGGGGTGGTAGAACTCCTAAAGCTTTAGGCAGAATTTTTGATGGAAAAGTTTGGGATGAAATGCCAGAAGTCTGGAAAAAACACTGTCAGCGTTGGAAAAAAATTCCTGTTCAATCAAGAAAAATTGTGAAAAAAAATACCTTTACTTCCGTGGGAAAGTCACTTTAACGTGATTAGCAAATGTAAGCTTGCCTTTCCTTTTTTGTCGTTTACTACCTGGGGGGTCTACAAAAATTTTACCTTTTTCTTCTAATAGCAAAAGAGCATCTTTGTAATTCCGCTCAATGTATGGTTTACCAACATTATGTTGCTCATAAACTTGAAGCATTGTCATAGTCTGACCTGCAAATTCATTTAAAAGCATATTTTCTAACTCATCAAGTGGTCGGGATAGTTCAAAAAGTAAAGGTTGATATTTTGTCGCAGGGTTATACTCAAAAATTGGTACACCTTGTTCAAAAGATGAACTTTCCTTTGCCATAATATCTTTCATAATTGAGTATCCTCGAATATGCTTTGATATGAAAATAAGATGGTGGCTAGTTCTAGTTCCTTTAGCATTTTTAAAGCAAAAAGGTAAGACATATCCCCTAGCAATATTTTTCAGTTCTTGAGATATATTTTCAACGATAGTTAACTCTCTTTCGTATGGCTGCATTCCTTGAAGTTCTTCTTTTAGCTGATTAAATCTCTGTTCACTAAACAGGGCTTTCATGTGTTTTTCTACTACCTGATTTCCTAATCCCATATTTATTCTGTTGTAATTAAAGAAAAATATACAATCACAACCCCAATCTTTAATTACTGAACCTATTAGTTCACAAGATATACCTTTATAACCCCACGGATCGATAAAAAATAGTGTTGGCACGAAATTAATCTTTTGAAAAACTTGAACAATTTCTTCCCCTACTTCCCTATTTAAAATTTGTGGTTGGTATTTTAATGTTTCTATATTTTCGAGAGAGTTTATTGCTTGCTGAAGTGAATCTGTATTATCAGAGTTTTTATCGTTAAAAATAGTAATTAATCTCTCTCGCATCTCTTCATCAAGAATAGCACGTTCTAAAATTAGTAATGGTGTAGATTTTGAACCATCTTGATAACGACCAGGCCCAGAAAACAAATCGATATATGCAATATTTGTTTCCCTTTTTTTCGCTTGTGGTATTATGACCTTTGCCCAAGCCCAAAAATATTTAGCTACAATTTGAGCTTTTACTGAAGATGTTTCTCTAGATTCATCAAAAAAAGAATTATTTGTCATACTCCTACACTTTAAAAATATCTAGTAATTATCGATCCATTTTAATCTTAATTTAGACATTGTTCTTGAAGTACCTTTTGCCTTAGAATCAGAACCTCTGGACTCTATCTAAATTAAAACTTTGATCAGCTCAGGCGATCGCTTGACTTTGCTACTTCCTTTTATTTCAGCCTCTTGATATACTTTTTTTAGTTAAGATGGAGAAATTTTGTGGATTTATCGCTAATTCCAGCCCAACCAAAACCAGGACTCATAAATGTCCTGATAGAAATTCCCGCAGGAAGTAAAAATAAATACGAGTTTGATAAAGATTTACAAGCCTTTGCCCTTGACCGAGTACTTTATTCTTCCGTACAATATCCTTACGATTATGGTTTTATCCCTAACACCCTAGCAGATGATGGAGACCCCCTTGACGGAATGGTAATTATGGATGAACCAACATTTCCTGGGTGTGTTATTGCAGCAAGACCCATCGGAATGTTAGAGATGATTGATGGAGGGGACAGAGATGAAAAAATTCTCTGTGTACCAGACAAAGACCCGCGCTACACTGAGGTTAAATCTCTCCAGGATATAGCACCTCATCGATTAGAAGAAATAGCAGAATTTTTTAGAACCTACAAAAACTTACAGAAAAAGGTGACAGAAATACTTGGTTGGAAAGATGTTGACTATGTAATGCCATTAGTAGAAAAATTCGTTAAAGCAGCAAGCGAATAATATTACTTCCAGTATTTTTTTGAATTACAGAAAGCTTAGAGGGTGGGTTTTAAAGAGATTTTTCTCAAACTAAAACCCACCCCGATTTTTTAAAAAGAGTTGTTAACTTTTTAAAAATCCTGAATTTATGGCAAAGGAGGAAGGAAGAAGGAAGAAGGAAGAAGGAAGAAGTAAGAAGGAAGAAGTAGGAAGGAAGAAGTAGGAAAAAAAGAAGGCTTTAGTTATCTAGGAGAGAAGGCTTAAATTTCCTATAGAAATTAATGCTCTTGCTTACACGCTCTGCAAGGACACGATATGAGTGAGTTTTTTCTAGGTCAATGCTCCACAAACAGGATTTACCAATACCCTAACTAATTAGGACTTGCTGATTAAATCTAAAAGCATTGACATATAAAGACAAGTGCCTTTTTTGGAACGAAAAAACTGCGCCTGTTTCAGCTCTTCACGCTCAAAAAGTTAGTATTTTAGGCTCATAGTTGAGCAGAACAATCTTGAGAAAATTCTTACTCCTGCTTCCTCCCTCATTCCCATTTCTCCTGTTTCCTGTCTCCTGTCTCCTGTCTCCTACCCCTACTAAAAGATTTTTTCAGCAAACCCTAATTAACATAGTGCTATAAAAATAGAAAAACCTTCTGTACTCAGCAGAAGTGCGTTCTGCGACAAGGTATTAAAATCAGAAATTTGAGTTTACTAAAAATTAGTTAGTTCTATTTCAATTTTTCTAAATTTTGTAGAGTAGTCAAATAAATTTATTTGTTGGTTTACAAAAAGAATACCCAGCATACTCAATCTCTGCTGCATACTTATGTGCCACCATATCAACTAATTCAGAATCGTAATATTTCCAATAATCTTCTCAATTTGATTTATTACGAACAGGTAGCTGAAAGTTTTCTAATCCTAATATTTGAGATACTCTTCTAAAGTCGTTCTCAAGAGATTCAAAATACATAACAAAATTAACTTCGGGTTTGCTTGACAGTAAACCACGAGTATTTAGATAGTAAGACATTGTTGGGACTTTTCACAATAAATCAATAAACTCATATCTATATCCACTTTTGAGTTTGACGATGTGGCGAAAAAAAGTAAGAAATCATTCTTTCCCAAGGGTTTCTAAGAACGGCAAATTTATACAGAGAATGAAAAACATCAGGTGACAAAACTTGATAGTAGTCAAGTAAAGACGAGTGTTTATGTATGTTAGGAAAATTTTTATTTCTTACCTCAAATCTCTCTAAACCATCTTGCAAAGGATTAAGGCATACAATTTCGTCTTCAGAGTAATGCTTTAGAACATTCTGAATTGAATTACCTGCTGTTTTAAGAATGTGAATAAACAAAAACTTTTTTTGTATAGAAAGCATCTTTAAAACTGACTGGGTAAATATTCTTTCCTTGTTCCCTATCCTCCCACCCATTTTCCCAACTTCCTATCCTATTAGCTAATAACTAAAACAAAAAAGTATGATAAACATTAATAATCAACCTTCTTCCTTCTTCCTCCTTCCTTCTTCCTTCAAATTTAAAATTTCAGTAAATAAAGCTTCATAACTATTCAAAGCATTTTTAGACCCAAAATTTTCTTCAGCATATTTTCTCCCTTGCTGACCCAGTAGCTCAAGTTTTTCTGGATTTTCATATAACTCTACAATTGCTTGTGCCAAAGCTTGAGAATCTTCTGGAGTAACTACTATTCCACCACCACTTTCAGTAACAACTCTTACTGCCGTACCTGTATCTGGAACAGAAGCTACTATTGGACGACCACTAGCAAGAATAACAGGAATTTTTGAAGGTAAATTAAAAGCAGTAACAGTCTTTTTCTGTATTACTAACCCAATATCAGCAGCAGATAACATTTCTGGTAATTTTTCTCGTGGCACCAAAGGGAGCAAAAGTACATTATCTGCTTGATATTTATCACAACACTCTTGTAATTGTTGACGTGCTTTTTCTTCCCCCAAAATTACGAAACAAATTTCCGATTTTTCCTTAAGACTAGCAGCAGCTTTAACTACCGTTTCTAACCCTTGAGTTAGAGCAATATTCCCAGAATAAACAACCACAAATTTATCTTGAAGATTATGTTCCTCTCTAAATTGATTATTTTTATCCAGAGGTCTAATAAAATTCAGGTCTACCCAATTAGGAATACAAACAAGTCGGTCTCGAGATACCCCTTGTTCAACTAAATTAGTGACAAAATCTTCAGCAATAACACTAATTTTAGCAGCTGTTCGATAAGCTAATTTTTCTACAGCTTGAGCTATACGTACTATCCAACTATCTTTTTTAACTAACCCAACTCTTACAGCAGCTTCAGAAACAATATCTTGAATATTTAAGACCACAGAAGAATTAGAAAATAATCCATAAAAACTAACAGGTAAAGAAATTAATATAGGAGGAGTCGTTGCAAAAATAACATCAGGTTTCCAACCATTAAAAGCTTGCCAAAGACTAGAAACAATAAAACTACCATCTAGCAATAATCGATCTAAAACCCCTGGTTTAGAACCTTTAATATAGATATAACTACGTTGGACTGTTACACCATTTAGTTCCTCAGTTAGAAAAAACTTTCCTTTGTATTCATCATAAATTTTACGCTCAGGATAATTTGGCATACCAGTCACTACACGAACTTGATGACCACGTTTCACAAAGCCTTCTGCTAGTTCCGTCATTAAGGGAGCAATGCCAATTGGTTCTGGGTAATAGTTATAGGAATAAATAAGAATACGCATAGTTTAACTAATTAGGGTTTGCTGAAAAAGTCTTTTGGTTAGGGGGAGGAGTCAGGAGTCAGTAGGGGTGAGGAATGATAGAGGAGAAAGGAGAGAGAATTGTAAGAGTAATTTTTCTGCTCCTGCCAGAATACTGAGTTTTTGAGCTTTTTGGACTGAAAAGCTGGTACTTTTTTCGACCTAAAAAGGCGAACACCTTTATCTGTCAGTGCTTTTAGATTTAATCAGCAAGCCATAATTCAGTTAATATTTCGAGCATAAGTAATAGATGTCTCCAGGGAGTAGGTCCTAGGGACGTTATATGCAAGGTCCCTAGGAAGTAGGCGGAAATAATTAATGAATAAGAGTACGATAATTAATTTGATTTTTTACTATTGTAGATGTCTAATATGAAGATAAAAGCCTTATGAATTGCTATTTTAGAATTAACTATAGAAGCCATTTGGAATATTAGCCAATGTTGGGTTTTTAGGCCAAGAATTTAGGATATTGATATTTAATGACATAGTTATAGATATCTCCAACAATCAAAAATAAAATCAATTATTGCACTGTTATTCATCAATTCTTCCCCTCCTGGGAGGGGGAGGGGCGAGGGGTGGGTTCCCTACTCTGTACGGAGTTGCATAAGGGCGTCCCTACGACCTACTCCACAAGCGTGGAGGAGATGCTTATATAGAACCTATTTGGGTTCTATATAATCAAGAGGTTGACTATATATGTTTCAATCAAAAAACTTGATTTTTAGTTTCTTGATTTTCTCGTCTTTAGATATTTTCCAAAACTTCTTTAGGGTAAGTAGGTGTTAAGCTCCTGTTGTCCATCGCCAAGATATCTAATTTAACTAATAGTTAAATCTTCTCAGTTTATTGATCGTAAATTTACTTGAGGCTAGTTAAGTTTATAATTAAAGTTAGAATGATTCAGATTTACCCAGAAAAAACTAAATACTAGAAATATTCTGAGAATATTTAAGCCTAATAGTTCATAAAAATATAGTCAAATATGACATATCCTTATTTTGCAGGTGTTATCCTGACGCTCGTGTTAGCGCAGCTCCTCCGGAGGAGGAACTACAACACCCTCGCTTCCCATAGTCAAAGACAAAAGGGATCTGCTTTTCTCATTATGTTTAGAGAACCGTTGACGTAACTCATTGATTAATTCTTTGCTGGCGGTGCGATATAAACCTATGCATGATTCTTTGCTTGACTATATATGACTATATTTATGTATAACTTTTATTATACAAATAAAACAATCAAAGAAAAGGTTAGGACAGATCGACAGCTTAAAACTCAGGCAACGTAATATTTTTCCTTCTTCCTTCTTCCTTCTTCCTTCTTCCTTCTTCCTTCTTCCTTCTTCCTTCTTCCTTCTTCCTTCTTCTTTCTTCCTTCTTCCTTCTTCCTTCTTCTATAAAACTTAAATCTATAATCATTTAAACATATTGAGATTTAAAGCTAATATCTTGGTGGAAAAAAGTTATAGACCGAGAATAAAAAAGAAAAAAGTGATAGTATTCTAATTACCCTAATAAGCTCCCCCACTTTTCTGAAATAAAATTCCCACAGTCTTAATAATTAACTTTATATCGTACATTAGACTCCAATTTTGTTGATACTTTAAGTCCAACCTAATAATATCTTCAAAATTTTTCACCTGAGAACGACCATTAACTTGCCATTCTCCTGTCATACCAGGTTTAACATCTAAACGTTGCCATTGAGGTACTTCATAACGTTCCACCTCATCAGGAGTTGGGGGTCTAGTTCCCACTAAACTCATATCTCCCTTCAATACATTCCAAAACTGAGGTAACTCATCCAAACTCTTTCGCCTCAAAAAATTACCAACTTTAGTAACTCGTGGATCGTTTTCATTCTTAAATATTGCACCTTGAGCTTGATTTTTGATTTTACTCTTAAGTTGTTCTGCATTTACACACATAGAGCGAAATTTCCACATTCGGAAATTTTTTCCCATCCAACCACATCGTATTTGACCAAAAAATATCGGACCAGGACTATCAAACTTAATAAAAATAGCGATGGGAATAAACAAAATACCTGTAATAAATAATCCTACTAAAGCACCAACAATATCAATCAGACGTTTTACCCAAGATTTGATAGAAGGATGAGTAACAGGAAGTTGATTTTCTTCTGGTTTACTATTGCCTTTGCTTTTAACTTCTAAATGTGGAGATTGTTCGATGATTAAAATTTTGTCTAGTCCAGTTAAATAAAATACTCCCATAACTAGAGAATTAACATCAGATAGTATAAATTCTATATTTTTTTCTCTTGCTATTTTGAAATTTGTGACTAGAGAACCAATTCCACAACTATCTATAAAATTAGTGTTACTAAAATCAATAATAATTTGGCCTGTAGTATTTTCTGATTGGAAAAGTTTTTGGCAGGTTAATTTAAATAATTCTGCCTTTGATACAGTAAAACGAAGAGGTAAATGAATAATAGGAGTTTTATCCCTAAAAGTTACTTGAATATCTGTTTCTGAGGTTTGGCTGACCATGGAATCTTGGTTCCTATTTTTGATGATTATAGTTTTGTTTCTACAAAAGTTATGTCTGAAATTTTCTGGGCATAATCATTTTAATAATTATGCTCAAACGATCGTATAGAAATTATCTTAATGGTTAGACCCACCCTCTAGACTAATGATTAGCAATGGTTAGATACTAATGTATGAACTTAAGTATACTAATCTCTGCCAACTACATTCGAGAATAGAACATATTCAGATGGTATCAGCAGAAACCAAACTGCCTTTTCTGTTAATCTAGTTATATCGTCATCATAGCACCAAAATAAGCAAAATCAATTTGAGTGGGTTATTACTCACTACCGAGGCTAGTTTTGATGAATTTATGATTAACCCACTCAAGATTTCCTGTCTAGTTATAGATATTTTCAGAGCGTGAAGTTTCACGACTTCCTTTAACTCTTGCCTTAGCTTTAGTAGCGCTGCGCTTGAGAGCTTGAAGTCGTGCTTCATATTTGGCCCTCTGTCGTTTTTTGGGTGTTTGTTCGATTAAAGTTTTCAGAGCGCTGCCCAGACTTTTATATGCATTGGGAAGTGAGTAACCGAAACGAGTTGCTAAGGCGATCGCCTTATCGTCTGCTTCTATTGCTTCTTTGAGATTACGTTCTCCATTATTCTTCTGATAGAGTCTATACCCAGATACACCACACAAAGCTAAAGCTAGAACTAAAAGTAGACCATCCTGTACCCATAGTTCGCCCACAGCACCCCCTAAACCAATAGCAAGGGCAGCCATTTCCCAACCATCCCTGGGAATTGTATCGTTTTGAATTCTGGCCACTTCATGCCAAAATAATAGATTACGTTGGTCTAATGCTAATTGTTCCCAGAGTGTGAGGTCGATGGATATTTCTATTTGGTCTTTGCCTATTTCTTCGCTGCGAATGAGTGGAGGATTAACTTCAATGGACTTTTCTACCATGACCCAACTTTGTAATTCTGGTGGTAGTAAGCCTTTTAGGCGTCTAATTTCACTCATTTCGGCTCTGGCAGTGGCAGTAGCATAAGATGTCATAGTTTGTTTGAGTCCTATAGATTTTTCAACACATAGTTGTTCTTTATTTGAATAGTTTACCTTAAGATTTCAAACAGTATGTTTTCTTCTCTTGCTTAGGGATATAGGAGTTATGCCAAAATTCAAATTTATTAGGTTACTTATATTGTGAGTTTTATAGATAGGAACTTGAATTCATATAAATTATGGTTCCCTTGAAAAAGAAGCTTTGTACTTAGGCAGAATATCTACATATTTGATAGATTTGATGATTTTTAGGAGCAATAAAGTTAAATAATTTGAGATGAGATACCTGTCTTACAAAGCTATCCGGCAACAAGATTTTGAAGATTTATCAGTCTAGTATGATTGAGTAATTACGCTCTAGAGTTTGATGAATAATTCCTGGTTTTCAACAGTTATAATACAAGGCGAGGGTAAAATAAAAAGAGTGCAATAGTTGATTAAAATTTTGACAAAGAAGCGTTAAGCATAGTCTTCAAAAGTAAAATTTTGATGCCTACTAATAATCTACAGTATTTGATCGTGGTTGAGAGGAAAAAATCAAATAATTTATAGCAATCATATTTCAGTTGTAAGATTAATCTACAGTATTTGATTATGCTGAGTTGGAAAAAATTCAAGAATCCAAAATAAGGATATATCTGTCTGAAAAAGCTATCAGACAACTAAGAACTTGGAAAAGTTATATATCTCATCTTTTGAGTAATTATGATCTAGTGGTCTGCCAAGATAGTTGTGAGTACTAGCAAATCAAAAAAAAGTATTACCCAAAATCTAAAATTACAAAAATATAGTAATCTGTACAAATTTGTACAGATTACTATAGTAAATTAACTTGTGTAATGAATGATTCTTGGTTTTTGACAGTTAACAGAAAAGGTAAAAATAAAATCCAAATTAATAGTACAGAGATTTATCAAAGTTTGTATTTAGAAATTAAACAAAGACTCGAAATAGATATTTCAGTAGTTCAAGTATTAGAGTGGATGGTTAATATGGTAGTAGTTGCTTATGAAAATTATCAAAGACAACATAATACTAAAATAGCCCAATTAACTACTGGAGCGCTGAATAACTCAAAAGGCAGATGGCATGAGTTTATAGTTACTGGATTGTTAGCTAAAGTAGCCATAAATTTTTATTTAGAGTACAAGATACCTCTGATAACTTTTAGACTTCCTAGTTCAAGAGATGAAAGTCAACCTGAATTTTTCAAGATTTTTCAAACCAAAGAATTTCAAACAAGTTATCCTCTGGAAAATATTGAAACAATTAAAAGAAGAATTTTTTCTCAAGTCCTGATTATATTATTTCTGTAATTGAAGATGAGCAGCTTTTTCAGTCAGTCCAGCCATACATAGAGCTACAAGCACAGCAACCAGAATATTTAGGAGTAGAAATTTATGATTTATTAAAAGGTAGACTTAAGGCCAGAGAAGTAAAAGCTTTTATCTCTGTTAAAGTATCGAATCGCCCAGACCGTCGTTATCAAGCATTGTATGAAACAGCTATGATTAAAGCCATAAGTTACACATCAGGACAAATGTGGAAATATTACATGATGACTGCTGAAAATTTCTCTAATTCAGATAAGAGAATATTTAGTCAAGGTATTGCTCCTCATGGTATTGCTTTAAATCAAGACTTGAAAAGTGTAGATAATATGTATTCAGCTTACAATCAGCAAGATTTAATTAATTTAGTTGAAGATGCCATATTTTTGTAATTAAAAGGTAAGCAATAATGAGCATGATAAAAAGAAGAAGGTAATCAGAGCTTAGATAAATTATTTAATCCCTGTTAGTTTTTTCCAGACTTGGTTTTCTCCCTCACAAGCTTTTTCTATATAGCAATCATAAATCTGATATAAAAATCATAAATAAATATAGATAAACAGTATGAAATTTTTACCTATATTGCCAGATTAGTTGCTGCCTTTTTCCAGGAATTTTTACACAACTAAAATTAGGATTGCTAGATTGATTTTATTTGCTCTATTTGTTCAAGTAGGAGTTAATATAGAATCCGCTTGAATAGTTATTGTATAGTTGGGAGTAGGGGAGTGGGGGAGTGGGGGAGATTAAATATTGAAGTAATTATAAAATTATCAAGATATACTATATAACTGGATTCTATATCACATACATATACATACACTATATAACCGGATTCTATATAAGAGGCAAAACTCCGACAATCTCAAAAACATCTTCCCTTTTCCTTCTGTATTATTCCTTCTTACTTTTTGAGCGGAAAGCTGCTCTACACAAGTTTAATGAAGTCAAATTCTATACTTACCTTTTGGAGAATAAACTAAAGGTAATTCTAATTGATGATTCATTTCTTCTCGATCATAAATTTGATTCATATCGAGAAAATCAAGAATAGTTTTAGCAACTCTTTGAGCAGCTAAATATGGTACTCCATTACCGATAGTTTTAAATTGATGAGTGAGAGTCATACTACTTGGTAAAGCAAATTTTTTAGGTAAAGATTGGATAGCTAATGCTTCTGCTGCCGAAAGACGACGAACTTTATATGGATGTAAATGAACTTCATTATTTCCATAACAAGCTGTGGGAGAATAACGCCATCGATGAAGGCGTTTATAAGATTTTTTTCCATCATCTCCTTCTGCTACTTTCTCGAATTTTACTAGACCAGCTCTTGGTTGAAAATAATGTTCTGAATTAGGATGAGAAACAACATTATTTTGTCTAAACCAATATTCAACTGTTAGTTCTTTAGGTATTCCGTCCGGGCAATCTATTTCAGAATTTTCTACAAAGGTATTTGTCTGAGGCCAAGGATAAGAAAAAACTTGATTTTGAGGATGCAATACATACTTTTCCCAGGGAAAAATATTTTCAGGAATTACCTGAGTATAGTTAATATCAAAACCTTTATCTCTCAGTAAGTTGCATCGGAAACCGATTAAAATAATTCTATGTCTATCTTGAGGAACTCCATATTCAATTGCATTAATTAAACGTTCGGTAATTATATATCCGTATCTGTACACCTTGCGTTTTATTTCCTCATAAAATGCCCGATGTTTCCTAGTTGACCATAACCCTTTAACATTTTCAAAGACAAAAAAATCTGGTTGTTGCTGACAAATTAATTCAATATAAGTATCTGATAATTTACCATTTTCTCCATTTTTTCCCCTGTTTTTTCCCCCCACTGAAAAGTCAGGACAAGGAGGACCGCCAATAAATCCAATAAAATCAGAATTTATTGCAGCATCTTTGATGAGTTCTTGTAAATTTATTTTTCTGTTTTCTCCACTTAAACTAACTAAATCATCTTCTAAATATCCATACTCTGGTTCTGGTATTTCTAATAATTGTCGAGCATAACGATAAGCTGTCATAAAAGGAGGAAATTTTTCATTGACAAATACAACTTCAAAGCCAGTATTTTCAAATCCTAAATCTAGAAAGCCACAGCCTGAAAAAAAGGAAAATATTTTGATTTTTGGCATCATTTACTATAAATAATTTAGGGATATTCTTGTGGATTCCTTAATCTTGCCTAGTAGAGGTAATATAGCAATCCTATTTTATTTGTGTATAAAAATCTTACCGCTTTTAGGCAGAAGAGATAGTCAGAAAAATCGCCCCTTGATTTTCTTCCCAACACTTGCCCAAAATGCTAAGTTTTTGAACCATTACCACCTAAAAGCTGGTACTTTATTAGTACCGAAAAAGGCTAAGACCTTTATCTGTAAAGACTTTAATATTTAATCAGTCAGTCCTAATTATATTTTTAGTAGAAAAAATAACTAAACTATTTATAGTTTTTTGTCAATGTCTATAATTACTCAGGTATTTTTACTTATAGAAAATTTGTTTTTTTGAGCTTGTAGTTGGCTCGGTGCAAATCCCAATATTTAGAATAGTATTAACGTGAATACTAGATTGTAGGCTTATTTAAAAGAAGTGATTTTGATTTTAGATACAACATTGGCATCATACCTTAATGTACAGAGTATGATACAAATCCCTGAAACAACGCAAGCTCGTGAAATATTTTGTAATAATTCAGAAAAAATGAGATTTTTGTTATTAATACAAACAATGTTAAAGCTGATTTAGATTAGTAAAAATTATATATAAAATTTATCTTAAGTATCGTTTGAAGTTAATAGATATTAGAGCGATCGCTTGGTTATAAATTTATTAATAAATGTCGATTTGATGAAGTAAATAGTTATTCGGTTTTAGGAACGATATATTTTGTCAAACTATTCAAATATTCCCTATCTTGGCAAAATTACAGTGCTTTTCAAATTGATGAACCACATCTTCACAAGCAAAACCTTGTAGGGACTTTCCATGGAACGTCCCTACTGTGGTCTATCCAAATGAAAACCGCTGTATAATAATTTCTCTAGTGGGAAATTTGTCTATGAAAGGGGAGTTATCTTCTACTTCCCGACTCAAAGAAAATTAGTAGAGCAAGTAAAACCCACCCTACTATTTTGACAACTAAACTCTACAATTTAGGAAATATTTCTACCCAAAAATCTTTCAATTAAACCTGAGCCTCTTCCTTTACCAACTTATCCCAACCTAAATCTTTTAAAGCATGATTTCGACGCAACGGACGAGTTACTAATTCCAAAATATCACGAGCATTTGTAAACCCATGAATTTGAGCAAAAGTAAACTCAACAGACCACTTAGTATTAATCCCTCTCGCTTCCAAAGGATTAGCATGAGCCATACCAGTAATTACCAAATCTGGCTTCAATTCATAAATTCTTTGAATCTGATTATAATTATCAGGTTTCTCAATAATCTTAGGCAAAGGTGCACCCATTTCGTTACAAGTTTTTTCTAACATTTCCAACTCAGCTTTTTGATATCTTTTATCCATATAAGGAATACCAATTTCTGAGCAAGTCATGCCACAACGAATCAAAAAACGAGCCAAAGAAATCTCCAGCAAATTATCGCCCATAAAGAAAACAGACTTACCACGAATTAACTGAATATAGTCCTCCAAATTATCCCAAATTTGCTTTTCTCGTTCTGCTAACCCTTTGGGTTCAATACCAAAAACAGAACAAATCTTCTCAATCCAAGCCCTACTTCCATCTGGTCCTATAGGGAATGGCGCACCAATTAATTTACACTTACGACGACGCATTAAAGTAGTAGCAGTCCGACTCAAGAAAGGATTAACACCTGCCACATAATATCCCTCTTCAATAACTGGTAATTCTGTGTAATGTTTAGCGGGCAACCAACCAGAAACTTTAATCCCTTGCTTCTTCAATTCTAAAGTTAATTGAGTTACAACTGGGTCTGGTAAAGAGCCAAATAAAACCAAAGGTGGATGCTCAACATACTCAGATTCTTCCGCAACAACTTCCTCTTTTTTCTTGCCAAAACTTAATAGTTTTTGTATCCCACTTCTTTCTTCTTTTTCCACTTCAGGAGCTTGATTAGGACAACGAGCTGCCATTGCTGCTAAGACAGTATCTTCCCCTTGAGTAAAAGCATAATCCAAACCATTAGCACGAGCAACCACAATCGGAATACCAATTTCTGACTCTAATTTAGGAGCCAAACCTTCCAAATCCATTTTGATAATTTCAGTAGTACAAGTGCCAATCCAAACTATCACACTGGGGTTCCGGTCGCGCTTAATTTGTAAACATAAACGTTTCAATTCATCATAATCATTTAACTTAGCTGAAATATCACCTTCTTCCAACTCAGCCATAGCGTAACGAGGTTCAGCAAAAATCATTACTCCCATAGCATTTTGTAAGAAATAACCACAAGTCTTAGTACCAATTACCAAGAAGAAACTATCTTCAATTTTTTGATAAAGCCAAGCTACACAACTAATCGGACAAAAAGTATGATAATTACCAGTTTCACATTCAAAAGTTAAAGCTTCAGGTGTAACAGTATTAGTCATAAAAAAATACTCCTATTTATCAATAATTTTTGTGGGAAAAATCAATATTCATGCTAGTAAAAAGTCAACTTTATATAGCACTAAAAAAAAGTGTGAGGATAGCTAGAAAAGTCTATAAATTGACAGGTAATAGGTAATAGTTTTGAGTTAAGTAGATAACTGATTTCTAATCGCTATGTATTGAAATATAGCAAGGAACGAGTTGGTATTTGACTTATGTTAATGATGAACCTTAGACAGAGAAATACTTTTCCCACTGTTGACAGATGAGCTGTTGCCTATTCCCTGCTATAGCATTGATAAATTACATTTTTTTGAACTGTGTTTTTTTGAGTAAAAGAAATCATGCTTGATACTAATACCATTTCAAGTAGCACAGGCATAGAAATCAATAGTGAATGTAATTTTTATATCTGCTAAAAATCAAAACATAGCAATTGAAAAAGGCAGAAGGCAGGTGGCAGAGGGTAGAAGGGGCAAGTCATTTCAGTTATCAGTTATCAGTTATCAGTTATCAGTACCTCTGCCAAAAGTCAGAGGCTTGAAATATTGAACTTTATTTTTTTTCACCCCCTTTAAAGGGGAGGCTTGAGACCTTATTTTTTGGTCAGAAAGGGATTCAGACCCATCCAGACTTGGAGCCACTGAACGAAAGTTCAGTGGGAGTCTTAAACCCTTACTCCCTTTGGTCGTAGCAGAGGGCAGATAATAGAAGCCTTCTGCCTTCTGCCTTCTGCCCTCTGCGTTCCCCCGATAAAACAAACCAGTCAATGTCAATTTTCCTATTGTTTAACCCAACAAACCTTCAAGATCGTCATCATTAGAAGACTTTTTATCTCCTGCTAAAGAATCTAGATCGGCCTCATCCAAATCTAGGTCATCTCCATCCAGATCGAGGTCCAAATCTCCTAAATCATCAGAAGACAAATCACCAAATTGATTATCATCTCCCAAGTCACTAAGATCCATATCACCTAGATCGTCCAGTCCAGACTCATCCAACTTCGCCGATGTATCCTCAAAGGGATCGGGAATATCTTCTGCGATAAAGTCAGAGCTATCTTCTCCAAGATCGAGATTGTCAGAACTATCTCCATCTATATCGCTGAAGTCCATACTACCCAAGTCATCTGCTGATTCTGCTGCTGACTCCATTCCCAAGTCCAAATCATCATCTGCTTCTGAATCAGAATCCAGTCCCATATCCAACTCATCCGCTTCTGACTCCATTCCCAAGTCCAAATCATCATCCGCTTCTGGGTCAGAATCCAGTCCCATATCCAACTCATCCCCTGCTGAGTCCATTTCCAAGTCCAAATCATCATCCGCTTCTGGGTCAGAATCCAGTCCCATATCCAACTCATCCGCTTCTGACTCCATTCCCAAGTCCAAATCATCATCTGCTTCTGGGTCAGAATCCAGTCCCATATCCAACTCATCCGCTTCTGACTCCATTCCCAAGTCCAAATCATCATCCGCTTCTGAATCAGAATCCAGTCCCATTCCCAAGTCCAAATCATTATCCGCTTCTGAGTCAGAATCCAGTCCAATATTCAACTCATCCGCTTCTGACTCCATTTTCAAGTCCAAATCATCATCCGCTTCTGGGTCAGAATCCAGTCCCATATCCAACTCATCCGCTTCTGACTCCAGATTTAACTCGCTCTGGTCATCATCAAGTACATCATTAGACTCCAGATCCAATCCTGAAGCTAGTGCAGCAGCGTCACCGACAGCAGCAGCTCCACCTATCACTGCTGCTCCACCTATCACTGCTGCAGTACCCAAATTATTAGAATCTTCATTCTGGTCTGGCATAATTGGGGAATAAGATGCTGGTGACTCCTGAGCATCATCAGTCAATATTGATGTTGATTTGTCTATGGAAGAATCTGGTTTTTTACCTATGGCAATATCTGGGTCAAAATTTAACCCTAAAACTTCTATTAAACTATCTGCATCTGCCTTGAGTTTGGAGAAAGGCAACATTAATGCCTCTAACTCTGGTTCCAGGGCATTGAGAATTCCCAAGATAAGGTATGACACAGGTCTCCTTCCTCCATCCGGAGTCTGGACTGTATTTTCATCTGTCATGTGCAGTACCAACCATGGGCGATTTTTTTGGTAGTAGTGCAGCCATTTTTGTTTGAGGGACGTTGATAATTGTTCAAAGAAAACCATGACTTCTATATTTCCTTATCCTGAGAAGAGCTAAATCTATTAAACCATCATCAGGTCAAGCTTCTCATCCTCTGACATAACTTCAGGCTTACTAGGATTTAAGTAGAAATCAGACAGTAAGGAGAATAAATCGCGATCAAGAGATTCATTGGGCACTACTCCTTCTGGCAATGCCAAAATTTGGTCGGCAATGTTCAGGTAATAGTTACAAACGTATTGGAGTGAAGGATCGTTTTCGGCCATTTCAAACAATGTTTTGCCCTTGACGCGAGAAACTCTAATATCTTCAATTAGTGGTAGGACTTCTAGTACTGGCATTGGTACGGCTTCTATATATTTATTGATTAGGTCGCGCTTGGATGTACGATTTCCTATTAGGCCAGCTAAACGAAGAGGGTGGGTGCGAGCTTTTTCACGGACAGAGGCGGCAATGCGATTAGCTGCAAAGAGGGCATCGAAGCCATTATCTGTGACGATCATGCAGTAGTCTGAATAGTTGAGTGGAGCTGCAAAACCACCACAGACTACGTCACCGAGGACGTCAAATAGAATGACGTCGTATTCGTCAAAGGCATTTAATTCTTTGAGTAGTTTGACTGTTTCGCCGACAACGTAGCCACCACAACCTGCTCCAGCGGGTGGTCCACCTGCTTCTACACAGTCTACCCCACCGTAACCTTTATAAATGACGTCTTCTGGCCATATGTCTTCGTAATGGTAGTCCTTTTCTTGGAGAGTGTCGATAATTGTGGGGATGAGAAATCCTGTGAGGGTAAATGTACTGTCGTGTTTTGGGTCGCAACCGATTTGTAGAACTTTTTTACCTCGTTTGGCTAAGGCAACTGAGATATTGCAGCTTGTTGTAGATTTGCCGATGCCGCCTTTTCCATATACTGAGAGTTTCACTTTTTTCTCCTAGATAATTTTTAATTTAGATGAGGCTTAAGAACTTTTATACTAAGCTCAAGTTTTGCTTATGGAGCTGCGCGCAGGCAACAGCTACCGCAAGTCAAAAGTCAAAAGTCAAAAGTTTAGAAGTAATCCGTGACTGAGTTTGAGTGTTTATTATTGCCTTAACCGATTTCCGTATTGCTATAACTTATGCGCAAACTGTTAAGTTTTAGACGGCATTTTCCTCAACATTTATCGACAACTGTGGACAAAATGGAGTTATAGATATAACCGTCTTTTTTATGTACAACTTTTAATTTGCTCATATTCACACTTTTGGCTTTTTGTCCTGGGACTGTGAAGTTAAAACTATTTGACTTTGAGCGAGGATTAACTCTGCCAACTTCCCCTGTTTCAATATTCAATGCACGGAAAGCGTCTAAATACTGAAGTTGATTTTTTTTCATCCTCTTATCAAGGGGGAGCTTTAGACCTTACTTTATTGGTCAACCTATTTTTTTTGGCTTCTCAAAAGAATTATTGTCTAACTTCACTACAAAAAAAAGAGGGGCAATATTTATCAGATGCTGTAAACGTAAGCATTTAGATTGAATATTTTTTAAATTTAATTTTTACTGTCATTAATTGCTTTTAAGGGAAATTTATTAGCTTATAAATTATTTTTGTAGTTTATTTTTTATAAAAGGTAACAATATTAAAAAATTAGGTATTGAAGAATTTCAAGACAAATTTTATGGTTCAAATTAAGGTGTTCGGAGACTTTGAGATGAAAAGGGTTCTCTGATTTGCTCCGATCATTAGGCGATCGCCCAATAGTAAATTCAATTATTTAGGAACAAAATTGCCCAAGGTTAATTTTTATAACAAAAAATTTGATTAGTCC
>NZ_BLZO01000125.1 GCF_014132355.1 Okeania sp. KiyG1
GGAACCTGGAAACAGGGAAAGAAATAGCAACCTTAACTGGTCACAGAGGGAGAATTAGAGCTATAGCATTACTAGATGAAAAATTGGTAATTTCTGGTTCCGATGATTTCAGCATCAAAATTTGGAACCTGGAAACAACTAAAGAATTTCTCACCCTCACTGGTCATACAAGAGGAGTAAGAGCAGTGGCAGTATTACCAGATGGTAGATTAATTTCTGGTTCTTCAGATAATACGATTAAAGTCTGGAATTTGGAAACACAAAAAGAAGAATTAACCCTCACTGGTCATAAGGTTGGGTAAATTCGTTAGCGGTATTATCCGACCGAGAAATTATTTCAGGTTCATCGGATCGCACTCTCAAAATTTGGGATATCCAGACAGGAGAAGAATTATTAACACTGAGTGGTCATACGGGTGGCGTGAGAACTGTGGCGAAACTTCCAGAAGGACAAGTAGTTTCCGGTTCTTCTGACAACACAATCAAAGTTTGGAATTTGCACAGCCAAAAACTACTTTGACATTCAAAGGTCACGCCAAAGGGATAAATGCAGTAGCAGTATCTCCAGATAGTAAGGGAATTATTTCTGCTGCTTCCGACAATACTCTCAAAGTTTGGAGTCTCCAGACAGGAGAAGAGTTATTTGCTCTCAAAGGTCATGCTGACTCTGTATATGCAGTTGCAGTTTTACCAGATGGACGCATAATTTCTGGTTCTGATGATTTTACTCTCAAAGTTTGGAGTCTTGATACTTCTGTAGAATTACCACCTCCTATCGGACATACTAATAGGGTGAATGCAGCAGTAGCACTGCCAGATAGACAAGCAGCATCAGCATCTTGGGATAATACAATTAAGGTCTGAATTTAAACACAACAAAATCAGTTTGTACTCTTAAAGGTCACACCGATAGAGTTAATTCAGTAGCAGCATTACCAGACAAACGTATTATATCATGTTCGGATGATAATACTCTTAAAATTTGGAGCTGGGAAACAGCACAGGAGTTGTTGAGTCTAAAAGGTAACACTAGATGTATTTTTGCTGTGGCAGTTACACCAGATGGTAAACGAGCGATCGCCTGTTTATCTGACCAAACTCTAAAAGTCTGGAGTTTAGAAACTTTAAAGGAGGTTGCTACTCTGATAGGACATACTGACTGGGTAAGTTCAGTGACAGTAACGCCAGATGGTAAGCGAGTAATTTCTGGGTCTTTTGATAAAACTATTAAAGTTTGGAGCTTGGAAACTGGAGAAGCAGTTTCTACTTTAGTCGGTCATAATGGGTGGGTGAAAGCTTTGGCAGTAACACCAGATGGTAAGCGACTAATTTCTGGGTCTTTTGACAAGACTATTAAAGTTTGGAGCTTGGAAACTGCGGAGGAACTATTTAGTTTGAGCGGTCATACTGACTGGGTAAGTTCAGTTGCAGTCACACCAAATGGTGAGCAAGTGATTTCTGCATCTGACGATCATACTCTCAAAGTTTGGGACTTAGAACAGCGACAGGCGATCGCTCATTTTACAGGAGAGAGTTCTTTGGAATGTTGCGCTGTGGCAGAAGATGGAGTAAAAATTATTGTTGGTGAAGCTTCTGGAAGGGTACATTTTTTAACATTAGAAAGTTATAGGGAATAGAGGGAGTGGAGAGTGAGGGAGTGGGGGAGTGGGGGAGTAGGGAGTAGGGGAGTAGGGAGTAGGGGAGTAGGGGAGTAGGGGAGTAGAGGAGATTGAAGTAATTATAGAATTATTAAAGATACATTGTATAATTGGGTTCTATATAAGACGAAAGAAGGATAGAAGAGAAAGTTTGTCTTGGGTGATATTTAAGTGGACATAATATTAAAGAGCGATCGCTCAATCATCTAAGAACAAATTGCTTTTGAGCAAAAATTACTGCGATCGCCCGATAGAAATCAATATATCAATGTCATTATTGTTGTAATAGTTATTGTTTTAGTAATTGCAATGCTTGAATTGCCAGGAATAAAAAACCCACCGATCCAAGTACAGTGAGAATTTGGGCTACTAAATTAGGTGTTAATATTTCACTCATAATTGTATCCTTAGGAAAATAATCAACTTATAGTTTATTTTATCTCAAACTTCAAAAATTGATATATAGCAGAAGGAAGAAGGAAGAAGAAAGAAGGAAGAAGGAAGAAGAAAGAAGCAAGAAGCAAGAAGCAAGAAGCAAGAAGCAAGAAGCAAGAAGCAAGAAGCAAGAAGCAAGAAGCAAGAAGCAAGAAGCAAGAAGCAAGAAGCAAGAAGCAAGAAGCAAGAAGCAAGAAGCAAGAAGCAAGAAGGAAAAATCTTACTTTGTCTGAGCTTTAAGCTTTTGATCTGTCCACGCCTTTTCCTTCGACTTCTATACTAGGGATTACTTTTGACTTTTAATTTTTGACTTTTAATTTTTGACTTTTGACTTGGGTATAGCGCTATAGTTTCTAGTAAAGCTTTTGGAGAAAAATAATGAAATTTGAGACAAATGTACAAGAAGCTTGTTACAACAAAGTATCTCTCTGGATGAGAGAATTATTTGATAAATTTCCCTGCGTGAGACAAGACTTACCAGGTATTACTTTGTTTATGGGTTCTGCCTTAGTTGAAGTATCTGTTTTTGCTTGGGGGGATAATGAAGCAATAATAAATACTCGCTCCTATGTTGTGACCAATGTAGATTTAAAAACAGATTTGATGAAATTTTTACTGCAAGAAAATAGTAAAATGCGGTTTGGTGCTTTTGGTATAGATGAAAATAATAGCATTATATTTGAACATACAATAGTCGGTTCTACTTGCGATAAACCAGAATTAGAAGCATCAGTAAGAGCAGTTTTAGCAATTTCTGATGAATACGACGATAAAATTGTTGAACAGTGGGGTGGACATAGGGCCATGGACAGAATATATTAGGGTCTGCGGAAAAAATTGGTTGGTGGGGCTAGGACGTGGAGACGCGGGGACGCGGAGACGCGGGGACGCGGAGAATGGGGGAAAACGCAACGGTTTTGGCCATTTTATGTAAAGAAATTTTCTTGAATTTCAGCAGAAAATTTCGGTATTTTGAGGCAAATAAGAGCAAATAACTAGGAGATAAACTGAATCTAAAAAGCTCCATTACCGTAAGCTTTCCTGACTTTTAGCTTTATGAGCACAAGCCCTATATTAGACCTCTCTAGAAAAGAGGGAGTAGGCGAGAAGAATTAGTAATTTCTGTACAATAATTAATTTTATTTTTTATTATTAGGGAGTAGGGAGTAGGGAGTAGGCGAGAAGAATTAGTAATTTCTGTACAATAATTAATTTTATTTTTTATTATTGGAGATGTCTATTGGAGATGTCTATTAGACCTCTCTCTACTCTAATAGTTAGGAAAAAACTCCTTTTCAACTCCTAACTTCTGACTTCTAACTTATGTAATATCATACATTTATCAAAATAATTGGGTTTTAAACCCTGCCTTGATTGGCGAAATGTTTTTGGAGGGTTGTTCAAATCCCCGTTACAAAAACAACTTCTGACTTTTGACTTCTGACTTCTGACTTTATTAACTAGCAACGCCTAAATTCTGAACAGCTTAATAATTTTAATTGCCTTATTTTAGAATTAATATTGGTTAGGCCGAATATTCAATAATCTAAATTTTTTATATATGCTAAAAACAGAGCCTACTTACACATTTCCTGAATCTAATCACCCTATAGTTAAGTCACTATTCCATCATAGTGACCAGGAACTATTGACCTTATTTCAAAACTATCCAGACCAAGGAAAATACTTCGTAACAATTTTTTGTCGCTATGGTATGATAGTCCAAACTTTAATTCAACATTCCGTGCGGTCCCCGGTTCAAGCAGATTATCTATTTGCCCAAACTTGGCAACATATATTTTATGAACTGCGTGGCCTAGATTTACGAGAGGGGGCAGATCCAAGCAACGAAAATACTACTCTCCAGAATTGGTTAATAAATGTTACTGCTGTTAGTCTTAACCAAGCAGAAATTCCTCCTGTGGAATCAATTCGTTATTCTTTACAGATAGCTCCACCGCCTTTATGGTGTTATGTTAGACAAGTATTAGAACAGTTAGATGCACTCCTCCGTTTGATTCTGTTAATGTCTGAGACTTTCCACTGGAGTGAAACAAGAATTGCGGCATATCTCCAAGCTGAGGGAGAAACTATTTCATCTGAGCAGGTAAAGTCTTTGTTGCAGCAGGGATACCATAATCTAGATAATAATTTACCAGAGGATATTAAAGCTATCTATTTTAATGATGATATGGAACAGGTTAGTACGAATATAAATCAATTTCTCCAAGTTTCAAAAGAACCAAAATCCTGACATAATTTTAGTTATCAGTTATCAGTTATCAGTTATCAGTTATCAGTTGTCAGTTGTCAATACTCTAGCAAATAGGTAACAGTTCATCTGTGGGAAAAAAATTTGTCTGTCTGAGATATATCGTCAATTTATCTACTAAGCAAGTCTTTTTTTGCTATAAAACAAAATGGTTCGGCATTAATGCTCTTTGCATTTCCATAGAATTAATGAGGAAAGCTTTGCATTAGCAAAACGTCCCCATAAGAAGTAGGTCTTTTACCGAAAACAATTACAAATCAAAAATGATTGACTTTTGACTTTTGACTTTTGACTTTTACAAATCAATACTTCTGACTTCTGACTTCTGACTTTTAACTTCCACATCGCGGCGCTAGTTCAAAAATACTCCTCCTCCCCCAGTAATATTTAATGACTTAGTATCTAAATCAAAATTTTCTGTGGAATTGAACCTCACCTCTAATACTCTAGGAGAAATACCCCGAGGACTTACTAATAATAACCCTCCATCAGGACGTTGGTAGGTTAACGTTAATGGGACTGGCAATTCATATATTTCTACTACTGACCTTTCTCCTAGAGTCCTATGTCGGCCACCAATTACTTGATATTTAATTACGGCATCCGTTTGATTAATCAATCTTAGAGTAATGAGACCTTCAACAGGCGTAACTCTACCCGCAGGTTCAGGAAATTGTGGTGGTGTTTGATTAATCTCTTGCTGCTGGCCACCAGGGTTTCCTACATTAGGAGGTTGACGACGACGAGGTTCAGTATTCTCTGGTTGGGCCTCTACTGGTTTTCCTTGACCGCCAGATGGCTGACTACCAGGAGGTTGACGACGACGAGGTTGAGTATTCTCTTCTACTTCCGCAGGTTCTTGTCTTGAAGGTTGAGTAGGTGGTTTAGTAGTACCAGGGGGGTGGCCCTCCAGCTATAGCAACTGTAATTAGTCCCATGATTAAACTGCTACAAATGGTACTAACGATCGGGGTTTTTTTCCACAAGTTTAGAAAGGTATTGAGTCATCATATCCTGAGATTTTGAATCAGAGGTCATTTCAGTTATCAGTTATCAGTTATCAGTCAATACAGTTTCCTAGGTCATGCTGCGCAAACAGATAAGACCAACACTCATAAGGTATGAAACTATTAGATGAGGTTTTCAGATGACAGAACTGCCAAAAAAATCCTTAAATAATACTACACTAGATAAGTTAACCGTTCTTTTGATATTCCCCTGGCTGAAGCACAGGGGATTCTTAAGCAATCCAAAACAGGATTCTCAAAGGCATGATCAAACTGCCTCTACTGACTTCTTTAAGGGAAAACCTTAAAGTTGCCGCTACTTTTTTGAGGATATTAGCCGCGCCATTGCAATCAGCATTAACTAACAAACCCTTTTGAGTTTGATAGAGTCCTCGTTGTCTTGATGCAGTCGCTCATGGGGGAAACCCCCTTTGGCGGCGCTGCATCGCTTAATTCGCTTGCCTGATGGCTTCCAACTTCTGGGTTTTTCACGCCCTGTTTGGCAAGAAGTCATCATCTAAAAAGCTAGCTTGCGAGGTATACGACTCTTCAGTTTCAATAAACTCTATGCCGTATAATTCGCATAACTGAATAATTCTTTCTTTGAGTTTAGCCGTGGGGATTTGTACAAACTTTTGGTTGTTTTTTGCACCGATATCAATACCATCTTTTTGTCGTTTATTCCAACCAAAAACTATTCGACCAATTCCATGTTTAAGACAATGATTAATCAGCAATCTGGCTGCTTTGTTAACAGCATCACGCATCTGCCTATTGCGTTTTTCAGTTATGTGCGCTAATTTATTTGACCAAAATCCTTGGGGTTTATTGTCTTTAATTGTAGCTATCTGTTTGTTGTACCATTGATTTTTTGACTTCAGGTGTTTACCATCAATAATAAAACTTGTCCCTACATTATAAACACAACTTAACCAATTATCAACTCCGTGGTCTATGCCTATAACTTTGGCTTTATCTAGCTGAGGTCGATCGGCTTTTAGCTCATAAACCCATTCGACATAAAAACAGAAGTTACGAGGTAAAATTCTAATTTCTCTGATTTCTTTAAACTTAAGATTACTAGGGAAATATAAGAGAAAACTATCAACTTTAAATGCTGCTTTAACCCTTCTTCCCAGAGGTACTTTAACTTGACCATTTTCCAGCTTTAAAGCTTGTCTAGGATAAGTTATTACCCCCATTCCTCCCTTTTTGCGATATTTTGGCAGTTGAGGTTTATCAGTTAATTCTCCTTTGAGATACTTCTGAGAAAGTGCTTGATAAGACTTAAATGCTTCTGCTACTCCTCTAAGAGTTTGTTGTGCTGCTTGAGAATACAAAAACTGATAATTACTATTGGACTTTAACTTCTTTTCTAAGTTGTATTTGCCCGGAATCTTACCTAACTTAAAATACCACTGCCTAGCCAAATAAATCCCACAATTAATGAGTTTATTTGCTGTGGTACATAAGTATTCTAAAAACGGAATAATTTCGGGAATTTTAATTAACTCTTGCTGACATCCATACATCTTTATTACCTCCTTTAATAGGATAACATTAAAGAAGAAAAATGACAAATTTTAAGGCGATTAAAATCCCCCGTTCGTTTTTCATCCACGCTTTAAAAAGACGTGGCTTTCAAACTATCGTCCATCTTTCGTAAATCAAATATTAATCTGATATAGAATCCGGTTATATAATATATGTTTACCGAAAAATTGCGGTTGAAAACCTTCTCTTTTAAGAGGATAAAAAGAAAAATTTTCCTCTGAGTCGATCCTCTTCTTTATAAGGTAGAGGTAATTCTAAATTATAAATTCGCGCATTCTAAATTCTTGAAAATTCTAGAATTACTTCAATCTCTCCTACTCCCGGGGGAATGCCATTCGCCCCTACTACCCTGCTCCTCACCCTAAAATATATGATAAGTATTCAACCGGATTTGATTTGGCTCCGATCTATAGGTAAAGTGACTGTGGCCATAGTACCAACTTGAGGATGACTTTCTATGGATATCTGGCCATGATGATTTTCTATAATAGCTAGGGCGATCGCTAACCCTAAACCTGACCCAACTGTACCATGATGTGAACGAGCAGGGTCTACTCGATAAAAGCGATCGAATAATCGTGATAATGTATCAAGAGGAATACCAATACCATTATCTTTGACTGTTATTTGAAGGCAGTCATATTTATATTTAAGGTTTTGACAACCTCTGAAAATTACTCCACTACTTTCAGAGCTATTGTTTAGTTCCCTTTTCTGAGTCCTTAAAGTTGCTTTTTTGACTTTGGGAAGATGCTGCAACTCTACTACTATCTGACCACCAGATGGGGTATACTGAATTGCATTACTAATCAGATTTGTAAATAACCTGGCTAGTTGGTCCCAATCTCCTGTGAGTGTAATATCTTCCTCAGATGTAAGATTTTTGATGGTTGAAAATTTGTCTTGATTTTTATCTTTTTTTTGCGGGTTTAATACCCCACCGTCTACACGGTGTTCAAAATTGTTTGAGGTGAGATACCCCATGCAATTTTCCCTCCTGACTCCTGACTCCCCCTCCTGGGAGGGGTTAGGGGTGGGTTGACTCCTGACTCCTTCTTCAACTGCCTTTTCAATAATATCGGGTAGGGAAATTTTTAATTCTAGATTTATATTTTGGGCAGTAGCGATCGCCTGTTGTTCTTCTACTACTTCTATCAATAAAGCATCTAATGGCACTGATGAAAATTGCGACTGTACTATTCCACTATCTTGACGTGCCAAAAATAGTAAATCATCTACCAGTTTTCCTAACCGACGAGTCAAACGTTCGATAACTTGTAGTTGTTGTTGATGTTCGGATGATGCTAACTCCTGGTCTGCTAAAGCAACTTGTACATTAGTTTGAATCATTGCTATGGGGTTGCGAAGTTCGTGGGAAGCATCAGCAGTAAATTTTTTCAGATGTTGATAAGACTCCCGTACTGGTTGTATTGCTAACCCAGAAAGTAACCAACCTATTGCTCCTACTGAAATTATTACTAAACAGGTAATGATACTTAAGTCTAGCATTAATTGGCGAATTGGCTTTGTTACTTCAAACCAAGGATGACTGACTCGCAAATATCCTAAGACTTGGCGATGGACTTCTACTCTATCTGTTATCTGTCGTAGTAGTAAATTATTATCTATGGGTTGTTGTAATGTTTCAATTTTTTCCAAGTGAGGAGTTATTCGTACTGTTTCTCCAGTGCGGTTGGAATGTATGGGAATATTTAGGGGAGCGGAAAAGGTTGACCAAATTAGTTCTCCTGTGGAGCTAAACCATTCAAGGTCGATATGGTCATCTTCTACTGTATTGGCATTATCTCGAAAGCTAGCTTCGAGGTTAACACGAAAATTTTTACTATTTTTAGTGGGAAAAGATTCGATGACTAGCGATCGCTCTACTACTTCTACGACATGAAGTAAGGTATCGTCGATGCGTTCGATTAAGGTATTTCGGAAATAGATATAAAATCCTGTGACAAATATTAGTAATAAAATAGCTGTTACTGTGGTGTACCAAATTGCTAAACGACGACGACTTTTTTGAAACATATTTATCACCTACATTTCGCAGTTCAAAACATAGTATAAAGGATAAGTAGTCAGTAAGTAGGTAGGTCTAATTAAACGTTCAAAAAATTTTAGGGGCAGGTTTAACCGAAAGCTTTGAATTAAGCGTGATGAGTTCTAAAAATCAGCCCTCTCTAATATTTAATTTATTTATGTTCACCTACTTAGTAGTCAGTATTGAGAGGTGAATATTTATTGCTAATTGCCAGAATAAATTAAGTGTTTATTCTTGATTTATTATCATGATTTGCAGATTATAAATATTTGGTAATTCACCGATTTTTATACTTTTTTTGTATGGAACCCATTTAATATCTATATAATTATGGTAGTCAAGTCTTTTCGCGCATCAATTTTGAGGAAAAATCTGAAGAAGGAGTGTTTTTTGTATTGTTTATCCCCACATCTTCCCTCTTTCCTCTTACCTCCCCCTCCTGGGAGGGATTAGGGTGGGTTGTCTCCTGTCTCCTGACTCCTAACTCCTAGCTAAAAAAACGCGCATATTTATGAAGATATAATCGGGGGTTCTATATGGCAAATTGATATGGGGAATGTGATTTATCAGGCAGGAAGCAGAAATAAATCTGGGAGTATAAATACCATCTCCTGAATCAAAAAAATCATAATTTTAATTTTGCTGTAAAAAGGTCAGTGTATCTAGGGAATATAGCAATTATTATGTAAGCATTCAGCTAGCTCGCATTTCCTACGGAATGTTCCACAAAAAGCTATCAGCTTTTTAAAGAATCAAGTAAATACTAAGGTTAGCTGACAGAAATATTTCATTTCCTGCGGAATGCTGCGCAAATATATTTCACTCCTTGACTACTCATTCCTTCTTCCAAGATAATAAGTTAATAACTCATGGCTGATAGCTGATAGCTGACGGCTGAATGCTTACATATAATCTATGAAATTAAATAATATTTTAGGTTTGATTTTTAGGAGATTAAAACAGAAATAATTAGGATTTGTTGATTAAATCTAAAAGCACTGACATATAAAAGTTTTAGCCTTTTTGGAGGGAAAAAAAAGTGCCAACTTTTCAGCTTTAGTGACCAAAAAGTGTAAGCATTCAGCAGTCAGCCATCAGCTATCAGCTATTGCTTTTAGTTTAGGATAAAAGCAATATTTAATGGTATTACTACAAAAGTTGCTTCCCTTGCCCTTAAAGTCTATATTAATTTAAACACTTTCCCATAAGAAAGAATCTTTTTGCTGATAGCTGACAGCTAATAGCTGAATGCTTACATTATTATATTTGTGAGGTACAAAGTTATGGGTTTTAGGGAAAACCTTAACTGGGAATATTTTAACTGGGAACAGGAAAGAGAAAAGAAGAAAAACAAGTGTAACTCATGAATCTGAGAAGCACTATATTTTAATTCTTGACTTTGCTGCTACTTCTTTTGCGTGTTCTTCTGCTGCGTGAATAGTTTGTATTTTCCAGTTGTTTTTTTGTTATTGTACTTTGGTTCGCTTTGGTATCTTGACATTTTAGATTGACTTGTTTTTTCTTTGGTAAATCTTGATTAGTAGGTGTTTCAACTACTTCTCCCCTTTTATTAATATATCCCCTCTTTTTTCCTTGCTTAAAAAATGTAAGTTCTCCATTAAATCTTCCTAATTCGTCATAACAAATTGGAATAACTTCCTCTCCACAATTATTGATATAACCATATTTTTTGTCTAGCCTTACCCTTGCTATTCCTTGACTAAAACTATCGGCAAAATCATAGATAAAATCAATAACAATTTTTTCCTTATAGTTTATATAACCCCACTTTTGGTCTTGTTTTACAAGTGCTAAACCTTCAGAAAATTGCCAAGCTGCTACATAAGTAGGAGGTATTATCTCTTTTCCTTCTCTATTTTTATAACCATGCATATCGTTGACTTTAAATCGTATTAATTCTTCAGTATTATCGGTTACTTCATCATGATAATTTTTTAATTCTTGTGGTTGATTAACATCCAAAAATTTTCCATTAGAGTCAATATATTGAATTTGATTATTAATCTTGACTTTTGCTACTCCTAAAGAAAACTCACTTGCTGTTTCTAATTTTGGCGGAATTACAACCTTTCCAGCTCGATCTTTATACCCCCATTTCCCATCACTCTGAAAAGGGATTAAAAACTTAGTCATTGATGATAATTTATGCAAAATTTGGCGAGAATTTATAATATTTTATTATACTTCAATTCAAACTACAGTTGATGCTTTTAAAGAGACTCAATTTCAAATCGTAAATATTGCAAAAATTCCCAAAAATCAGCAATACATAGAGATAATCAAAATAAATTTCATACTTTTGATATGAATTGTCTTATTGTGGGCCATGACTCTACGAAAAAGTGATGTTTAAGCCTACATTCCGCACGACAAAATGTAGCAACCGAAGAAGGAGTCAGGAGACAACCCACCCCTAGCCCCTCCCCTCCCAACCCACCCCTAGCCCTCCCAGGAGGGGAGGGGAACTAAGGAGACAGAATTTTAGAACAAAATCATAGCTGCCGCGATTGAGTAATCATGTATAGCAAGTATTTATACTTAATTATTTACTCGGAATTTGATCGACGAAAAAAGTAAAAAAGTCAGGACTTACGCAAAGACACTGTGTATAGAGTCCAGTAACTATTGGACAATAGTTATGAGTACTATATATAGTGTATCTGCGTAAGTTCTATTGGTTTTTGTTGTGGCGATCGCTATAGATATAGATAGTGTGAATCTATAGATTGATGTTTTTTCAACTATAGCGCCTGGGTTTTTAGATTTTAGATTAGTTTTTGTTGTGGCGATCGCTATAACTTGAATTTCATACTTTTGATATAAATAGGATTTACGCAGATACGCTATATATAGCGCTCAAAACTATTGTCCAATAGTCTTTATACTCTATAAATAGTGCCTTTACGTAAGTCCTGATAAATTGTCCTGTTATTGGCGAAAAATCTACGAAAAAGTAGCATTTAAAAGCCTTTCCTAACGAAATACTGCGCAAACAGGTGTCTAAATATATGCACAAATTTTTCGGCTGATATAGCAATGAGCGCTGGTATATTTACAAATTACAGGAAAGGCCAAATAGCTAAAAGTCTTGTATGATAGGCAATTTATTCCCCCAGATGAGCTGTTGCTTTCCGGAGCTGTTGCCTGCGCACAGCGCTATAACTGATAGCTGATGGCTAGTTAAGATATGATTATATTGGTTAAAAAATGTTAATAAGCGTTAACTGATGTTTATATCTTC
Source organism: Okeania sp. KiyG1 (assembly GCF_014132355.1). Lineage (GTDB taxonomy): Bacteria > Cyanobacteriota > Cyanobacteriia > Cyanobacteriales > Microcoleaceae > Okeania. The sequence goes on from NZ_BLZO01000125.1 coordinate 12,239, forward strand.
TCAAGGCATAATCAAGCTCAAAAAATCCCTCAAACAGAGAGTATTTTTTGGCAATGAACCGACACCGGAACTCATAGCTATATTGCTTGTTTACTTCGTCCAAGGAATTTTAGGATTGGGACGTCTGGCTGTCAGTTTCTTTCTCAAAGATGAATTGGCCATGAGTCCCGCTGAAGTATCGGCAATGTTGGGCGTTGTGGTCATACCGTGGATGATTAAACCTGTTTTTGGGTTCATTTCAGATGGAGTGCCAATATTAGGCTATCGACGACGACCTTATATGATTTTTTCTGGCATACTGGGGGCGTTTTCTTGGGTAGCATTGGCAAAATGGGTACATACTCCACTAGCAGCTACAGGAGCGATCGCTCTTAGTTCTTTATCGGTGGCTATTAGTGATGTAATTGTTGATTCTTTAGTTGTACAAAGGGTGCAAAAAGAATCTGTTAGTAGTACGGGTTCTCTACAATCTTTATGTTGGGCTGCTTCAGCATTAGGAGGACTAATAACTGCTTATTTGAGTGGTTATTTACTGGAGCATTTTAGCAATCAAACTGTGTTTTTAATGACAGCTATTTTTCCTTTGATTGTTTCTGCTGTAGCCTGGTTAATTAATGAAGAAAAAGTTACTATTGGGATTAATTTTGACAATGTAAAACAGCAAATTAAGCAGGTAAAAATAGCTGTTACAAAAAAATCAATTTTATTACCAACTGCTTTCCTTTTTCTTTGGCAGGCAACTCCTAATTCTGAGTCAGCTTTCTTTTTCTTTTCCACAAATGAATTAGGATTTCAACCAGAATTTTTAGGCAGAATACGGTTAGTAACAAGTATTGCTGCTTTTATAGGTGTTTGGCTATTTCAACGCTTTTTTAAATCTGTTCCTTTTCGGAAAATTTTCGGATGGTCTATAGTTATTTCTGCTGTTTTAGGAATGACTACCTTACTGCTAGTTACTCATGCTAACCGCAGTTTAGGTATCGATGACCATTGGTTTAGTTTAGGAGATAGTTTAGTGCTAACAGTAATGGGAGAAATTGCTTTCATGCCCGTATTAGTTTTAGCTGCTAGACTTTGCCCACCGGGAGTAGAAGCAACCCTATTTGCTTTATTAATGTCTATCTATAATTTAGCTGGACTTATATCCCATGAAGGAGGTGCATTGTTAATGCATTGGTTAGAAGTTACAGAGACAAATTTTGATAATTTGTGGTTGTTAATAGTTATCACTAACCTATCTACCTTATTGCCATTACTTTTACTAAATTGGTTGCCCGCAGCTAATGCTCAAACAGGGGATAAAGAGGAGGAAAATATGTTAACTTTGACTCCCAAGACTGGAAAATTAATAGGAGAGAAAATAGAGCATGAAGAAGAGTTCAAGAATTTAGAATTAAGAATTTAGAATTTAGAATTACCTCTTCTTTTTAAGGAGAGGATTGACTCAAAGGAAAATTTTGATTTATTATCCCCTTAAGATGGGAGGCTTTAAACCACAATATTTCGGCAATAAATACATCTACTATCTTGATTTAAACTACTATAAATTAACCAAGTTTATAGGTGGTTGAAGAAGGAATAATAAATACAGCGTATTTTATATTAGTAAGGTACATCAGTCGCGGGCAAGATGCCCGCACTTGCATTCACTTTACTACTCATTTCCTGTTTACTGTTCCCTAAAAGCATAAAAATTTGTACTTTCATCAACTCAATAACTGAGGAAAATATGTTAACCTAGACTCCAAATAATCCCAAATTAATAGGATATAAAATAGAGCATAAAAAAGAGGTAATAAATACATCTACTATCTTGACTTCAACTACTATAAATTAATCAAATGTAGAAATGTAGTGCGGGCATCTTGCCCGCGACGGGTGTACCTCTATAAAATAGAATCTGCTGTAATTTTTATTCATTGTTTTATCTCTATTTCCTGTTTCCTGTTCCCTAAAAGCATAAAAATTTGTAGTTTCATTAACTCGATAACTGAGGAAAATATGTTAAATTTGAATCCAAAAAATCCCAAATTAATAGGATATAAAATAGACAATGAAAAAGAGGCAATAAATATATCTACTATCTTGACTTCAACTACTATAAATTAATCAAATGTAGAAATGTAGTGCGGGCATCTTGCCCGCGATGGGTGTACCTCAATGGAATTTGCTGTAATTTTTATTCATTGTTTTATCCCTGTTCCCTGTTCCCTGTTCTACCAATTTGAAAAAAGAATGTTACAAATACAGGATTTACGCAAAGGCAATATATATAGGGTCTCGCTCAGTTACGCTGTCGCTAACACACCCTACCAATAGCGTTCATGCGTAAGTCCTAAAATAGTTTAAAACTTTAGATGTAGAATAATTTGCTGAAATTACTGAAGCATCAAATTTTTGAGCTATAAAATCATAATGCATGACTTTTGACTTTTGACTTTTGAATTCCGTGAAACGGTATTCCCTATTCCCTAAAAACATAAAACTTTGTACTTTCATCAACTCGATAACTGATAACTAAAATGGCAAATTTACAAATTGAAAAATCTACATCTTATACTCGTGAAGATTGGCAAAAAGGATATGAATCTCAACCCAATGAATATAGTTATTGGATTGATGATATAGAAGGTGAAATACCAACAGATTTGAATGGTACTTTTTTCCGCAACGGACCCGGTTTATTAGATATTAACGGTCAGGCGATCGCTCATCCTTTTGATGGGGATGGAATGGTTTGTGCTATTGGTTTTAAAAATGGTCGTGCCTACTTCCGAAATAGCTTTGTTAAAACGGAAGGTTATGTGGCAGAAAAGGCAGCAGGAAAAATTCTCTATCGAGGGGTTTTTGGCACTCAAAAACCTGGTGGTTGGTTAGCTAATATTTTCGATTTGAACAATAAAAATATTGCTAATACTGGTATTCTTTATTGGGGCGATAAACTTTTGGCATTGTGGGAAGGAGCAGGACCTCATCGTTTAAATCCAAATAATTTAGAAACTATTGGAATTGATGATTTAGATGGAATTTTACAACCTGGTCAAGCTTTTTCTGCTCACCCCAGAATTGAGAAAGGAAAGGATGGCAAAGGAGATGTTTTAGTTAATTTTTCTGTAAAGCCTGGTTTATCGAGTACTATCACTATTTTTGAGTTTAATAGTCAGGGAAAGTTATTAAAACGTTATTCTCATTCGATTCCTGGTTTTGCCTTTTTACACGATATGGTAATTACTCCAAATTATTGTATCTTTTTCCAAAATCCTGTTACTTTGAATCCTATTCCTTTCTTATTAGGACTGCGAGGTGCTGGTCAATGTTTGGAATTTTCACCTAATCAACCGACGCAGGTTATTGTAATTCCTCGTGATGGTAGTAAAGACATGAAAATTTTGGAAACTGAGCCTTGTTTTGTGTTTCATCATGCCAATGCTTGGGAAGAGGATGGGGAAATTTATGTAGATTCTATTTGTTATGATTCTTTCCCACAAGTTGACCCCGATATTAATTTTAAAGATGTAGATTTTGACTCAGTTCCTGAAGGTCAGTTATGGAGATTTAAGATTAATCTTGCTCAGGAAAATGTGGAAAGTAAAGTAGTAGAAAGTCGTTGTTGTGAGTTTCCAACTTTACATCCGAATAATGTGGGAAAAGCTTATCGATATTTGTTTATTGGCGCTACGGATATTCCCACAGGAAATGCTCCTTTACAAGCAATATTAAAGATTGATTGGCAAACAGGAGAACGTCAAATTTTTAGTGTTGCACCGCGAGGTTTTGCGGGAGAACCTTTATTTGTTCCTTTTCCGAATGGGGTGAATGAGGATGATGGTTGGTTATTAATGTTGATGTATGATGCGGCGGAACATCGGTCGGATGTTGTGATTTTGGATGCTAGAGATTTGAGTAAGGAACCTGTGGCGAGGTTGCATTTAAAGCATCATGTTCCTTATGGTTTACATGGGAGTTTTACACCTCATTATTTTGGGGAATAGGTGATAGGTGGTATAGCATTTCTGATAAAGATGAAGTAAATTTACGATCCCCCTAAATCCCCCTTAAAAAGGGGGACTTTGAAAGTTCCCCCCTTATTAAGGGGGGTTAGGGGGGATCTAAAACTGTATCTCATAAATTAGAGAAGTGCTATAGGTAGTAGGTATTATGACGCGGCGGAACATCGGTCAGATGTTGTGATTTTGGATGCTAGAGATTTGAATAAAAAACCTGTGGCAAGATTGCATTTAAAGCATCATATTCCTTATGGTTTACATGGGAGTTTTACACCTCATTATTTTGGGGAATAGGTGATAGGTGGTATAGCATTTCTGATAAAGATGAAGTAAATTTACGATCCCCCTAAATCCCCCTTGAAAAGGGGGACTTTGAAAGTTCCCCCCTTACTAAGGGGGGTTAGGGGGGATCTAAAACTGTATCTCATAAATTAGAGAAGTGCTATGGGTGGTAGGTATTAGGTGTTAGGTAAAAGAAAAGAATAAAGCAAAATTTATTTTTTATTTCCTCCCCATCTTATCTACTTCCTACTGCCTAAAACCATCAATATATGTACTTCATCAAGTAGGAAGCTGCTGTATATAAAATTGATTTGTTAAGCTAAAGGCAATTCAAACTAACTTATCTAAAAATTAAAAATATGAGTAACAACAAGTCTAGAGCCGAAATATCGAGAAATACTATTAACGGCAATTTAAATAATGCCAATACTATCAAAGACCACGGCAAAATAGAAGCACATCAAAATAACTATTATTCTGAAGATAAAAAATATTTAGCAGAGGCAGCAGCAGAAATTCAGGAATTGTTAGACCAACTTTCTCAAACTTATTCTAATCCTGAAGAAGCAAAACAAAAAACAGCAGAAGAAATTGCTACAAAAGCTCAAGAAAATCCTTCATTTAAGGAAAGTCTGAAAAATCTGGGTAAATCTTTAGGAAGCAAAGCGGGTGAAACAGCAGTTACTGAGGGTGTTAAGCAATTAATACCTATGGCACTTGCACTACTTTTGTAGAATAATACGGCAATTAATAAAAATCAGATAAAAGGTAAAGATCCCCTAAATCCCCCTTAAAAAGGGGGACTTCCGGTCCCCCCCTTGTCAAGGGGGGTTAGGGGGGATCTCCAGCACTCTATCTAATACTTACTGAGAAATGAAATAATAATTTTTGATGAGATTACAAGCCAAATATTAGTAGATGAAAAATGACAAAGGTGTCATCAGGATTGAAAATTTGAAGAGAAATAGTTGAGAGGAATAATTGACTTTCTTCTGGGTTATGTTGAACCAATATAGAAAAACAAAAGTTATGTCAACTAACAAGTCTAAAAAAGATCCCCCTAAATCTCCCTTAAAAAGGGGGACTTCCTTGTAAAGGGGGGTTAGGAGGGATCTCCAGCACTGTAATTCACACTTACTGAGAAATGTAATAATAATTTTTTGATGATATTACAAGCCAAATATTAGTAGATGAAAAATGACAAAGTTGCCATTAGGATTGAAAATTTGAAGAGAAATAGTTTAGAGGAATAATTGACTTTCTTCTAGGTTATGTTGAACCAATATAGAAATACAAAAGTTATGTCAACCAACAAGTCTAAATCTGAAATTTCTGACAATACTATTGATGGAGCTTTGAGTCATGCAAATGTGATTAAGGATAATGGCAAAATAGAATCTCAACAAAATAATAATACAGTTAGCGATAAGGAAAATAATAATCAAATTATTCAGGGTAACAGTAATAACATATATCAAATCAATGAAACTCCTCCTCAAGAAAATATTAGCGTAGAAATTAAAGTTTCTAAAATATATCAAGCCAGTAATTTATTAGATTCATCTGTAGATAAATCTGAAAAAATTGAGAATCTAAAAGAAGAGACAGATATAGAATTTATTATCACTGGCAGTATCAAAAATACTAGACACAAGCGAAAAGTAAAAGCAATTGAAAAACTTCTACAAGAATTAGGTTGTGACCCAACATTAGTAATTGATGATGTTGATGAAGGAAGTTTAAAGTTTGTGTTAAAAGGTTCTCCAGAAGGTCTAGAAAGAATTGAAAGATTATTTAACTCTGGGGAATTAACAGAAATATTTGATGTGCCAATAGAAAGTGTTGAATTTATCGGGCCTGAGAAGGAAAAATTAGCATTTACAATTGCTGGAGATATTTCTTACACTGATGTGGCAAAGCTCAAAACTGCAGTTACTGGAGTTGATGAAAAAGAACTATTAATTCAGAAAACTAGAACTTATCAAGGGAACGAAAAATTAAATCTTAGAGGAGCAAACCTCAGTGAAGCTAACCTCAGAAGAGCTGACTTCAGTGGAGCCGACGTCAGTAGATCTAACCTCAATAGAGCTAACCTTATGATTAACGACGAGTCTAAATCTGAAATATCAGGAAATACTGTTAGAGGACTTGAAGAACCTGTAGTTAATACCAATATTATCAAAGACCACGGCAAAGTAGAAGTACATCAATACAACTATTCTTCTGAGGAGAAAAAATTTTTAGCAGAAGCTGCAGCAGAAATTCAGGAATTGTTAGACCAACTTTCTATAACTTACTCTAACCCTGAAGAAGCTAAACAAAAAGCAGCAGAAGAAATTGCTACAAAAGCTAAACAAAATCCTTCATTTAAGGAAAGTCTCAAAAGTCTGGGAAAATTTCTATTAACTAAAGCAGATGAAGCAGCAGTTACTGAGAGTGTGAAGCAATTAATATTTATGGCACTTACACTACTTGTATAGAATAATACTGATAACTGAAGTGACCCGCTTTACTACTGAATAATAAGTCATTGCGAATGAAATAAAGGAATTCTCAAACTTAAGAAGTTATTTACTACCCTGGCAATAATAATTTTTTGATGAAACTACAAGCCAAATATTAGTAGATGAAAAATGACAAAAGTGCCATCAGGATTGAAAATCTGAAGAGAAATAGTTGAGAGGAATAATTGACTTTCTTCTGGGTTATGTTGAACCAATATAGAAATACAAAAGTTATGTCAACCAACAAGTCTAAATCTGAAATTTCTGACAATACTATTGATGGAGCTTTGAGTCATGCAAATGTGATTAAGGATAATGGCAAAATAGAATCTCAACAAAATAATAATACAGTTAGCGATAAGGAAAATAATAATCAAATTATTCAGGGTAACAGTAATAACATATATCAAATCAATGAAACTCCTCCTCAAGAAAATATTAGCGTAGAAATTAAAGTTTCTAAAATATATCAAGCCAGTAATTTATTAGATTCATCTGTAGATAAATCTGAAAAAATTGAGAATCTAAAAGAAGAGACAGATATAGAATTTATTATCACTGGCAGTATCAAAAATACTAGACACAAACGGAAAGTAAAAGCAATTGAAAAACTTCTACAAGAATTAGGTTGTGACCCAACATTAGTAATTGATGATGTTGATGAAGGAAGTTTAAAGTTTGTGTTAAAAGGTTCTCCAGAAGGTCTAGAAAGAATTGAAAGATTATTTAACTCTGGGGAATTAACAGAAATATTTGATGTGCCAATAGAAAGTGTTGAATTTATCGGGCCTGAGAAGGAAAAATTAGCATTTACAATTGCTGGAGATATTTCTTACACTGATGTGGCAAAGCTCAAAACTGCAGTTACTGGAGTTGATGAAACAGAACTATTAATTCAGAAAATTAGACCTAATAAGGGAGACAAAAAATTAAACTTCAGTAGATCCGACCTCAACAAAATCAAAATGAGTATATTAAATGTAACTAACAATACTATTACTTTGAACAACGAAATTTACCAAGTTAGAAATATTACTGCTGTTGGAAAGTACCGAATTAAACCAAACTATTTTTTCAAGTTAAATTTTATTATTATTTGTGTAATCCTCAGTTTGATTGGAATTGAATTGATGAAAAGTAACCCAGATGTGAAGTGGTTTACATTTAGCGTAATTTTTTTGGCTGCATGTGGGATTATAGAGCGATTTACTAAGTCTAAAAGATATGGCATCGCCATAGAAACAAACGCCGGAATGAGCAAATTGCTCATATCTAAAGATAAAAGTCTCATCAACAGAATTCTTAACACAATTGCTGAAATTATGAACAACCAGGATAAACCTGCTAACTATACTTTCAAGGTGTCTAATGAAGACGTAGTAAACCAAAATTCTTCCTTTGCTATTGGATTTGATACCAAATATTCAAGACTTACAGATGAGGTACGAAAAACTAGGGTTTGATATGATTATTTTTCATCCGAATTATATATAATTTATTATTACTTGCCCCTTTCCTTGAACAATTTGTTGTTTAGCAAGTCTGGCTACTTCTACTAATTTATTTTGTGTTCTCTGAAAAGATTTATCCCACTGTAATTCATCTTCTAAATCAGCAATATATTCCCGTAAATGCTCAATAATTTGCTCTTGTTGTGCATCAGAAAGAGATTCTAAAATTTTAACAACCGTTGCTATATTTTCCCGTGACATTTTTGCTATAAGTGGTACAACTTAAATAAATATAGTTGAATCATAGCACTTTGTCCTGAAAGACCAAATGCCCATATCTGGTAAATCTTCTCTCAACCAACTACCTAACGCCTAAGACTTACTAAAAAATTGTGGTTTAAAGCTTTCCCTTTTAAGGGGATAATAAGTAAAAATTTTCTTTTGAGTCAGTCCTCTTCTTTTCAAGGAAAGGTAATTATTAATAATTAATAATTAATAATTAATTGTTGAAACCTAATTATTAAAATGAATTACGAAACTGCCCGTCAATTTCTCATCGATCAAGGAACAGCTTTAGAAACTAAAATTAATCCAGATGCTTTCCTCATGCGTCTCGAACAAGGAAAACCTCCTATTCCTGGTCAAGCAACTAATATTTTGTTAGCCCTAAAAATCTCTTTTGAAATGTTACAAGGAGACCCCCTTCTAGACCGAGAATTAGTTGCCGGATTATATTTATTAGCAATGGAAAGCCTCAAATTATTTGAAGCTGGTAGACGAAAAGGAGTAATGTGGCCGCCACTTTTAAAAGAAGATATTGAACGAATTTCAATTGCAGTGAAAAATATCTTTTCTGGTGTTTGGCCTGAAGGTAATTGAAGAAGGAAGAAGGAAGAAGGAAGAAGGAAGAAGGAAGAAGTGGATGGGGACTTAAACGATCGCCCAGCAAACCCTAATTAAAAACTCAAAATTAAGTAATTATAGCATTATTCAGTAAGTTTTAGCTACGATGCTGGAGATCCCCCCTAACCCCCCTTGAGAAGGGGGGAACCGGAAGTCCCCCTTTTTAAGGGGGATTTAGGGGATCGTTGATGTACCTCACGCCTTCTAAAGATCGCTATATTTCACCTTACCAAACCAATAACTGTGCGATGACGATAAGTATTACATATTATTTTGGGAGTCATAAAACCAGCATCTATCAATTCTTTTTCTATATCTAAAGTGAAATATTCATCCATATAAGGTTCCGTACTCTTCAACAAGGTAAAAACATAAGGTTTCATTGTGGCATAAACTTCTGATTTAGGGTTCATATCCATAATTGCAATACTGCCGTTTGGACGTAATAACCGCCTTGCCTCCCGAAATATTTTTCTAGTAGCAGTTTGTGGTAGTTCATGACAGACTAAAGAAATAGAAACTAAATCAAAAGAAGCATCAGGCAAACCAGTTTCTTCCGCAGCAGCATGAACCCAATTAATATCTAAATTTTGTTGTTGGGAACGATACAAACCAACTGCTAAAAAATAAGGTGATAAATCTACCCCTGTCAACTTAGCTTCTGGGTAAACTTTTTGTAGAGGAAAAGTATTTAATCCCACGCTACATCCCAAGTCTAAAATATCATTTGGTGTAGGAATTTCTGCTTTGAGAATATCAGAATAACTCTGACGAAATTTAGCATCTCCAGCAATACCTAATTCCGGCCAAATACTTGCATGAACTGCTAGAGATGCTGCTTCTACTTCTGTTGCAGCTTCCCAACTCATATTACCTTTTTCATAAGCATGAAATGAAGTAAAGTAATATTCTGGATAAATCAAATTAGGATTATTTACTATTTCCCATTCTTTATTCCAATTACGTTCAGAAAGTTCCTTTGCTTGTTTGCGCCAAGGTACACCAATTTTTTCTGCACGTTTAATAATCATCTTTCGTGCTTGAGTTTTTGCCAAATTTGACAGAGGTTTAATAGAGAGAATTCCATTTACTAATTGTGTCGCTATATCAGACTTAGGTTTTAAAGTAGTAGTCATTTCAGTTATCAGTTATCAGTTATCAGTTAGTAAATACCATAATGTTGCAATCGTAGGGGCGGGTTCGGCATTAAATTAATTGCTTAACATTAAATTTAGATAAACCCGCCCCATCCCCTGTAGGGGCGGGTTCCGCATTAAATTAATTGCTTAACATTAAATTTAGATAAACCCGCCCCATCCCCTGTAGGGGCGGGTTCCGCATTAAATTAATTGCTTAACATTAAATTTAGATAAACCCGCCCCATCCCCTAGTAGTGGACAGACACAGCTAGAATGGTGCGTTGCGATGGATTGTTAAATGCCTTTCACAATCTAGATTTTAGCCGTCTAACGCACCCTACCAGATCATTAGATTATTGGGGCGGGGGCGGGTTTACCCAGTTGTGGGTGAGACCATTAACTTAACGCGGAACCCGCCCCTACGAGCTCTCTGACTGGCGGGGGCGGGTTTACTCAGTCGTGGGTGAGACCATTAACTTAACGCGGAACCCGCCCCTACGAGCTCTCTGACTGTTGGGGGGCGGGTTTACCCAGTCCTGGATGAGACCCATTAACTTAACGTGGAACCCGCCCCTACTATCTCTGTGACAACAATTACCGTTGTAAATTTCTTGGATCTAGAGCATCTCGCAACCCATCTCCTAATAAATTAAAGGCTAATACTGTCAAAATAATCAATAGTGCTGGTGGCCATACTAACCATGGTTGTAATACTAAGATTGAAGCGTTCGTGGCTAGAGATAGCATATTTCCCCAAGATGGGTCTGGTTGTTGAATGCCTAAACCAATCAAACTTAAAACTGATTCTGAGATAATAAAGCTAGGAATAGCTAAGGTGGCTGAGATAATTATGTATGTTGCAGTTTGAGGCAATACATGACGGATGATGATGTAAAAAGAATTTGCTCCCATGGCCCTCACAGCTTGGACAAATTCTTGTTCTTTTATGGATAGTACTTGTCCACGAATTACCCTTGCTAAACCTGCCCAACTAATAAATGAAGTAATAACTACAATTAATAGAAATCTTTGAGTGCTAGTTAAACCAGGTGGTAATACAGCAGCTAATGCTACTAACAAATAGATACCTGGAATTGTCATTAGTACTTCGGCAAAGCGCATCAAAATACTATCTACTAAACCACCAAAATAACCAGAAATTCCTCCAATAATCATCCCTAGAGGAAAGTAAATCATAATACCTACTAAACCAATAAATAGACTAATACGACCGCCAAAAATTAGGCGACTAAATTGGTCTCTTGCTTGTTCATCAGTGCCTAATAAGTTAAATTTTGCTTCACCTGTACTGCCAAATAAATGTCGATCTAGCGACAAGATGCCAAACAGTTTATAGGGTGTTCCTTTAACAAATAAACTGAGAGGGGATGGTTTACCTAAGTCTACGTTTAATTTGCGCAGTCCAGTTTCTAAGTCTACTGGTCCTTGAGTTGTGGGGTAAATGTGGGGTCCAATAAAATCACCTGTTTTGTTTTGCCAATAAATTGTAGTGGGTGGTAATAGGGAACCATTAGTTTGAGATGTGTAGGGGTCATAAGGGGCAACAAAATCAGCAGCAATTACTACTATGTAAAAAACTAATAGTAATAATGCACCAAATCTTGCTAGAGGATTTTTTTTAAGATTTTTCCACCATTTCATATTTAAGAAGGAAGAAGTAAGAGGGAAGAAGGAAGAAGGAAGAAATTTAATAAATTATATCAAGTTGCACTGATTAACCACAATATAAAAAGATGGCATACTTCTCAATAGTCATCTTAAGATGACTTAAACTATTAGCCAAGGATTGAAATCCTTGGCGAACTTGGCTTTGCAACTACATCTAAGCCCCCGTGCATCCCCCAAAATTGGGGGACTTAAAGATAGCAAATTGACTCTTATTCCCCCCAAAGTTGGGGGGTTAGGGGGGCAAAATTCAATCTTTGGCAAACTTGCCTTGGCAACTACATCCAAGCCCCCGTGCATCCCCCAAAATTGGGGGACTTAAAGATAGCAAATTGACTCTTGTTCCCCCCAAAGTTGGGGGGTTAGGGGGGCAAAATTTAGTATCAAAAAACTTTTCAGATATCCTCTAATAGATGACTAAAGATAGCTAATTTCTTATGGCTAATTAATGAGACTTGATATTAGACAGAAGCTAGGAGATAAAAAGGAAAAATTTAAGAATAAATTTGTTAATTTAATTGTTTTATTTCTATTTCTGAGAATCCATTTTCTTCATCCATAGGATTATAAAAGAAAGAGCCTGTTTGGGGTGGTAATTTTGGATTTAGCACAACTTCTACAATACTTTTTAAAACTCCAGTGAGTGGAATTGCTAATATTACTCCCAAAAGTCCTCCTATTTTACCACCTAATAGTAATGCTGCAAAAATAATTACTGGACTAAGTCCGGTTAATTTACCCATGACTCTCGGGGCAACTATATTATCTTTAATTTGTTGGAGAGCGATCGCTACGATTAATACTTTTAAAGCTAACCACCAATTAATAAATGTTACTATGCTGCCTACAGTCCCAATGCCCAAAGTTGCCCCAATAAATGGAATTAATTCCATGACACCTATAAATACTGCAAATAGTAGAAAATAGGGAACACCAAGAAGCCAAAAAGCAAAAGATAAAGTAGTTGCCATAAATAAACCTAATAACAACTGTCCAGAGACAAAACTTTGCAGATTAACTTCTAGGGATTTTGTAAATACATCCCGTACTTTTGGAACAATAATACTTGTAAGATTATCCCAAACTCTTTCTCCATCCAAGAGCATATAAAAAGAGATTACTAAGATTAAGATTAAGTCGAAAAACCAGTTAACTGTTCCTAAGACCAAACCAAAACTGGTAGTGGCGATCGCCTGTATTTGTTCTTGGGTTTCTGCTAGTAATTGTTGTTGCCAAATACCGACATCGAAGGGTAAGTTATTATTTTCACTCCAGGTTTGAAATTCTGTTAATTGCCATCTGGCAGATTCTAATAAGTCGGGAAATTTCAACCACAATTGTCGAGCTTGATTAAGAACTGGTGGAACAATAGTTAGGACGATAACTAATATTATTAAAGCAGCGGTTAAATATACTAAACCTGCTGCCAAAGTTCGGGGCAAAATTTTTTGTAGTTTAGACACTGGATAGTTTAACAAAAATGCCACTAATCCTGCTGTAATTAGAATACTAACTATTTCACCTACATAACTAATTGCTTCGATTGTTAACCATCCTGCTACTAATAACAATAACCATGTAATTAGAAACTGTTGAATAGGTGAAAATTTGACATTCATAAAGTCGGTAATTGGTAATTAGTAATTAGTAATAGCTTAGACAGCTTCAACATTTATAAAATCTCAGTTTTACATAATTTTAGTAAAATAAATATTAAATCGCGTAGTGGCGTGACACGCTTAAAATGGTGCAATAGTAGGGGCGGGTTCCACGTTAAGTTAATGGTGTAACCCACGACTGAGTAAACCCGCCCCCGCCCCAATAATCTAATGCACTCACCATCCCATAGTAGGAGCGGGTTCCGCATTAAATTTCTTGCTCAACATTAAATTTAGATGGACCCGCCCCATCCCACAAATTGTCTAGATAACTAAACGCCTTCTTCCTCCTTCCTCCTTCCTCTTCCCTTCTTCCTCCTTCCTTCTTCCTTCTTCCTTCTCTAAACAGCAACCTTATTAGATAAAGGGTCATGCTCTATGACAAATACATTAGAGTAAAGATTAGCAATAATTTGCTTACCTTGCTGTGTTAGAGACAAATATTTCAGAGCATTTTTGACATAAGGATGAACTCCTTGCCAGAAAAATTGCGGATAATTATCACGCAGATCGCTAGGATTTTTATACCCTACTTTTTCATTAAAACCTGTTTCTTCAAATTCATAATATAAAGAACAAATTTTATTGAGATAGCGGGGGTCACTTAACTGGCCAATTAAATCTGCCGCTCGTACTAAACCAGGATAATTAACAGTATCTTGATGATCTGATTCTGTAGGAACAGGAAAACGCGTTAGCTCAATATTGTACTTAATTATTTCCACATCAATTAATTTATGACCGCCAAATCGTTCATTAATAAATAATTTTGCCCGGTCCACATGATAAGGAGTTAAACTAGCATCCGTACAACCTAATGGCAAATTAACCATTTCATCTCCCTTACCCGTAGCGTACCACCCTTTTTTGTCTTTCTGACAAACTCCTTTTACATATCCAATGTCATGGCAAACTAAGGAAATAATATAATGTAACCAATCTTCACAGGCAACTCCTCCTTCTCGAATATGTTTTCCTCGTAGAATTTCTTGGCCTACAAGAGTCACCAGAATAGTATGTTCTACATTATGGTAAAGGGCATCGCTATTGGCAATATTTTCTAGTGCCATATTTCCTGCCCAACCAATAATTTCTTCGTAGTTAGACTTATAACCGCCGTAAGTACGACGGTAGCCATCTTTAATTTTTTCGACAAATGAATTAATTAATACTTCAGTGGCATTAAACATATTTTTTCTTAAATTTGTTTTGATTGTTTAGACTTTTTTAATATTGTAGTTGTTTGAGTTATTTTTGGTTTCTGAAGTCATTTATTCTTACTTAATATTATAAATAGTGCTAAAGGTAATGATACACAGAAACCAACATTCAGAGTCATTTTTATCTCCTGTTACTTTATGGTTTAAAGAAATCTAACAAAACTATAATTTTTCTTTACAATATAAATAAGTGTTGAGTGGTTATGGAAATGGGTGAAAGTAAATTGAAAAGTAACATTATACCAGAAAATATACTAAAAAAGCAAGATAGCGATCGTCTAGACGATTGTCATCAAGGCGAGACCTACAATATAGATACTCTGAGTATCTATGCTCAAAAAGAGGAAGGCGAAGAAATCATTAGTGACAATGGCGCATTTCCTCCCCAGAAAAATAGAGTTAGATGGCAAGGATTAATAATTGGTATTGGCATCGGTGTAGTTGCTAGTGTGGCAAGTATGCAGTTAGTTTCTGGACAAAAGGACAACCCTGGGAGCGAAACTATTCCGGGAAATTCTCTCACACAAACTGTTACAGATGCGGCCGAAAATAACTTGGCTCCTAGTATGAGTGTCACAGTAGCGACCGTAGAATTAGCAACAGTAGAACGTACCTTTGATGCCACAGGTGATGTTGTTGCCTTTGATTTGTTGCCAGTATTGCCACAGGCGACTGGGTTGCAAATTCAACAAGTATTGATAGAAGAAGGAGACAAAGTTACTCTAGGCCAAGTAATGGCAATTTTAGATGACTCCGTTTTGAAATCGCAAATTAACCAGGCCAAATCTCAAGTAGAATCTGCTGACAGTCAAGTTAAACAAAGAAGAGCTACTTACAGCAAGGCTAAGGTAGGGGTAGAGCAAGCAATTGCTGCCCGCGAACAAGCTGAGGCCGACCGGGACCAAATTAAAGCTGCTATTACTCAGGCCAAAGCAGGTACAGATGAGGCGATCGCTGGCCTGAAACAAACAAAAGCAAGTCGCGATGATGCTGTTGCTGCACTGAAACAAGCACAAGCAAGTCGTAATGATGCTGTTGCTGCACTGAAACAAGCACAAGCGAGTCGTAATGAAGCTCTGGCATCTGTCGCTCAAACTGAAGCTAAGTTAGCAGAAGCTAAAGCTAACAAAGAACAAGCTCTGAGAGAGTTTGAGCGATATCAAACTCTGGAGTCAGAGGGAGTTATTAGTGCTCAAGAATTAGAAACTCGTAGTACTGCTGTGAAGACTGCTAGGGAAGGAGTGCGAGTTGCTGAGGCTAATATTGATAGTGCTAAAGCTAGAGTTGAAATTGCTGATGCTAACCTCAGTAGTGCTGAAGCCAAAATTGAAATTGCCGATGCCAACGTTAGTAGTGCTAAAGCCAAAGTTGATATTGCTAGCTCAAATGTTAGCAGTGCAGAAGCTAGAGTTGAAAGTGCAGAAGCAAATGTCAGTAGTGTTATGGCTCAACTACGCAGTGCAGAAGCAAAAGTTAGTAGTGCAAGTGCTAATGTAAATAGTGCTCAGGCAGAAGTTGATAGCGCTTTATCAAATATTGACAGTGCTATCGCAAATGTTAACAGTGACAAAGCTCGTGTAGAAGAGAGACAAACTCAGTTAGCACAGACTTTAGTCCGGGCACCAGCAAATGGCATAGTGGCGGAACGGATAGCTAGGGTTGGTGATGTTACTTCTGGTAGTAAAATGTTGTTTTCTATTATTAAAGATAATCAATTAGAACTACAATTAAAAGTACCAGAAACTCAATTAGCGCAAGTAAAAGTTGGCAAGAAAGTTCAGATAAGTTCTGATGCTGATAGTCGGATAAAAATGTTAGGAACAGTTAGAGAAATAGCGCCATTAGTTGACCAAGAAAGTCGCGAAGCTACAATCAAAATTGACCTGCCTAAAAGCGATTTATTACGACCAGGAATGTTTTTGCGAGCAACAATTACAACAGCAACTAATCAAGGGTTGAAAGTTCCGACAAAAGCAGTATTACCTCAAGCAGATGGAACATCTATTGTTTATGTTTTGGCAGAAAATAATCAAGTTAAAGCCGTGCCTATAGAAGTAGGAAAAATCCTGAGTAAAAATAGCGATTTAGCTAATGCTAAAATTGAAATAAAAGAAGGTTTAAAATTAGGCGATCGTGTAGTTGTTGCAGGTGCAGGTTATCTCAAAGATGGAGATGTTGTAAAAGTAATTGAATAAAATTAGTAAATTTTGGATTTTGGATGAAATTTCATAACAATAAAAAAATGTACTTTATAGATTAGTTGATTTCCATATTTCCACCTTTTATAAATAACTAGCATTCAACTAACATAACGGTGTTGCTGAATCTAGGAATGAATTTTTGCTGAACAGCTAAAACACATCTTTAGAATAGTATATAAACGAACTTTGCTTGCTTAAACATACTCAAATTAACTCCCTATTACTTCTTACTTTTGAATTAATTAGTTCTTACTTTTGACTTTTGACTTTTAAATTTTGAATTAATTAGTTCTTACTTTTGACTTTTGACTTTTGAATTAATTAATTCTTACTTTTGACTTTTGACTTTTAAATTTTGAATTAATTAGTTCTTACTTTTGACTTTTGACTTTTGAATTAATTAATTCTTACTTTTGACTTTTGACTTTTGAATTAATTAGTTATTAGTTTTGACTTTTAACTTTTGAATTAATTAGTTTTGACTTTTGACTTTTGACTTTTAACTTTTGAATTAATTAGTTTTGACTTTTGAATTAATTAGTTATTAGTTTTGACTTTTAACTTTTGAATTAATTAGTTTTGACTTTTGACTTTTAAATTTTGACTTTTGACTTTTGAATTAATTAGTTTTGACTTTTAACTTTTGAATTAATTAGTTTTGACTTTTGACTTTTGACTTTTAACTTTTGAATTAATTAGTTTTGACTTTTGAATTAATTAGTTCTTACTTTTGACTTTTGACTTTTAACTTTTGAATTAATTAATTCTTACTTTTGACTTTTAAATTTTGAATTAATTAGTTTTGACTTTTGACTTTTAAATTTTGAATTAATTAATTCTTACTTTTGACTTTTGACTTTTAACTTTTGAATTAATTAGTTTTAACTTTTGAATTAATTACTTCTTACTTTTGACTTTTGACTTTTGACTTTTGAATTAATAACTATGTCATTTCATATCTCAGCTTTATCAATCAAAAAACCAGTTCCTACCATTGTGATGTTTTTAATCTTAACAATAGTAGGATTAATGTCATTTTTCCAACTAGGAATAGACAACACTCCTAATGTCGATGTTCCAGCAGTATCAGTCACAGTAACTCAACGAGGAGCAGGCCCAACAGAACTAGAAACTCAGGTAACAAAAAAAATAGAAGACTCTGTGGCGGGTTTGGGAAATATCGATAAATTAACCTCAACAGTAACTGATGGAGTTTCTACAACCACCATCACTTTTGACTTGGGAGTAGATAGCGACCGCGCCACCAACGACGTTCGTAATGCCGTTACCGAAATTCGCGAGGACCTACCTTCAGATATCAACGACCCTGTTGTGAAAAGATTAGAATTTGCTGGAGGCGGTCCGATCATTACATACGCTGTCACCTCAGACAAACGTTCAGTCGAAGAACTAAGTGAACTCGTTGACAAAGAAATTAGTCGTGCTATTCTTAGCGTTTCCGGTGTTGCCGAAATCAACCGTATTGGCGGAGTAGACCGAGAAATTCTGATCGAACTCAACCCAGACAGACTCGAAAGTCTTGGCATTACTGCTACTCAAGTCAATGACCAAATTCGCGCCCTCAACACTAATATACCCGGTGGACGTTCTCAAGGTGGAGGCACAGAAAAAAGTATTCGTACCCTTGGTAGTGCTAACACAGTAGCAGCTTTGAAAGAATATCGAATCATCCTTCCCTCTGGTGGAGCAATACCACTTTCCAGTGTAGGTGAAGTTATTGATGGTTTTGGCGAAACTAGACAAACAGCTTGGTTAGTAGAAAAAAATAGTGAAGATGAAACTCAGGGTTTTGCACAAGACTCATCAATAAAAACCACTACCCAGTCAAATAAAATTGGTAAACCAGTTGTTGCTTTTAGCGTACTCCGTAGCACAGGTACTACCCTGGTGAGTGTAGAAAAAGGTGTGCGGGCAAAAGTTGCCGAACTAGAACAAACATTACCAGAAGATGTAGATTTAGAACTAATTTTTACCCGGGCAACAGATATAGAAGAATCCTATCAAGCATCTGTAGACGCTCTAATTATTGGTTCTATTCTCACTGTTGTAGTGGTCGGTGTATTTTTGCGAGATTGGCGGCCGACTCTAGTCACGGCAGTAGCATTGCCATTATCCATTATTCCCACCTTTTTTAGTAATGCAAATTTTAGACTACACCCTCAATAATATGAGCTTGTTAGCACTAGCATTAGCAATGGGAAACTTAGTGGATGATGCCATCTGTATGATCGAGAATATTGACCAACATACTCAGATGGGTAAAAAGCCATTCCAGGCAGCTCTAGATGCGTCAGCAGAAATTGGTTTGGCTGTGGTAGCAACAACCGCAACTATTGTGGCAGTGTTTTTACCTGTGGCGTTTATGGGGGGGAGTCCCCGGTCAATTCTTCCAGCCTTTTGGGGTAACGGTAGCAGTTTCTACCATGTTTTCCACATTGGTTGCTTGTACTATGACACCAATGTTAGGAGCGCGGTTGTTGAAGTCGAAACAGTCTCAAAGTTCTTCATTTTTCAATGGTAAAGTGGGAGTAAAACATCACAAACAAAGCAAAAATCGTCCCTATAATAGCTTATTAACTTGGGCACTGCGCCATAAAATTACTACTTTAATTATTGCAGTAGCTTTCTTTATTGGTAGCTTGCAACTGGTTCCACTAATTCCTAAAGGGTTCATAAGTGGTGGGGACGATGTTGTGAGTATAGTTTCCCTAGAATTGCCTCCTGGATCGACTTTGTCTGAAACTGAACAAGTAGCTCAACAGGCAATGCAATTATTAGAGCAAAATTCGATTGTTAACAGTGTGTTTGCTGAAGTTGGTACTAGGGGCAATAGTGAAGCCGTAAATGAAGGCAAGTTGTATGTGAATATATTGCCTAGGCAAGAGCGGGAGATTTCCCAAAAGGAGTTTGAACAACAGATGCGACCTCTATTTCAGAATATTCCAGGGGCGCGGCTGAGTTTTGCTGGTGGGGGTGCAGGAGGTAGTGATAAAGACTTAGCTCTTGTTCTTAAAAGTGAAAATGCAACTGCTCTGAAGCAGACTGCAGATGCTTTAGAACGGCAAATGCGAGAAGTTCCTGGTTTGGTGGATGTGACTTCCAGTGCCAGCTTGGTGAAACCGGAGATTTTGATTAAACCATTACCTGCTAGGGCTGGAGATCTAGGCATTTCTGTACAGACGATCGCTCGTACAGCTTCATTGGCGACTTTGGGAGATAATGAGTCAAATTTAGCTAAGTTTGATTTACCAGACCGTCAAATTCCGATTAGAGTACAGTTGGCAGGGGAATTTAGAAATGACTTGGATGCAATTAAAAATTTACGCATTCCTAGTCAAAATGGTGGGTTAGTGCCATTGTCTGCAGTAGCTGAAATTACTATAGGTAGTGGGCCTGCTGAAATTAATCGTTTTGACCGCTATCGTCAAGTTTCCTTGGAGGCCAATTTACAGGGAATTTCTCTAGGAGATGCAGTAGCAGAGGTGCAAGCATTACCAGCAATGAACCCACTACCTGAGGATGTTATGGAACAGTCTGATGGTGATGCCGAGATTATGATTGAGGTGTTTAGTCGGTTTTTGAGCGCTCTGGGCTTTGCAGTGTTATGTATTTATGCAATTTTGGTATTGCTATACAATAACTTTCTTTATCCAATGGCAATTTTGGTGGCATTGCCGTTATCTATTGGTGGAGCGTTGTTAGGGTTATTAGTGATGCAGAAAGAGTTGGGTTTATATGCTTTAATTGGTATTGTATTGTTGATGGGTTTGGTAACTAAGAATGCAATTTTGTTAGTAGACTGTTCGTTGGCAAATGAAAAAGAAGGAATGTCTCAGTTTCATGCAGTGCGAGAGGCAGGTATTTCCCGGTTGCGACCAATTTTAATGACCACCCTTTCTACTATTGCTGGAATGTTACCCATCGCATTAGAATTAGGAGCAGGAGGAGCAGAAAGAAGTCCCATGGCGATCGCTGTTATTGGTGGATTTTCGACTGCAACATTGTTGACGTTGTTGGTAGTACCTGTGTGGTTTACCTATATTGATAATTTTATACATTGGTTACAGAAATTATTCCGGGGTAAGGAAATTCGCCCGCAGTTAGATGTTTCTGTTAATGGTAATGGTAATGGTAATGGTAATGGGAAAAGTCCGAGTGTATTGAAAAAGGATTCTATTATTAACTAATTAGTTACAATACTGTAGGTTGGGTTAAGCGGTAGCGAAACCCAACATTTTTTTATGCTTTCATACTCATAAGTTCTCGATCTATAAATTCAATTATCTTTAAGAAAAGAGCGGGTAGACAAAAATCACAATATTTACCATTGAGATAGATAACTAGGGCTTGCTGAATAAAGTCTTTTGGTGGGGGTAGGAGACAGGAGATAGGAGAAATGGGAATTATAGAAGAGGTAGTCGGAAAATTTTCCCAAAATTGTTCTGCCATAATCATCCCAAAATAGCAGCTTTTTGAGCTTTTTCCACCGAAAAGCTGACACTTTTTTAGACCAAAAAATGCTAAAACCAATATCAGTCAATGCTTTGATATTTAATCAGCAAGCCCTAACTAAATATTTGCCTACCTTCCTACTATTCTTGATTTTTCTGTGGATATTTTTAGCAAGCTGAAAATATCCTAGCCACAACTTCAACAAATAGAAAATAACTTCATCAAATTACCCATTAAACCTCTCCAATAATTCCTCACGAGAACCATTTAACAACAAAGGAGCTAATATCAAATCCGGTAGCATCGGTGTAATTAGATGGGGAGATGGGGGATGGGGAGATGGGGGATGGGGAGATGGAGAAATATTTGGTAATCGTTGAAGATGGAACATTTTTTTATACCGAATTAAACGGATTTGATATAACTCCTCTGGAGACAACTGCAACATCGGCTCGATAATGGGCAATAGTTCTGGGTCGAGGGAACCAAACCGAGCATTGAGTAAATGTTCAATTATTTGCTTTATTTTCTATTGGCCTTCTTGGCGAGCTTCTTGGCGACCTTGCTCCAAGGTATCCTCGCGCCATCGTAAATAAACAGGCGATCGCTTCATCAGTAACTCCTATCAGTAACTACTCACCAAACCTCTCCAATAATTCCTCCCGCGAAGCACTCAATAATAAAGGAGTCAACTCCTCTGGAGACAACTGCAACATCGGCTCGATAATGGCCAATAGTTCTGGGTCGAGGGAGCCAAACCGGACATTGAGGAAATTTTCAATCATTTGTTGCTTTATCCTTTGTTCGCCTTGTTGGACACCTCGCTGGATACCTTGTTGGACACCTTGTTGGATACCTTGCTGGATACCTTGCTGGATACCTCGCTGGATACCTTCCTCCAAGGTCTCTTCGCGCCAACGCAAATAAACAGGTGATAGTTTCATTAGTAACTCCTGGTCATCTTCATTTATATTGTCTCTTACTTGAATTGTGATGTGCCAGCTTGCCAAAAGCTCGGTTAGATTTTCCCTAAGTGGGTTTCCTGGTGGTAAAGCTTCTAATTCTAAAATGGCTTGCTCTTGTGTCTGACCTTTTCCCAATACCCTTAACCAGAGAGTATCCTGGTTAATTGGTAATTGATTAATGGCTACTATTGCTGTGTTTTGAAACTTTGGTAAAAAATAAACACCTGTAGGCCATTGACCGCTTGAGTCTAGTTTAGCGCCAAAACCATCAATGATTCTGGCCGAACAAGAGGGGGACAAAATCCACAATAGAGGCCATTCAGCTTCAGTATAAGGAGTGTTTTCTCGTCTAGCTTTACGTTTTTGTTGGTTAATAACAAAGTTAAGTTTGGCTTGACAGTCGAGTATTTCTAGTCGTTGTGGTTGATTGCGAAATGGCTCTTCAAGAATTTAGAATTTAGAATTTAGAATTTAGAATTACCTCTTTTTGAAAATAAGATGAAATATACGTCTATTTCTCGGACTTCGCTGGCAACATCGCGACTGGTTTCTACTTTGCCTAATAGAGTTAGTAATTCTTCTAAATATTGTTTGGCAAATTGGTCGTGGGGAGTTCGCGTCATTTCAGTTATCAGTTATCAGTTTTTTACAGGAAGTTTTATGGGTAATCATAGAGTATAATTGAGGATATCAAATTATTTATAATTTATGGAAAAATTACAGCATATTCCAAGTATCTGAAGTACAGATATTAATAATTTAATTTTCCCAGTGCGAGCATCTTGCTCGCGTGGGTGCAACTCTTCAGTTATCAGTTTTTTACAGGAAGTTTTATGGGTAATTAAGAGTATAGTTGAGGATATAAAATTCTTTGTAATTAATCGGAAAATTCTGATTGAGGAAATCAGGAATAGGTAAAATGTCATATAGTGATTTTGATTTAAAAAAAGTCAAAGCTGAGTTTAATTTAAAAATTATAGAAACAGAAGATTTATTTTCTCAAGTTGAACCTGTAGAGATTAGTAATCTTTTAGCTGAAATGTTAAAGCAAAATGTTCCTATTGCTTTAGCGATCGCTACAGAAAAGGCAAGTTCTGAACTAATAATTATTAATATTTTGTTGGAGATTAAAAGGCAACTTCAAATTAGTTTTTTTTCGGGTATAGATTTCTCAGTGGATCGAGATAAGGGATTGAATGGATTTTGTGATTTTATTATTAGTCAATCTCCGGAACAACTATATTTGGATACTCCTGTCATTGTTCTTGTAGAGGCTAAAAATGAAAGGATAGTTGGTGGTTTAGGACAATGTATTGCAGAAATGGTGGCGGCGGAAATATATAATAAACAAGATGTTCAAGAATTTAGAATTTAGAATTTAGAATTTAGAATTACCTCTCCTTTAAAACGGATAAGATTGACTAATTATGAAAATTTTTCTTTTTATCCTCTTAAAAGAGGAGGCTTTCAACCACAATTTTTCGGTAAAGATGTTCCTTTTATTTATTTATGGTGTAGTTACCGAATAATTAATAATTAATAATTAAATAATTCTGGTTTAAAGCTTCCCCTTGATCGGGGAAAAAAAAGAAATAATATTTCCTTATATTCAATTCCGTAACGGTTAAAACCCGAGGTAATTATCAATTATCCATTATCAATTATCAATTAATGAAGACAGGTCATGTCTGGAAATTTTTGAAATTGGAAAAGAATGAAGTGTTTATTGATGTGGAGAATTACTATATTAAAGATTCGAGGAAAATTATAAGAATTTTGGTGGAAATGATTAGATCGGTTAAGTCTTTGTAATTAGGTATTAAAGTAATAAGTAGGGTAGGCAAATATCAAAAATTTTACTGTGGATATAAATTCGTCAACATTTGCCCACCATAAATAAATCTAGCGAAAAACTATCTGATTTTTCTCAGGAGAAACCCTATAAAACCTGACAAAGTATGTACCTTCAGGTAAGGTAGATTCTTGATAAGCATTATAACCAGGACAAATTCTGGTTCCTATTTTTTGATAATTTCTAGAAGATAAATTAAAAGCCTTATTCGTTACACAAAATTCTGGTTTTCTAGAGTTACCTCCCTGAGAATTTTTATAACTTGTTATGTCTTGTCGAGGAAATTTTTTATTGTCAGAACTCTCTAGATATATCCAGTCTTCTGTGCGGTCATACCGTCCTTGTGGAGCATCAATATCTAATTTTAAAATGGGAAAACTTTTACATTCGTTAGGAGGAACTGAACCCCATCCCCTCAGTTTTGATGCTTCTACTGTTACACCGTATGGACTACCATAATTGCGAGCTCCTGCTACCGTATAAATTCGTTGTTTTGCCCTAGCTACAAATATTTTCTTTTTATACTCGTTGCAGACTTTAACATTGTAAAATATTTCAGTAATAATATTTACTTGTGAATTTGTTTTTTCCTCTATCAAAAAAGTTAAACTTAGAGCTGTTAAAAACGCAGTAGGATACAACAATAAGTTTTTGAGCCACTTTCTTTTACTGACTATTGGAAATGCTGTGGTTAGATTCAATAATTTTTGTGGATTCATAATTTTTATTCCTATTAAAAATTTACTTTACGTCAAATTAATAAATTGAATATTGTCAAATAATTTCAATTTCAAGAAACAGTTATCTTTCCCTTTATAAAGTTATTATCTATTTCTTATTGCTCGTGGTTTACAGCGATCGCTAGGAGCAGGATAGGCAAATATAAAAAATTTTACTGTTCATATAGATTTATCAAAATTTGCCCACGAGAACTAAATCTAGCGAAAAACTATCTCATTGTTTTTGGAGGTAACATAATAAAATCTGACAAAGTATGCACCTTCAGGTAAGGTAGATTTTTGATACCCATCATGATAACCAGGACAAATTCTGTTTCCTATTCTTTGAGAGTCTTGATAGTTTCTCGAAGAAAAATTAAAACCCTTATTAGTTACACAAAATTCTGGTTTTGTATAGTTACGCCCCTGCTTTTTATAACTGGTTATATTTTGCGGAGGAAACTTTTTATTGTCAGAACTCTCTATATATATCCAGTTTTCCTGACCCCAACTTTTTAAATTTTTTGGATGAGCAGCATCTAATGCTAGAGTGTAAAAATTTTTACATTGGTTAGGAAGAACCGAAATCCATCCCGTAACTTTTGATGCTTGTAGTGTTGTACTGTATCGAGTACCAATTCCAGTTCTTCCTCCTCCTATATAAACTCGCCGTCTTGCCCTAGCTACATATATTTTATTTTTATATTCGTTGCAGACTTGAATAGGGGCACGTATTTCAACATTTTCAATATCAATGGAGTTGGTTTTTTCCTGTATCAAAAAAGTTGAACTTAAAGCTGTTAAAAGCGCAGTAGGATACAACAATAAGTTTTTGAACAACTTTCTTTTTCTGACGATTGGAAATGTTGTGGCTAGATTCAATAATTTTCGTGATTTCATAATTTTTATTCCTATTAAAAATTTACTTTACGTCAAATTAATAGATGGAATATTGTCAAATAATTAAATTTTCAAGAAATAGTTATCTTTCCCTTTCTAAAGTTATTATCTATTTCTTACTGTAAATCTTAAATTTTGGTCTTTCCAACCAGTATCATCTCCTAAATAAATGGTTGCCATATCATACTCACAGGCACATTTCCAACCAGTATTAATTACTTTTCCTGAACTACCACTTCTTCTTCTATGTTGTAAACACATTTCGTAATTCTCTTTAGGAGTATAAATAGTAAAAGTCAATTTTTGATCTTTCCAACCAGTATCGTCTCCTAAACCTACTGACTGAATATCATTATAAGATTTGCTACATTTGCTACTTCTAAGTAATCCGCTAGCGGGGCTAATTCTAGTATGCTCCAAACAAATTTTTGCGCCACCAATTGCTCTAAAAGCTAATTCTTGATCCTTCCAACCAGTATCATCTCCTAATCCAATCCATTGACTAAAATCACCTGCTCTTGAACATATCCAATTAGTATCTATCACATTTCCAGATGAACCACTTATTCTTGTATGTCTCAGACATAAACCGGGAGCAGTATTTTGACTATTTGTTTTTGAACTAATACCAAGTATCAATAGTGTTGTTGCTACAAAACAATAGCCTATTTTTTTGAAGTTTTTAGGCATAATATTTATCCTAAATCTGGATGACTTAATTAATAGATAGATTCATCAATAATGACAATAATAGATTGAAGATTATCAAATAATTCAAATCTTAATAACCAGTTACAGTTATTCCGTTTTCTTCGAGGTCTTTTTCTACTTCTTCTTCTACCTCTTCTTCTATTTGTTGTTTTTGTGTCCTATTCAAGGTTCGCTTCATTCTTTTCATTTCTCGTTCAATCTCGTCGGCAATATGTTTTTCTACCTTCTGCTTGGAAATTTTATTCCCATTATTAATTGCTTCTTGTGTAATATTGAAAGATGCTGCTTGTCTAATTGACTTTTTCAACTGAGAAACTTGGCTTTGGTCTAGGGTTTTTAACGCTCTTCCCCCTTGTCTTACAGCATCTGATGCTGGTTCAATTACTTCAGGCCCAATTTTAATAAGCTGTTTTGCTACTCTACATCCCAATAATGAAGGAAAGGTAATTAACAAAACAGCCGTTAATTTTAAATATTGATTTTTCATACTTATCCTTTATTAGTAAATAACTTAGTGTTCATAAACAGCTAATGAAATATGTCTTAATACCCGATCAATTTTGAATTTTTCATAAGTTTCTTAATACCAATTCAATGTTACACCTAGCAGACTGTAATTCATCTAAAGTTAAATCGCTAACATCAATATATTCAACGTTAAGATATAATTCATCAAAATCTAGCTCGTTTAAACTGTCTAATATATCAGTAAAACTATCTAGAACTGTCGGATCAATTTCATTAATGTCTATGTCATCTCCATCCCAATCAAGATCCTCAAAAACGTCTGCTATTGCTGGTTCTGCCCATCCAATTATTGGTCCAAAAATTAGAGCTAACCTAACAGCTACCCAAAGGGCTTTCGGTATTTTAAATGATGGATTGTGTTGATTTTTTCTAACTGTTGATGTTTTGTTATTTAGTTGAGAAAGTAATTTAATTACCTTCTTAAGTTCTTCTTGTTTTTTGCGTTTTTTTCTATTGAAAAACATAGATGTAACTTTTGTGGCTTTCATAGATTAGATATTCTCCAGCGATAAAAATTGTTATAGTTTTACCAAGTAATCTAATACCTAATAATTTACTACAACAGATAATCAGACCTACTACTTATAAAACCTCACAAAAAATAATGTATGACTAAACATAATCATCAGAAAATATCAGATTTTTTTCCCGAAATATCAGAAAACATCAGATATAATAGGAATAAATTCCTAACTAAATTTGACTAATGACTCTTAATGAAGTTTTAAGGTTTGTTGATGATGTGGTTTTTGACAAAACTGGCAAACACCTTGATAGTCTGCAAGAAGCTATTTTACGCGCTACTTGGCAAGGGGAAAAATACTCAAAGGTTGCTCAACAATATCACTGCACTAAATTTCATGTGGGCAATGTCGCTTCCAATTTATGGCAACTTATTTCTCAGGAATTAAAAGAAAAAATTCATAAGTCAAATTTCCGCGCTGCGATGGAAAGATATCAAGTTTCTAATGTTTCAAGTATATTTAATTTCGGACAAAGTAATTATGTAAAAGGTAATATTAATCTCTGTACAGATAACACTCATTCCCCAGAAACCAAACAAAAATTACCCACTACACAAACAGCAAACAAAAATAACACCCCACTGCCAAAACTCGACCTCAGAGACGCACCAGATATCAAAAAAACATTCTACGATCGCTCCACCGAACTCACAACTCTCAAAACCTGGATAGTCAAACATCGCTGTCGTCTTATCGCCGTCTCAGGAATAAGCGGTATCGGTAAAAGCACTATTATTCGTCACCTCATCCCAGAAATAGAATCTAATTTCGACTACATCATCTGGCGCACCCTCCGCACATCTCCACCCCTAAACGTAACCCTCAAAAATTTAATTGAAATTATCTCCAACGTAACAGAAATAAACCTCTCCAATAACACCGATGGTCAACTGTCATTGCTCGTTGAAAAATTACGAGATATGCGTTGTCTAATTATTCTAGATGACCTACAACAAATACTCAGTAGTGGGCAACTTATTGGTAACTATAAACCAGCATACGAAAACTATGGCAACCTATTTAAAATTATCGGCGAACTTCCTCACAATAGTTGTTTGATTCTGAATAGTTGGGAGCCACCTTTAGAAGTTTTCAGTTTTACAGATAATGACTCAGCAGTACATTTATTTCAGTTAACTGGTTTAACGGAAAAGGTGGCGCGTGAGATGCTGAAAAATCAAGGATTATCGGATGAGGAAAAATGGCAAGAATTGATAAACTTCTATCAAAGTAATCCTCAATGGTTAAAATTAGTAGGGCAGACAATTAAAAATTTATTGGGTGGGAGTGTCGCTCAATATTTGAGTTATCAACCATTATTTTTGTGCAGAGAATTAACCAATATTTTCCAGCAACATTTTCAACGTTTGTCTGAATTAGAAAAACAAATTATTTTTCTACTCAGCGAACAACCAAAATCTGTTTCAGTTTCCCAAATATTAGAAAAATCCCAATTATCATCACCAGAATTATTTCAAACATTACTATCTCTAGAAAGACGAAGTTTGATAGATAAAATTACAGAGGAAAAAGAGATTTCATTTGGCGTTAAAGCTATATTTAAGCATTACATAAAAAATTATCGGGTAAGGACATAGGTAAG
Organism: Okeania sp. KiyG1; assembly: GCF_014132355.1. GTDB lineage: Bacteria > Cyanobacteriota > Cyanobacteriia > Cyanobacteriales > Microcoleaceae > Okeania. The sequence goes on from NZ_BLZO01000125.1 coordinate 41,565, forward strand.
AAGGAAGAAGGAAGAGGGAAGAGGGAAGAAGTAGGGGCGGATGGCCATTTGCTAACGTAGAGCTGCTGCTTTATATGTTGCGGAGCAAAACGCCCCTACACGATTTTTGTTGTGACGATGTGGTTCATCAATTTGAAAAGTAATTATTTTGCTCAAGGACAAAAACAGTGGGAGCATCTTGCTCCCTTCCCTTATATCATGTCCGGATAATTAGTTATAAAAAAAAACTTTCTCCTTCAACTCCAGTTCTTCTTCTTTCTTCCCTCTTTCCTCCTGACTCCTGACTTCCCCTCCCAGGAGGGGTTAGGGGGTGGGTTGACTCCTGACTCCTCCGTAGTTATTTATTTATCACTGTTCAACCGGACATCATATTACTCGTATTTTGCTCCCATGAAGCGTCGCTGTTCATCCCCATCTACCATTACGCGAGCAGGACTATCCAAGAAGTTATATCATGTCCGGATAATTAGTGATGAAAAAAACTTTCTCCTGCTCTTCCCTCTTTTTCCATCCTGACTCCTAATATCATGTCCGGATAATTAGTTATAAAAAAACTTTCTTCTTCTTCTCCTATTCTTCCTCTTCCTTTGGACAGAAAAATCAAGGAACAATTCTTACTCCTAACTCCTCGCTCATTCCCATTTCTCCTGTCTCCTGACTCCTGACTCCTGACTCCTACTCTCACCCATAAGACTTCCATAAGCAAACCCTAAATATAATTTCCGATCCAAGAGACGGCACTTTCTACATCAGTTACCTGTTTTCCATCAGGAAGAGGAGGTCGTTGGATCATTACCACTGGAATACCTAATTCCCGCGCCGCAATAATTTTTGGATATGTAGCATCGCCACCACTATTTTTACTAACGATCGCCTCTATATTGTATTTTTGTAAAAGCGACCGCTCTTCTAATAAGGAAAAAGGTCCACGTTTAGTCAATAGTTTTCCTGGGGGTATTAAGCTATTCAGTTGAGGTTGGTCTATGGTCCGCATTAAAAACCAGAGGTTGTGGAGATGAGCATAACTTGCTAACTCTTGACGACCGATGCTCAGAAATACTCGTTGAGCGAATTTTGGTAAAATTTCGATAACAGTTTCGTTATTTGCTACTTCCACCCAGCGGTCGCCTTCTGTTTTTTCCCATGCAGGGGAGATGAGCATCAAATGAGGAATATTCAATTCTGAAGTAGCGATCGCTGCATTCCAAGAAATTTGAACGGCAAAAGGATGAGTTGCATCAATTAGCAAATTTATTTGTTGCGATCGTAGATATTCTGTTAACCCTGGTACACCACCAAAATTCCCTATTCTTGTATGGGTAGATTTTATCGAAGGTTGACGAGTGCGACCAGCTAGGGAATTGATTACCTCTAACCCTGGTATTTTAGTAGCTAAAGCTGCCAGTTTCCATCCATTTCCAGTGCCTCCCAAAATCAGCACTCGTTTTTGTTTTGTCATTTTATATCAAATTGATAAGTTTTTGCTACAAATAGCTAGGATATTTCTTAGGAGTCAACCCACCCCTAACCCCGACCGTGGAGGGGAAGTCAGGTAGGGGAACCGTCGGATTGGCGACGTACAGGAGTCAGGAGGAAATAAAGAAGAACAAAGAGGAGGAGAAGGAGAAAGTTTTTTTATCACTAATTATCAGGACTTACGCAAAGGAAGTACATATAGTAGATAATAACTATAGCACTATGGTACATATAGTGTTTTG
>NZ_BLZO01000126.1 GCF_014132355.1 Okeania sp. KiyG1
AAAATTAATTCCTCTTCTAACAATTCCTTGGCGGGAATTATATGTTGATGGTAGTGAGGCTAGTCATAGACCTTAATTGAGTTTCCACTCAACTCAACAAGTTTAGGGAAAAAGTTTGTATTTGTCAACATTTTCCGTAAATAGTCTTCTGTTGTAAATATATTTGATCGAACTTATTGACTGGGAGTATAGAAAGCCGATGCTACAACGCAAGATATATCAACTTTGTTGTGATGGTCGTGAAGTCTGTATTTTTTTGCGAGATCAGCAGCGTTGGATTGAAAAAGCAAAGATATTAGATATAGAGGGAGATTTAGTCACTATACGCTATGAAACAGATGAAGATGATGAAATCTGTTCTTGGGAAGAAATGGTACGCTTAGAAAGTATAGGGGCGATTACCCAAAAATTAGCATCTGTACCAAGGAGTAATATTGACCCTTTAGTATCTGAAGATTGTCCAGAAGCTGAACAAATTCGCGATCGCAACCCAGAATCAAATCAGTAGGAATAACGAAGTTAGAAGTCAGAAGTCAGAAGCGGTGCGACCCCGCGACAACGTCAGCTCGCTTGCGGAACGCGCCCCAAGAGAGTCAGAAGTGATTTTTGTAACGGGGATTTGAGCTTCGCTCCAAAAGTATTTCGCCATTTCCGGGCGGAGTGGCGCGACCCAATCCTGTTTGATAATATTTCAGCAGATCATATTAATATATATTTATTTAAACTGGTTTCCGGTCATTAAATACAATACTATATATATAATTTAGCTTGATGAATTAATCATTTCATTCTATTTCTTCAGTAGAAGGAAAATGAAGGGACTTAAACATAGGACAGTACCCATCAGATGTTACCCTAAATCCATATAGAGCTGAAGTAGGGTTTGAGCAACGCTGTCCTCGATAATATAAACAATTACCGCAACAATCTAACTCAGGAGAAATAAAGCGATCGCCAGTCTGATAAAGAAGTTGTCGTTGAGAAACTCCTCTCATAACCAACTCCTCTCCTTGCCAACGAACTTCCACAATACCTGTATCAGCAAAAATTGGCCAACGACTATCATTTGTAATACTCTGAGGTAAAGAAACTATTACCTCTGTGTCCAACTCAGTTAATTCTCCCTCATAATTAGTTTCAGGTAATGTCGGTACTATGAATGTATCACCAATTGGCAGCTCTACCAAAACACCATTACTTGGAGAGTGGAGTTGATAACGGTTGCGTAACTCTTCAAGATTAGTAAGGTCAGCTAAATAACTAGGACTGCCATGAACAAAAACTATATGTTGAGGACGTAGGTTGTGAATTAACTGTGTTGTTCCCAGTCCATCACAATGATCGGTCAGAAGATATGTTTCTGTATGAACAAAATTCAACTCTTGTGAAATTTTCCCTGGTGTTTCAGGTACTAACACAACAAAAGAATTATCTCGACCAATAATATATTGACTCAAATCAGTATCCCGGTCCGCAATAAGAATATAAGGCTTTTCTCCAGAAGGAAATTTTCCTGGTAACTGCCTCAGCACGCGCGGTCTTACCTTTTCGTCCCAAAATAAAGGTTGATGTTGAGCAAAATTTTTAACTGCTGGAGGAAATTCGGATAATAGTTGTAAATAAAGGTCACAAACATGGGCAACTTGTTCCTCTACCCAAATATCCAGATCGCGACCTGTGAAATAGTGATGACTGCGCAGAAGCATTAACAATTCTTGTGCTAACCCCAAAGCAGGAGTGGGCAAAATAACCGACATTCCAGAAGTAATAGCTTGATATATTCTTTCTGCAAGGTGATTTTCTAACTGTCGCCGATGTGGATAACGAGCTGTACCATAACTACCCTCAATTATTAACACATCTGGCCTTAGTCCTCGTAAATCTTCTAGAGGCAAACCTTCGACCAAACGACTATTGGATAAAAATAAATCTCCTGTGTATAAAAGCTTATAGGTTCGATGATCTTCAGCAGTATAAGTCAGAAGAAAAACTGTTGCTCCAGGTAAATGACCAGCAGGAAAAAGCTCTACAGTTAGACCAGTACAAAGTTCTATTGGTGAGTGCCAAGGCAAAGGTTGACAGAAGTCAGGGATTTCAGAGACAGGAAATTTGGACCAATTGAGAGGCAAAAGCTTCGTTGTTGCTTCACTAGCATATATATTGGTAACTGTGGAAAAGCTTGATTAAGTGCAAGTAGTCCTTGAGCATGGTCTGAATGTGCGTGAGTACATAGGACAATATCTGCTGGGACAACTTGTTTATTTTCATTAGTATTAGTTAATAATGAAATATCTGCAATACCACAATCTAATAAAATCCGGTGTGGACCTATCCGGGCGAGCAGACATATTCCATCATCTCCATGACCTACACTGTAAGCGAAACATTCTAAATTCATGACAAGGTTAACTGCTTACACTCAAGAATATTTTGATTATCAAGAATTTGAAAATTTGATTATCTTGAGCTGCAAGACTTATCAGTAGAGTACTTTATCAATACAAGCTAAATTAGCTTCGTCCTCAAGTCTTGTAGAGGAAATCATCAATAATTTTTATTGACTATTTTACTATAAAAAGCCTTTAAATATAGCTATATTTATTTTTATTTGAGGCAAATTAAAGAAAGAAAAAAAAGGCTTTTAGATATAGCTATATTTATTTTTATTTGAGGCAAATTCAATACATTTAAGATAAATTAGAGTTGAACTTGGCACGATATTGGCGAACATATAATCAGAATATTTTTTGACTTGATAATTGAAAAAAGTTTCTACAATAATCTATATTTTCACAAGTTTTTAAATATTGCATCGCCAAAAATCTAATACTTAAAAAGTTTTGATATATTTTCCTGAACATTTTTTGATGTTACAGCATTTTGAGGAAGCATGAAGTACAGTTATAAGACTATATTATTTCTGTATTCCCTGTTCCCTAAAACGATAAACTTTGTACCTCATCAACTCGATAATTGCTGTAATTGCTAGCTTAACTTTAATGAGAAAAATCTACTATATATTTCTATATATTTACAAAAGTTGATAATTCTTTATAATTAAAAGCTTCCTAGCAGTGTATATTCCAAAAAGTACAAAACTAAAAGAAATAAGCTCATAAGTTTATACAATCTAAGTTCCTGCTTCAGGAATAGATTGTAGCAATGAGTCAAAATTTTTCAGTTTTGTAACTAAAAATACATTTTTCAGCAAACCTAATTTTACCTAGGAGATAGTTCAAATGGTTTTTGGACCAGCATCTCAATTAGGGGTTAGCCTTTTTGAAGATACAGAACCTGTAGAACTTTGGCCTGGACGCTCATCAGAAGAAGTAGAATCTGTGATTCGAGCTGTCTATAGACAAGTTCTTGGTAATGCCTACGTCATGGAGAGTGAAAGACTCACTGTGCCTGAGTCCAAACTCAAAGAAGGCGAAATTACTGTCCGTGAATTTGTACGTCAAGTTGGAAAGTCTGACTTGTATCGTTCTCGGTTCTTTGAAAGTTGCCCCCGCTATCGTGCAATTGAATTAAACTTTAAGCACTTTTTAGGTCGAGCTCCCGATGGCTACGATGATATGAAGTTTCACAGCAATATCCTTGATGAAGGAAGTTTTGAAGCTGATATTGATTCCTACATTGATAGTGAGGAATATGATAGTGCTTATGGGGAAAATATAGTTCCTTATTATCGAGGCTATAAAACCCAAACAGGCAAAAAAATGGTTGGTTTTACTCATATGTTCCAACTATTGCGAGGTGCTTCCAGCAGCGATTTAAAAGGAAGTTTGTCTGGAAAAAGCCCTGCTTTGAATAAATATGTGATTCAAGAAACACCTTTAGCTGTAGTTCCTCCTTCTGGTGGTTCAGATGGTTGGTCATTCCAAGATACACCTTTAGGTGCCAGAAGTAGACATGGAGTAGGAGCTAGTTCTGATGGCAAAGTTTACCGCATTGAAGTAACAGCTTACCGCTCAAAAGTAGTAAATCGTGTTTCCAGATTCCGCCGTAGTAATCAAGTATTTTTGGTGCCTTTTGATAAACTTTCCCAAGAGTACCAAAGGATTCATCAGCAGGGTGGTGTAATTTCTAGTATTACTCCTGTAAGCTAGGGTAAAAATTAGAAAATTGTTTGCTCTTTTCCATGAATAGCTTTAGTAGCGAGATTCCTAATAAATAAAGTTTAAATTATCACAACTTTATTGTGTTAATTTAGCAATATATTAAGGATAAATAAAGGGCAAAAATTTTCAAATATTTTGCAGTAATTCATGGTTGATGGTTATGATGTTTGTACTTATTCAACTAATGGCTATCAACTATGAAAACTGCAATCATATAAATAGAAAAAATTAAAATCTTTTAATGAGAGGAATTTAAGAATGTCACTTTGGGTAGACACAATAGATCCAATAGAACTACGTTCTAATTCTACAGAAGATGAATTACAAGCAGTAATTAGAGCTGTTTATAAGCAAGTTTTGGGAAATATCCATGTAATGGAAAGTCAACGTCTAACTAGCGGGGAATCATTACTCAGAAATGGAGATATTTCTGTCCGTCAATTTGTGAGTATGGTTGCTAAGTCAGACCTATATTTCTCCTTGTTTTTTGAATCATCTTCTCCTTATGGATTCATAGAACTAAACTTTAAGCATTTATTAGGTCGCTCTCCTGAAGACCAAGCAGAAATTTCTGAACATATCCTTGTGTACAATGAACAAGGATATGAGGCAGAAATTGATTCCTATATAGACAGCGAAGAGTATACCCAAAACTTTGGGGAAAACATTGTTCCATACCCACGGGGTAATAGCACTCTAGTTGGAATGAAGAATGTCACATTCAATCGGACATTTGCTCTGGAAAGAGGATATGCTACAAGTGACAGAAATAAATCTTCCCGACTAACTTCAGATTTAGCTACTAACCTTGCTACGGAAATTGTTCCACCTCCATATTTAAGTGGACCTTATAGCAATACAGCCAAACGTTTCCAAATCTTAGTTACTAAGACTGGTATTGGTCCTACTGTAAAACTGAGTAAAACAAGTTATACAGTATCTTACGAGCAGCTAACTTCAAAAATTAACAGCATTCAGAGAACAGGTGGTAAAATTCTGAAAATTACTGAAGTTGGTTAACAAGCTATCAGTTATCAGCTATCAGTTAAAATCGGCGGGTTCGACGTCCCCCACGCTTATTTGAAAAATTAGTGGTGTGCGTGTTCTGGGGGTTTGTAGACGCGGAGTGGCAACTCTAGAGTATCTCCCATAATACGCCTTTAGAGCTGGCCGCTGACCGCTGACTGCTAACTGCTATTTTAAGAGGGACCTGTTTTAAACTAACAGGTTCCTGATTAAATATTATTCAAGATAGGAATAATGGATGTTGTAGAATTTGTTGAACGCTCTATAGGACGCTGGCGATCGCAACGTAGTGGCCATAATTTAGCATTTAGTCATTTTGAGGAAGTCCGGTCCACGATAGATATTGTCTCTTTACCAAAAACGGCTCCAGAAGTTATAGAATTGTGTAAGTCTAGTGAAGTAGATATTGCTCAAGCTGTTTCTCCTTTTCAGATGAGTTGGAAAGGAGAATCTGACTGGGATGATGATGAAGTTATTGAAGGTAGTTGTGTATTAGTGCCAATACCTGATGTAGATAATCTCAAAAAAGGAAAGTTATTACGTTCCCAAGGTTATGCAGAAACTATTGCTGCGGTGGGAGAATATCAAATTACTGAAGATGGTACTTTTATTCTACATACAGAATATGACCGTGCTGCTGCAGAAGAAAAAATTTGGTTTGGTACTCCCAATCTTAGGTTTCGAGTATCCTTGATTAAAACGAGTGATGGTAAAGGTGTATTAACTGCCTCTTTTTCATCAGAAATTCGTTCGTTGTCAAAGGAAGAAGAATCATGAGTCTTATCTATCACAGTTAAGTGGGGTTTGCGCTCAAAAGTCTTTTTGTTGAGGTAGGGAGTAGGGAGTAGTAAAGAATCAGGAAAATTTGAGATTTGCCAAAAAGTCATTTGTAATTCAATTTCCCCAAATACTTAATATTTGATATCTATACCAAGATTATACATACTCTAAAAAATATAATTTTACTCCTAAAAAATATAATTTTACCTAAATAACACGGGAGCATGAAAGCCATCGTCTTTTAAGCGATGGATGAAAGGCGAGGAGTCGGATTTTAATCCGATGTATTTGATTTTACCGAATAGAACAGGTAATAATTGGTGTGTGAATGCAGACTGTAATGGGGCTGCAAATATAATTGCAAAAGTAAGCCGCAAAGCTGTAGGGGCGTTAACGATAGTTATGCGCAAGCTTTCGGCCGTTCGCCTCTACTTAAGCCAACTGTGTAGGGGCACTTTGACTTGTCCCCAAAGAATATATCTTTGGTCAGCTAAGAACAGACGGAGCAACACGGATTTATCCTGTTGCGTAGTATCTGCGCTTGTTTCCCCGTGACTGACCTCCGGGGAGTAGTCAATTAGTTATTCAAGATTGGCGATCGAATAAAAAAAAGAATTATGAATCAAAAAAAGGGAAGGTAAAATATGACCGAAAATTTCTGGTCTTAAGCCTCCCCTTGTTAAGGGGATATCTGAAAAGTTTTTTGATACTGAATTTTGCCCCCTCACCCCCAACTTTGGGGGGACAAGAGTCAATTTGCTTGCTCTAGTCCCCCTTTTATCCCCCTCCCGTCCCCCTTTTTTATCCCCCTCCCGTCCCCCTTTTTATCCCCCTCCCGTCCCCCTTGGAAAGGGGAAGCCAGATGTTGCTGCGCTTTTTGTTGAATGGGGGAAGCCAGATGTTGCTGCGCTTTTTGTTGAATGGGGAAGCCAAATGTTGCTTCGCTGTTTGTTGAATGGGGGAAGCCAAATGTTGCTTCGCTGTTTGTTGCAAGGGGATGCGCGGGGGCTTGGATGTAGCAAATTGGACTTCTCAGACAACCTCTAAGGGGATAAAAAGCGGTCGAGAGATGGCGGAGCGCGGAGTGGCTCTGATAAGAGCAGATTTCGGAGCTATATCTAATCGACCAAGAGAAAATGGAACTCCGTATTTCAAGCCTTCTGTTTTCCTAGGTGATGCTGCGCAAACAGACTTGAGGTACTGATAACTGATAACTGATAACTGATAACTGAAATGACTATTTCCCATACAGAAAATCAGACAAAATCAAAAGACCTTATTACTCTAGCTAGTTGGATGGCAGGAGGCTTTAGTAACCAAAAACAAGCTTCTGCCAATCTAGTTCTTTATGCTCATATTAATATTTATTTCCGACCTTTGCCATATCAATTTTTTTCTGGCATAGGTTTTTATTCAGAGCAAGTTTATGACCATGACCTTTGGAGTCCATATCGTCAAGGAGTCCATCAACTTATAGATAAAGGCGACCATATTTACATAGAAAATTACAGTCTCAAAGACCCTATTCTCTATGCAGGTGCAGCAAGAGAACTTGATATTTTACATACTATTACTCCAGAAAATATAGAACGTCGTTATAATTGCTCAATGGTTTTTAAACGAGATGGAGAAAAATTTTTAGGGAGTGTTGAACCTGGAAATAAATGTTTAATTAATAAGAGAGGATGTGAGACTTATCTAGTTAGTGAAGTAGAATTAACTGAGCAAACATGGGAAAGTTTAGATAAAGGGATGGATATTAATACACACAAACAGGTTTGGGGTTCTACAGCAGGACGTTTAAAGTTTGAAAAAAAAATAAGTTTTGCTGATGAATTACCAATAAAAAATTGAAGGCAACAAATTATGGAAAAGTCTTGAAGGAGGACTAATAGAAAATGTTGCCACCAGTAGCAGAAAAAAAAATGCAAAGCTGGATTAGAACCAGACATTTAATCTGTTCAGGAAACTTTTTCTTGTTTGAGACAGTAGAATATTCTACAGTTGATAGGTTCACAGAATGTGTTGAAACATTGGGCGGGAGTTTGATATCTGTCAAAACTATTAAGAAAATTTGGATTGGTAATCATAGAAAAGTAGTTCTTTATCAAGCAAAAGCAAGTCTCCATACACCTCACCACGATTTGAAACAATACTGGGTCAAGAATGGCGGTTTCTATACAAGATTTGATGAGCGGGGCTAGGTTAAACAATTAATAATTAATAATTAATAATTAATAATTAATTATTACCTCTCCTTTAAAACAGATAGGATTGACTAATAATGAAAATTTTTCTTTTCTTGGTCGATGGTTGGCCAGCGCAGGTTTCCTCGCCATCCCACCCTAAGGGAAGCTCTGCTTTTTCCTAGGTCATACTGCGCAAAAATGACGGTGAATGCCGTTAGCGGAGCTTTGCGAAGTGCAAAACGACCGCTTTTTATCCTCTAGTTGACTATCCATAAGCAATTTTTCCTTCTGACTTCTGACTTCTGACTTCTGACTTCGTTAAGGGAATACCATTCAACGGTATACTAGAAGCAGTATGGTGGCCAAGGAGATTTGTAATGGCAAAAAAACGTAGTGGTGCCACCTCATATTCAGAAAGCAAGGTTAAAGTCGGTGTGTCTCTGACTCCCACTAGCGCTGAAAGGCTAAAGGACGTAGCAACTGAACTTGGTTTATCCAGGTCTGAGTTAATTGAGCGCATTGCTAGAGGAGACCTTGCAATTTTGAGAGAGGCGGCACAAATTCAAGCAAATTTGGACAATCAATCAGAGACAGTAAATAATGCTCTGAAGACAAATGAAGTATCTGATGAAAAATTGGATATAGTAACAGTCCCAGAACCATTAGTTGAGTCTGTAGAAACACAAAATCAGTTATCGGAAAGTTATCAAGCTTTACAACAAGAGCTGGAGTCTCAGATGGCACAGGTTAAACATTTGGAAGAGCAAATGACTGCCATGGTGTCAAGAGAAAGTTACGAGACTTTACAGAAGCAATTAGAAGAGGATAAAAAAGCAGTCTTAGAGTTTCAAGGACAACTAGCTCAACTCAAGCAATTAGAAGAGCAAGTTGCTTTGATGGTATCTCAGGAAAGTTATAAAACTCTCGAGCAAGAATCTCAAGGACAACTAGCTCAATTAAAAGAACTAGAAGAGCAAATTGCTTTGATGGTATCTAGGGAAGTTTATGATTCTTTGCAAGACCAATCACAGGAGCAAATTGCTCAAGTTGAGCAACTAGAATCTCAGATAGCTTCAATGGTGTCAAAGGAAGTTTATGAGAATCTTCAGCAAGAGTCACAAGAGCAAATGGCTCAATTAAAAGAGCAAATTGCTTTGATGGTATCTAGGGAAGTACATGATTCTTTGCAAGACCAATCACAGGAGCAAATTGCTCAAGTTGAGCAACTAGAATCTCAGATAGCTTCAATGGTGTCAAAGGAAGTTTATGAGAATCTTCAGCAAGAGTCACAAGAGCAAATGGCTCAATTAAAAGAGCAAATTGCTTTGATGGTATCAAGGGAAGTTTATGATTCTTTGCAAGACCAATCACAGGAGCAAATTGCTCAACTTGAGCAACTAAAATCTCAGATAGCTTCAATGGTGTCAAAGGAAGTTTATGAGAATCTTCAGCAAGAGTCACAAGAACAGCAAATTAAACTTCAAAAACTAGAGTCTCAGATAGCTTCAATGGTATTGCGGGAAAGTTATGAGACTTTGCAAAATCAGTCAGAAGAACAACAAGATAAGTTGCGAAATCTAGAAGCACAAATTACCACAATGGTTTCTAGAGAAGCTTATGAGACTTTGCAAAATCAGTCAGAAGAACAGCAAAATAAGTTGCAAAGTTTTGAAGAACAGACTGATTTAATGGTGTCAAAAGAAAATTATGAAGCTTTGCAGCACCAGTTACAGGAACAACTCAATAAGTTACAATATCTTGAATCTATAGTTGGTTCAATGGTATCAAAAGAAAATTATGAAGCTTTGGAAAAACAGTCAGAACTTCAGAAACAAATAATTGCAGATTACCAAAATAAACTGACTAAATTGCAACAAGAATTTCACAATCAAGTAGAGACAATACAGGCTTCAAGAAAGCAAATTTCTGAGTTGCAAACTACATCTATGATGGCAGAAAATCAGATTCTTAATAGATGGCAAAATCGTACTTTTTCCAGATAAAATCAAAGAAATTTAATTCTTTTGATAAATTCCAAAATTTGAAATTTTCAGTTGGGAAAATTCAGAGCAAATCAGGGAGAAGAAGGTAATTATTTATTTCCCAAGCGACAAATACTCTCCGCTAATTACCAATTGATGAATGTAGAGATTAAATCTTTAATATTCTACAAGGAAGAGCGGAGAGAACCTAAGTCGCATTATGGTTGATCGAGTCGGGTATAGCATCAGGAAGAATGTTTTAGTTGTCTAGGGGATTAGTTATACTATTTCTCAAAAACTTTTCAACCCTTATCTTGAGCAGGGGAGTAGGGAAGTGGAGGAGTGGGGGATCGAGGGAGTCAGGGGGAAGTAAACATAATAATTAATGCGCTCCTAGGGTGCTAATTATCAAAAATGCGATCCTGTTTGTGTTAATTAGTTAATAATCTGGAGTGCTGCCTAAGTTAAGCATTAATTTATGGTAATTGCTATGATCTAGGATAGAAGGAAAAATTTTGCTTTGTCTGGGTTTTAAGCTTTTGATATGTCCGCACCCTTTCCTTCGACTTCTATTCTATAAATAGTGAAATATTTAAAATGAAAAAAAAGGTATCAAAAAATAGATATAAATATTAAATACAGTTTGCTCGACTAATTATCTAGATGCCTAAATCATCTCTAGGCAGAAATCTTGACTTTCGTTTTTGAATATTATTTTAGTAAAGTGAATTTCTTACCGAAAAATTGTGGTATAAAGCCTCTCCTTTTAAGGGGATAAAAAGAAAAAATTTCCTTTGAGTCAATCCTCTTCCTTTAAAGGAGAGGTAATTCTAAATTCTTAATTCTTAATTCTAAATTATTGAAGATATGCCACCCAAAATAATTATCGAAAATCTAATTAAAATTTATGGCAAAAAACATCTTGCTGCTCTTAAGTTGTTTCGGGAAGGTAAAACAAGAGATTATATACTGCAATCTACAGGTAATGTATTAGGATTGGCCGATATATCTCTTGAGATTAATCAAGGGGAAATATTTGTATTAATGGGGTTATCCGGCTCAGGAAAATCTACCCTGGCTCGATGTATTAATCGTTTGATTCATCCCACTAGCGGACATATTTATATTGATGATGAAGATGTTGCTCATGCTAATGAGACACGAATGCGAGAAATACGACTGAATAAAGTCTCAATGGTATTTCAACGTTTTGGGTTGTTTCCTCACAAAACAGTTGTTGAAAATGTAGAGTATGGACTAAAGGTGCGGGGAGTTGAACGAATTAATCGTCGCCAGAAAGCACTAGAAACATTAGAAGTTGTGGGTTTAGATAAATGGGCAGATTATAAACCGACCTCTTTGAGTGGGGGAATGCAGCAACGAGTGGGTTTGGCCCGTGCTTTGGCTACTGATGCAGAAATTTTATTAATGGACGAAGCTTTTAGTGCCCTTGACCCATTGACTAGAGGAGAGATGCAGGATGAATTGTTGCGACTCCAGAAAGAATTACACAAAACTATTGTATTTATTAGTCATGATATTCAAGAGGCTTTGAAACTGGGCGATCGTATTGCTGTTATGAAAGATGGGGCAATTGTCCAATTGGGGACTCCTGAAGAATTAGTTACTAATCCTAAAAATGATTATGTTAAGGCTTTTATTGAAGAGGTAAATTCAGCTCAAGTTATTACAGTAGGGTCAATTATTAGTAAAAGAGTTTCCCTGAAAATTGGTCAATATTCTGTTAGCTCTGCTCTGGAGCAAATGTTAAACCAGAATCTCCAAGTTATGTATGTAGTCGATGAGTACAATAAACCTATTGGTTTAGTGAAAAAACAACGTTTGGAAGAGAGTCTCAAACAGAGAGAGGAAGATACTACGGTGACTATGGAAACTGACTTTCCGATAGTTGATAGTTATACTCACCTAGAGGATATTTTTGACCTTTACAAAAAAGGGTTTCCCCTAGCAGTAGTTAACCACAAAAAAGAATTTCAAGGTATGGTAGATGCAGTTGATGTATTAACAAGTTTAGGGCAACCAAATAGAAATTCTAATTAGACTAAGAGCTGATTTATAAAGTAAATATTAAGAGGATAAATGCTTTACAGTGTAAGGGTTCGACACTATCTAAGCCCCCAGGGCATAATTTTCCGCAAACCCACCCCGGGACAAAAATACCGATAAGCCAAGCTATTTGGCTGTGTCCGTGTGGTTTGGAATGATAGTCTAGCTTGCTGCCAACAGAAGTATAAATCAGGAGAAAAGAAACCTGACTTATCAGAACTACAAAAGCTTTTTATTACTCAAGCTAAAAAAACTGAATACAGAGAATGTGTCAGAGGTTTCTAACATACCATTGCAGCAATCTTTGAATGATTTAAACCAGGCTTATCAAAATTTCTTTACTTCAACCAAAGGTAAGAGAAAAGGTAGACCTGTCAAACCTCCGCGATTCAAAATTAGAAAGTCAAAACAAACAGCTAGGTTTACAAAAGGTGGATTTAAAGTTGGTCAGCATAAAGTCTATTTAGCTAAGATTGGAAAGCTGAAAATTGTTTGGTCAAGAAAACCACCTAATGTTCCATCATCAGTAACAGTAATCAAAGATGTAGGGGCGAACGGCCGTTCCCCCCTACATAGATATTTTCTGAGTTTCGTAGTAGAAACTTGTGCCAAAGTGTTGCCTAAAACTGATAATTCAGTAGGTATAGATTTAGGAATTAAAACTTTTGCTACTTTGAGTAATGGTCAAAAAATTGATGCTCCTAAACCTTTAAAGAAAAGGATTAAGAAGTATCGTAAGTTAAGTAAATCATTATCTAATAAAACTCAAGGGTCTAAGAGGTATGAAAAAGCTAGATTGAGAGTAGCTAAATTTAATGCCAAATTGAAAGATACAAGGACAGATTTTCTACATAAATTATCCACTAAAATAATTCGTGAAAACCAAACAATTGTTTTAGAAGTATGACAATGTATCTGGAATGGTTAAAAACCGTAAATTATCCAGAGCAATTAGTGATTTAGGTTGGCAAAAATTCCGAACACTTCTAGAAGGTAAAGCAGAAAAATACGGTCGTGATTTTAGAGTAATTAGTCGTTGGGAGCCAACGTCTCAAACTTGCTCATGTTGTGGATTTAAAGGTGGAAAATTAGACCTTCAGGTGCGAGAGTGGGAGTGTCTCAACTGTGGTGCCAAACATGATAGAGACGAGAACGCAGCAATAAACATATTAGTCGCGGGCGGGCAGTCCGAGACAAAAAACGGACGTGGAGGCAAGCGTAACCCACCCCCATCCCCTCCCGGGAGGGAGCAAGAGGGTGGGTGCAGCAGCCAATGAAAGGTCAACTCACCGAGGAGCTACGGCTCGGTAGGAATCCCCGCGCCTAAAGGCCGGGGAGGATGTCAAAGTTGGTTATGCTATACCAAATTCAGAAGACCCTAGAGAAGGTGAAGGTCTTTTTAATGATACTTATAGTGCATTTAGCCAGTTTAAGATTGACCCAAATGATAGGCTAGCTTTTCATGTAGGTTATGTGCGTAACTACTACGCCAAAGGAAATGTAAACCTGACTGGAAATACAGGTAGTTTTGAAGGCACAGACCCTTTTGATGGAGAACCAAGTAGCGCAGATCATATTAACATTGAAGCTCAATGGCGGATTACTGATAACTTTCAATTAGGTGGTTGGTTTGGTTCCACCTTTGCTCGTACTGAAGGTGATAGTGATGAAGATGTTACTCTTGTTTTTGGTGCTTTGACTTTAGCTTTTCCAGACCTAGTGAAAGAAGGTAGTTTGGGAGGTATTGTTTTTGGTGTGCCACCAGTTATTACTAATAGTAATGCTGGGGTGGATGATGATGATACTTCTATTCTTTTCGAGGTATTTTATCGCTTCCAAATGAACAATAATATTGCCATTACTCCTGGTTTATTCTTCGTTACTAATCCTAATCACGATAGTGATAATGATACTATCTGGGTTGGCCGCGTCAGAACTCAATTTAGGTTCTAGTGCCGCTACGCGGAAGTCAAAAGTATTGATTGGCAAGGCTTTTAGGATGGGTGCATCTCATATTTGCCAAAATACTTTTTTCCTATATATTCTCTGTTCCCTGTTCCCTGTTCCCTGTTCCCTAAAAGCGATAAATTTTTGGCTTGATTCAAAATAGAGATGCACCCTTTAGGATTTTGGGCATTGGTAATTTGAGGTATGATACCATGTCTGGATAAGAGCGCGATAGAACTATGTCACCTTTACGCGACCAAAAAACTTTCTCCTTCTACTCGGGGTTTCTTCTTCTTTCTCCCCTCCACCGGAGGGGTTGGGGGTGGGTTGATATCATGTCCGCACTTTATTGTTTGTGTAAAACCAAGGGTGAATATCTACAGGAAATTTAAGTTGTTTCAAGCTTTTAAGCCTTCTTCCCTCTTCCTTCTTCCTTCTTCCTTACTTTCGCTATACAATACCGATGCTACCGGACATGATATGACTCCTGACTCCTGAGTTCCCCTCCCCTCCACGGTCGGGGGAGGGGCGAGGGGTGGGTTGACTCCTAAAGAATTAAGATTAATATCATACACGCGCTTTACCAACGCCGGATTTTGTAACTGGTCACTTATTTCTGCCATCCTGCACTAGGTAAAAATTTGGATTAAACCAACATTACTAGGAGATAGTCAAGTTGATTTTGAATTATTTATTTCACTACTTCATAGCTGAAACTCAAGGAGGATTAGAAATTTTATTTAACCCATTTGAATCTTATACTTTACCCTTAGATGAATGGATTAATAATGTAGTTAACTTTCTGGTTGACAATTTTCGTCCTATATTTCAAACTATCAGCTCACCAATTAGCGGAACTCTAGAAATAGTAAAATCGACTTTTCTAGCAATTCCGCCCTTAATTTTTCTGATCGTCATCGGTGTTCTGGTTTGGCAACTAGCAGGCAGAAAAATAGCTATCTATAGTGTTATAGCTTTTTGTATTATTGGTCTTTGTGGCGCTTGGGAAGCAGCAATGGTTTCCCTATCTTTAATACTGACTGCCGTAGTATTCTGTATGCTGGTCGGTATTCCTTTAGGTATTGCTTGTGCAGTGAGCGATCGCTTTAATCAAGTATTGCGACCTCTCCTAGATGCTATGCAAACTCTTCCGACCTTTGTTTACTTAGTACCTGTAGTAATGTTGTTTGGAATTGGAGAAGTTTCTGGTATAATAGCAACTTTTGTTTTTGCAGTTCCTCCTCTAATTCGTCTGACTAACTTGGGTATTAGGCAAGTATCCCCAGAAGTGGTAGAAGCTGCACTTGCTTTTGGTTCAACTCGCCAACAAGTTTTATTGGAAGTGCAAATTCCTCTAGCTTTACCTACTATACTTGCTGGCACAAACCAAGCCATTTTATTAGCTTTATCAATGTCAGTTGTTACCTCAATGATTGGGGTAGAAGGATTAGGACAAATGGTATTGCAAGGTTTAGGTCGTTTAAATGTTGGACTAGCTGCGGTAGGGGGGTTAGGTATTGTTTTAATTGCTGTAATGCTTGACCGTATCACTCAAGGAGTTAGTCAAGGTAGTCTTCAGTCTTGGCAAGAGCGTGGTGTGATTGGATGGTGGCGGTCTCGTAAACCTTCCAAACGTAATGGTATAGCTTTAGGGATAGCTATCGTGCTTGCTTTGCTAGTAGGTGTGACAGGTTGGCAATTAATGTCTCAAACAAATACCAACTTAACAGAAGAACCATTGCCAGGGAAAGGAATAGTAGTTCATCCAGCTTCTAGTTTGTCAACCTATAGTGTATTTATCACAGACATTGTGAGTATGGGACTGGAAAAATTAGGCTATGAGCTCAAAGATCAAAAACAACTGAATTTTGCAGCAATGTACATCGCTCTTAGTAATGGAGATTTAGATTTTACTGCAGCTCATTGGGAAGTTGCCCACCAAGGTTTTTTCGACGACAATGGTGGGGAAGAAAAATTAGAACGGTTAGGAACTCTGATTTCTAATTCTACTCAGGGGTATCAAATAGATAAAAAAACTGCTGAGGAATACAACATTACTAATTTATCACAACTTCAAGACCCAGAAATTGCTAAACTTTTTGATTCGGATGGTGATGGTAAAGCAAATTTAATTGGTTGTACTTCTGGTTGGGTATGTGAAAAAACTATCACTCATCATTTACAGGTTTACGGACTTGAGGATACTGTTGAGCAAGTTCGAGGAGATTATTCTGCGATATTAGCAGATACTGTAGCTCGTTATCGTCAAGGAGAACCAATTCTATTTTTTGCCTGGAAACCCCATTGGTCTGCCTCTATTTTAAGAGAAGGAGAAGATGTAGAATGGTTGAATGTTCCTTTTACATCCTTATTAGGAACTATGGAAAATTTCACGGAAGAAGAGACTTCATGGGATGGTAAAAATCTTGGTTTTGCTATTGATAATATCAGGATATTAGCTAATAAGGAATTTTTGCAGGCTAACCCAGTTGCTCAACGTTTATTAGAACAAATTGAGATTCCTATGGAGGATGTTAATATTCAACAGGAAAAAGTTAAAAATGGGGAAAATAAACCTGAAGATATTCGTCGTCATGCTGAAGAATGGGTGACAAATCATCAAGAATTATTTGATAATTGGTTGTCAGTAGCAAAAAGTTAGGCGTTCAACAATTAATAATTAATAATTAATAATTAATAATTACCTATGTGTAAACCCAAGGGTGAATATCTACAGGAAATTTAGATTTTTTTCTTGCGAGGGTAGCCTTCTTCCCTCTTCTTTCCTCTTCCCTCTTCCCTCTTCCCTCTTCCCACTTCGGTCTTCCTTACCTTTGCTATACAATACCGATGCTACCGGACATGATATTACAAGTTTGGGAAAATTGAATAAAAATTATGATGAAACTGATAGTAAACACTTATATTTGGTAAGCATTTCCTAGGTCATGCTGCGCAAACAGCAGTCAGCCATCAGCTAGCCTCATAAGGTCGTAACTACGTTATCAGCTATGTGTTATACCAAATTGATAAATGTTTGCTACAAATAGTTAGGGTATTTATTCTAATTTATAATTTATAATTTAGAATGCACTTGGGGATAGATTTAATACCATTTTTGATATTGCCAATTACCTTTTTCGTGAAACAGACTTTATCTGAAAGTATTTTTATGGTGCTTATTATTCGTAACATTCTTTTTTCACGCTTGGTATTATAAACGTAAGCATTCAGCCGTCAGCAATCAGCTAGCCTCCTCCGGAGGAACTGCGAACTTCAGCTATTGCTTTTAGTTGACGATAAAAGCTTTATTAATTATATTACTAGAAAAGTTGGCTCCCTTGCCCTTAAAGTCTATATTAATTTAAACACTGCCCTTAAGGAGAAAGTATTGTTGCTGAGAGCTGACAGCTAATAGCTGAATGCTTACTTATAAACTCATTATCATACTAGAAGGGAATTATCCACCAAGGAGAATTAAAGTTCATTAATTAAATTGCCCATAACCTAACCTCAGTTATTGTTTGAATATTTTCATGCATCTGATTGCTGTTTGCGGACCATGACAAACGGAAATGCGAGCTAGCTCAATGCTTACTATATTTGCCTAAAGAATATTTTTGTTTGACTTTTATAAAGAAGGTTTCCCCTAGCAGTGGTTAAGCACAAAAAAAGAATTTCAAGTTATGGTAGAAGCAGTTGATATTCTTACAAGTTTGGGGCAACCAAATCAAAATTTGGATTAAACCAACATTACTAGGAGATAGTCGATTTTGTTGATTTTGAATTATTTGCCTCACCACTTCATAGCTGAAACTCAAGGAGGATTAGAAATTTTATTTAACCCATTTGAATCTTATACTTTACCCCTAGACGAATGGGTTAACACTGCCGTTAATTTTCTAGTTGATAACTTTCGTTTCCTATTTCAAGAGATCAGTTCACCCATAAAAGATACTCTGGAAATAATTAAATCTGGTTTTCTAGCTCTTCCTCCCTTAATCTTTCTCATAATTATCGGCCTGCTGGTCTGGCAAGTAGCAGGAAGGAAACTAGCCATTTACAGCATCATCGCTCTTTGTATAATTGGTTTTTGTGGAGCTTGGGAGGAAGCAATGGTTTCCCTGGCCCTGGTTCTAACCGCCGTAATATTTTGTATGTTAGTGGGTATTCCTCTAGGTATTCTTAGTGCCATTAGCGATCGCTTCAACAAAATATTACGTCCCCTCCTAGATGCTATGCAAACTCTTCCGAGTTTCGTCTACCTAGTACCTGTAGTAATGTTATTTGGAATTGGAGAAGTTTCCGGCATTATTGCCACATTTGTTTTTGCAGTCCCCCCTCTAATTCGTCTGACAAATCTGGGCATTAGGCAAGTATCTCCAGAAGCAGTAGAAGCAGCTTTAGCTTTTGGCTCAACTCGCCAACAAGTTTTATTGGAAGTGCAAATTCCTTTAGCTTTGCCTACTATTTTGGCTGGCACAAACCAAGCAATTTTATTGGCCTTATCAATGTCAGTTGTCACCTCAATGATTGGGGTAGAGGGATTAGGACAAATGGTATTACAAGGTCTGGGTCGTTTAAATGTTGGACTAGCTGCTGTAGGTGGTTTGGGTATTGTTTTAATTGCGGTGATGCTCGACCGTATCACTCAAGCTATTAGTCAGGGAAAAGTTCTTTCTTGGCAAGAGCGAGGTTTAATTGGATGGTGGCGGTCTCGTGGCTTTTCCAAACAGAAAGGTACAACTCTAGGGATAAGTATTTTGGTTGCTTTGCTGGTTGGTGTTACTGGCTGGCAATTAATGTCTCAAACTACTATAAATTCAAAAAATGAAGCATTGCCAGGGAATGGAATAATTGTCCGGTCTACTTCTGGCCTGGAAACATCCGGTATATTTATTACAGAGATTGTGAATATTGGGCTGGAGAAATTAGGCTATCAGGTGAAAGGACCAAAGCAATTGAATGTTCCAGCTATGCATATTGCTGTGAGTAATGATGATGTGGACTTTACTGGTGTCCATTGGCAAATTGCCCACAAAGAATTTTTTGACAAGAATGGTGGGGAAGATAAGTTAGAACGAGTTGGAACGCTTATTTCTGATTGTCAAGCGGGGTATCAGATAGATAAACAGACTGCTGAGAAATATAATATTACTGATTTATCGCAACTCAAAGATCCAAAAATTGCTAAACTTTTTGATTCAGATGGTGATGGTAAGGCAAATTTAATCGGTTGTACTGCTGGTTGGGTGTGTGAAAGAGTAATAAATCATCATTTACAGGTTTACGGACTTGAGGATACTGTTGAGCAAATTGAAGGAGATTATTCTTCTTTAATGGTAGATACTTTGACCCGTTATCGGCAAGGTAAACCTATTCTTTATTTTACTTGGACTCCTCATTGGTTAGCTTCGATTTTAAAAGTTGAGGAGGATGTGGAATGGTTGAGTGTTCCTTTTACATCCTTATTAGAAGCTCAGGGAAATTTCACTGAAAAAGATACTTCAGTTAATGGAAAAAAATCTTGGTATTCCAGTCGATCGAGTTCGGATATTAGCTAATAAGAATTTTTTTGCAGGATAATCCAGTTGTTCAAAGTTTATTTGAACAGATTGAAATTCCTCTAGAGGATGTCAACCTCCAACAGGAAAAAGTTAAAAATGGGGAGAATAAACCTGTAGATATTCGCCGTCATGCTGAAGAATGGGTTGCCGATCATCAAGATTTATTTGATAGTTGGTTGTCAGTAGCTTTGAATTGACATCCTCCCCGCGTTGAATCAATAGATAAAACCGGGATTCTTAACAATCACGGGTTAGGCTTTCTGCTGCCTCTTACAGAAGAGCTGCCCTAACAATGCACCTACCCTCCGGCAATTACCGAATTATTAATTATTAATAATTCGCCCCTTGAAGCCTCCCCTTTTAAGGGGAAAAAAGCGGTCGAGAGATGGCGAGGTCTCCTCGCTGTCCGACCATCGACCAAGAAAAGAAGGCGTTGCTGAATTGAAGTATGAATGCACGATTGCTTGGTTCTGCTCAAGCCCCCGCGCATCCCCCACGCATTGGGGGACTTTTAGAGTTTTATTCCCCCCAATTTTGGGGGGTTAGGGGCAAGGCTAATTCTTTGTCGTCAGAGAATATTCATAAGAAATACAAAAAATTATGCAAATATACAAATCTCTCCATCTCCCCATCCCCCCATCTCCCCATAAATTTTTCTAAGCGTGACAATAAATAGACCCTGGGGGTTAGGGTAGCTCTGCATCATACCCATAATCAGCAACGCCGAAAAGAAATAATATTTCCTTATATTCAATTCCGTAGCGGTTTTAAGCAGAGGTAATTATCAATTATCAATTAATCAGGACTTACGCAGAACCACCACATCTAGTAGGGGCGTTAACGATAGTTATGCGCAAGCTTTCGGCCGTTTGCCCCTACAAATGCTGTATAATATCATGTCCGTTTATATCGTTTGTATAAACCCAAGGGTGAATATCTACAGGAAATAATGGTTTTTTTCTTGCGAGGGTAGCCTTCGGACCTCTTTCCTGTTCTCTCTTCCAACTTCGGTCTTCCAACTTCGGTCTTCCTTATCTTTGCCATACAATACTGATGCTACCGGACATGATATGAATTAATAGCTGATAGCTGAATGCTGATAGCTGAATACTTACAAATTAATTTTGTTAAAATTTATACAAAAAGCGTTGGTAAATCAAAAGATGAAACCTTAAAGTTCATTCCTCTGTGATAGTTCTAAATATTCAACAAGAGTAGACAAGGGGTGTTGCCTCTAACAGAAAATCATCTTAGGAATTACCAGTCACCTACAAAGGTATCTTCTTAATAGTCGCAGTTTTATAGCAGTTTTTGATTATATCAATATGATTTACAATAATTATGAATAGTATTAGTTATTATGATTATGTCATTTTTCTAGATCTATATAGAATCTAGTAAAGTCTTCACAAACTTCATATATTTAGATGCTTTAAGAGGAGTTAAGATTTACTAAAAATGGAGCTTTATTGTTGCTATTTTTTTTGCTTAAGACTACTCTGAGTATGTAGAGTTACTTAGTTAAAAGTTTTTGAAACAAATAACATAGCTAACTCTAAATGGGTGATGAATCAGATCTCCCTTATTACCCTTTTTTTGAAAACTATCTATATCTAAGGATTCAACGATGAATTTACCGAACTTATTACAAAAGCTAGCTCCTGTTGGAGTAGCAGCTATCGGCGCGATCGCTATAACTGGCATTTCTACTGCTCCTGTTCAAGCTGGTGGAATATCTACTCTAGAATGGGATAATGGAGCAAGTAACTTCAATCAGGAAATGAAAGATGTTTTGGGTGCTGGTATGGGTAGTTTTGATGTTACCTTCAGTCCCCTAGAGTTGGGAGGATCGGCAGCTAGTTTTATCGCTACCAATCACTTTGCACCCTTCTTCGATACTCCTGGATTATTTGATATAATACCTGGTGATTCTGTCGTAGGAACTTTTGAACTGGATTCTATGGTTACTATTAACCCAAGTCCTGGTGTTGCTCTTGCGGGAATGTTCGAACTTACAAACGATCTGAAATTCACCTTTGATAATGATGGGAGTGGTGATGTTAGCGAAGGTGATGTAATGGCTACCATGAAAGCAGGAGCGATGTTCTTAGGTGAAGAGCTAGACAGTGGTGCTGTTGAAGTAGTTCTCACTGAAGGAGACTGGTGGTTCGACATACCTGAATCTGAAGACAAACCAGCCCTGACGATCAAATCAATCGACAGTGTACTTGTATTTGGAGATCTTGAGGGTCCTGATGGAGGAACCTATGCTGCACAAGGTGAAATAGTCAAAGCACCCGAACCTGCTTCGATGTTAGGTATTCTGGCCTTTGGTGGCTTGGGTTTGTCCATGGTTAAGCGCAAGCAAGAAACAAAATAGTTACCAGGGTCTGCCAAACACTGATAACTTGATATATTTTGATTTAGCAATTTTTAGTTTTGCTTAAGAGCTAAAGCTTATTTAAAATATTTTAAACAAGCAAAATCGCTCACTATAAATGGGTGATGAATCAGATCTCCCTTATTACCGTTGTCTTGAAAAGTATCTATATCTAAGGATTCAACGATGAATTTACCGAACTTCTTACAAAAGCTAGCTCCTGTTGGAGTAGCAGCTATCGGCGCGATCGCTATAACTGGCATTTCTACTGCTCCTGTTCAAGCTACTCCAGGTGAAGTATCTACCCTAGAATGGAGTAATGGAGCAACTAACTTCAATCAGGAAATGAAAGATGTTTTTGATGCTGGTATGGGTAATAGTTTTGATGTTACCTTCAGTCCCCTATCTTTGGGAGAACAAGCAGCTGTTTTTATCGCTACCAATCACTTTGCACCCTTCTTCGATACTCCTGGATTGTATGATATAATACCGTCTGATTCTGCCATGGGAACTTTTGAACTGGATTCTATGGTTACTATTAACCCAGGTCCTGGTGTTGATCGTGCGGGAATGTTTGAACTTACAAAGGATCTGAAATTCACCTTTGATACTGATGAGAACGGTGTCGTTAGCGATGGTGATGTAATGGCTACCATGAAAGCAGGAGCGATGTTCTTAGGTGAAGAGCTAGACAGTGGTGCTGTTGAAGTAGCTCTCACTCAAGGAGACTGGTGGTTCGACATACCTGAATCTGAAGACAAACCAGCCCTGACGATCAAATCACAGGACAGTGTACTTGCATTTGGAGATCTTGAGGGTCCTGATGGAGGAACCTATGCTGCTGAAGGTGAAATAGTCAAAACACCTGAACCTGCTTCGATGTTGGGTGTTCTTGCCTTTGGTGGCTTGGGTTTGTCCATGGTTAAGCGCAAGCAAGAAACAAAATAGTTACCAGGGTCTGCCAAACACTGATAACTTGATATAGTTTGATTTAGTCATTTTAGTGGGGTTAAGATTATAATGTTAACACAATCTTAACCTTACTATTTTAATCATACCACGACGATCAATATTAATTGAATAGGTCTGGATTACTAGACAACCCACTAAAACCGATAAAAGGTTGGAATAGTGGAGATTTAGCGTTGAATATTGAAACAGGGGAAGTAGGTAGAGTTAATCCTCGGTCAAAATCAAATAGTTTTAATTTCACAGTGCCAGGACACAAAGCAAAAAGTGTTCATGTAAGTAAATTAAAAGTTGTACATAAAAAAGACGGTTATACCTATACATTTTGTCCACAGTTGTCCATAAATGTCGAGGAAAATGCCGTCTAAAACTTAACAGTGCAAAGTTCTTGGAATAACTATTGCTAGCTAAGGCTTTCAGCGATCTAAGAGTTAAAAACTCATAATTCAAAGCTGTAAGTACTGTAAGCGTTTTCCAGTAATACTTTCAGCCTTTTAAGCAAATAGTTTTTTGGCATAACTTTGTACTCTCCAGCTGGATTATTTAAACCTATTAACTTAAACTTCTCGATTGACATCCTCCCGACGCTGCTCTACGACACAGCGCGGGATTCCTTAACATCACTCATCGGGGCTTTCTGTTTCTTAGCACCCGCCTTCCGGGATTTATTCCCTTCCGGTCTTACCGAATAATTAATAATTAAACAATATTTATGTCCATTTTTGTCTACCTTAAACCATCTATCAAAGGCAAGTTTTACCCGTTTTATGCAATCTTGGCATACCTGAGAATGAATTAGCTTGTAGGAAGGAAACTTGTCTTTGTTAGGTATTCTTGCCCTTGGTGGCTTGGGTTTGTCCATGATTAAGCGCAAGCAAGAAAAAAAATAGTTACCAGGGTCTGCCAAACACTGATAACTTGATATAGTTTGATTTAGTCATTTTAGTGAGGTTAAGATTATACTGTTGACACAATCTTAACCTTACTATCTTCATAATACCATGACGATCGATATTAATTCAATAGATTGGATTATTTCAGCATATTAACTGAAATCTAAAAAGCGTCCGGAGGAAGTACGCAGCGCCCGTTTTAACGGCTGGTTGAATAACGACACGCGGGTAATAAAGGGAATTAAAAGTCTGCTATACTAGATGAATAAGGAACAAGGTTTGTCGCCATGACATGACCGTGCTTTGCGGTGAAATTCCGGTGGACAGGAGACGGGGAATTAACTTCCTACGACGGCTGTTAGCTCCGCATTCGGCACCGAAAAGCAAGTAGGCAGCTAGAGCAGCGAGAAGATTGCTCCAACCAGTGCGAGTAAAACCACTCGTGAAAGCTAACAAAAAAAAAGTAAACTCACAGCTAGATTTCCGTCTATGCCGAGGAGTTTAGGAGTCTGGCCTTCAGGCTTTAAGCAAATGTGGATTTATGAGGGGCTGCGTGCGGAATTTACTTCCGCACATTTATTCGCCCCGTCCCAAATGGGGGTGGACTAACCACAGAATCCAGGGTGTTTCAACCCCTGGAGATGTCAATTCCAGCCATATTCTTCTCAATCATTGCTTCTAATTGTTTGCGAGTAATACAACGACGTTCGGAACAATAGGCCATCAAATTAACACCATTCATCATTCGCACTGTACTAACTCTGACTCGAAAATCATCTGTCAGAAACCAACAACGTTCTTGTCCTTGGTTTCTTTCATATTCTGTGTCAATTGTCAAGACTCCATCTGTGGCAAAATGATATCTACCCACTACAGGAATACCTTCAACATAGCCACGATTACGCAAAAATTTTCCAGTTAAGCCTATTTCTGAATCAGGAATATCTACTAAAATAGCAGCATAATTTGGATTAGGTTCATCATCATCTAAATTATCTTGCCAGTTAAAACTTGCACCACCTGTTGCTAAAGCTGGATTGACATTTTGTTGTTGGCAAACTTCCAAAACTTTAGGGTCATCTTTTGTTAAAACTTTGACGATCAAATTAGATTTCCCTGACTCATCTTGAACAGAATCAAAATGATGGACAGTACGTTGAGAAAACCATATTCCCTCACTTTTAAGAAAAAAATCCATCATTGTCATTGGTGGTGTGAATTTCATTTTTTTTGCCCCTAAAGTTTTGTTAACATCTAAAAGATTTTTAGCTAGAGCGTCGATTCATCTCACACCATAATTGAAAATTTGGTGTGAGATGAATCGACGGTAAATTCATGGGAGGAGATGTCCCATGAATTTACAAATTTTATGTTATGATAGACTCAAGTTGGTTTGAGTTAACAACCGCCAGCGATCAACCATGAAAATCAAATAAGATCAAATAAGATATGGGGTGATATCCCATCCATCCTAGTAATCCGTTGGGAATGTCAAATCTGATGGCGGCCCTAGGTGATCAGCTTTTTGATTGGCCAAAGGGCGGCGGGGCATCCCGTCCTTAAAGCACGCGCTTGTCCGACGGGATACCGGGACTGCGAAACGAGAAGCCCACACTATAGCTTTAGCTTAGTGTGGGAGTTTGTCACTTAAGAAAAATCAATAAAAATTATATTGAGAGTCTTAACAAAGTCAGAAGTCAGAAGTCAGTAGGGGCGTTAACGATAGTTATGCGAAGCAAACGGCCGTTCGCCCATACAGAAGTTAACCCACCCCTCGCCCCTCCTCCCAGGAGGGGAAGTAGGGCATTTGAGCAAGCCTCCAAAATATTTCGCCTTAAAAGGCGGGGTTGCGCGACCCAATTATTTTGATAAAATTTTCACACTCCCGACATCAAATCAAAGATTATAACGGGAGTCCTCTTTAAAGATTTTTTGATAGAATAGCTCAAATATATACTTTAATAGCGAACTCCCTTCAAACAAAATGCAGTTTCAATCAGCCACAGAAATTATTCAAGCTTATCAGCAAAACAAAAATCTGACAGGTAGTAACCTACAAAATATAGATATCAGTCAAATTGAACTATATCAAGTCAATCTGAGTCAAAGCAATTTACAACAGGCCAATCTAAATAATACAATCTTAATTGGAGCTAACTTGAGTGAAGCAAACTTAAGTGGAGCAAATCTCAAAGGCACCGATCTACGAGGAGCAAATCTTCAGGGAGCAAATTTGAGTGGAGCAGATTTAACTGATGCCTATCTTAATAGAGCTGAACTACAAAGGGCTAATTTGACTAATGCTAATTTGGCAGGAGCTAAATTACAAGTAGCTTACTATAATAGCGAAACAATTTGGCCCGAAGGATTTGCTTATAAAAAATCAGGAGCAGTTGGACCAGGAGCTGATTTAAGTGGAGCTTTCTTAAATACAGCTTACCTCCGAGGAGCTGACCTTCAAGGGGCAAATCTTCGGGGTTCTTATCTGAGTGGCACTGACTTGACAGGTGCTAACTTGCAAGGTGCAGCTCTCAGTGGTTCTAATATGAAGGGAGTTTTTTTAGTAGGTGCTAATTTGCGTGATGCTCGACTCAATGGGGTAGAGTTAGAGGGAGCTGATTTACGAGCTGCTGATTTAACAGGGGCGAGTTTAGATAATATTCCTAGTATTGCTGGAGTTGATTTTACTTTGGTGCAGGGATTAAGTGACTCTACTAGAGCTATGTTATGTGGATATTCTGGCAAAGATTTGGGAACCTGGAATTCTTTTACTCGTACTAATACTAAGAGTAGTTTATTCTCTAATTTGACTGATATTTGACTGAGAATAATTTGTATCGCAGAAGAAAGAGGAAAGAAGGAAGAAGAAAAAATCTGGCTTTGTATGTGAGGTACAAGTATTAATATTCAAACTTCAGTAGTGCGAGTATCTTGCTCGCTAGTAGTTTACCTAAGTGAGATGAAATTCACTATAAGTTTTTATATAATCTTGTTTTTGGCCAAAATTTTTTCATAAAATTAGTTTCAGGAGCGATCGCTACCTGGGAATTAGTATTTAATACTTGTTGTAACAAAGTTGTTCCGGAGCGCGGAGTACCGACTAATGAGTCAATCCTCTTCATTTTAAAGGAGAGGTAATTCTAAATTCGCGCATTCTAAATTCTAAATTCTTGAATTCTTTGGCACAACAAATCTCATTCCTCCCTTGACTCCTAAGCTATCTTCCTGATACCGAGGAATGACATGAATATTTGTGTGCATCATTTTTTGTCCTCCGGCACGATTAACATTTATCCCTACATTAAACCCATCCGGATTATACTTTTCCTGTAAAAGTTTCTGCACTTGATTTACCATTAACCAACATTCTAATTGTTCATCTACAGGTAACTCAAAATAATTTGCTAGATGACGCTTTGGTATAACTAAAGTATGCCCTTTTGTAACTGGATAGCCATCAAGTATTGCATAAATTTTTGCTGACTCTGTAATTAATTGTAAATTTTTACGCGGGTTACAAAATAAGCAATTGTTTGTCGAATTTTTTTGCTGATTATAATGAATATATTCATATATTTCACACAACTCATCTGTGTGGATAGATTTAAAAGGTAAGTTAACTAAACACTGATAAGTTGGTTTTTTGTGTATATAATGTTCTCGAAAACCCTCACGTTTCAAACCTCTTCTAACAGCATAATAAGCTTTACCTCCAGGTTTTAATAATTGTGAAACTTCCATCAAAACCTGAGTTTGTACTTGTTCAAATAAAACATTTAAAACATAAAAACAGAGAATAGTATCAAATTTTGCTTGGGGATATTTTGGAAAATAATAAGGGTCATAACCAGTGACTGAAAAGTTTTTTTGTAGTAGTAGTTTAACATCGTTTCCCAACCCACAGCCAAAGTCGAGAATTTTACCAACTAGCAGATTTTTATCTAGCAATAATTGAGCTGGAAATGAAATAAATTTACGTTCTTTAGCAGTAAGGTGGCTATATTGATTTAGTTGTTTATTGGTAAACAAGGAACTTTTGTGATGGATTAATGCAGAATACAATAATTGTAATTGGTAATGGGTAATTTCAGTTATCAGTTATCAGTTATCAGTTATCAGTTATCAGTTATCAGTTATCAGTAAATTTTGCAGCAAAAAGGTTTGAATGATGGAAAATGTTTAATTAATTTTGTGTAAGTTCTATGAATAATTGTCCTCAACTAAAAAATACAAATAACTTCTGAATGAATAAAAATTAATAACTAATTTTAATACTAACTTATACAGCAGATTCCACTTTAATGGTATAAATTAATCGCGGGCAAGATGCCCGCACTTGTATTCATTTAATTGTTAATCTCTATACTTCTTTATGCGAGTAATTTGGAGGTTGTCAAAGGATTGCCACAACCCCTATTCCAAAAGCTTATTCTATTCACTTAAAGCATTTATTACTAATCTATTGCTTTACTATTCCTGTTAAATTTTTTGCTAAATTAAGTTGGTGGACTATTCCTGTGGCAGGTATTATTTATTAGTTTTGCTTTATTAGGAAACGATCTTCCTTCCTATAGATAATATTGGCACGAAAATGACAGAGCATATTTTAGAACTAATCAACTCTGGTTCCTTCAATAATTCTGAATTATGGCAAAGTTGGATAAGTTTATAGGAAATAAGTTATACCAAATTCAAGAAAGATTGTTACAGTAAAATATAGATGCTTAACGGAATTGAAAAATCTTCACTTTTTATTTCTTATACCTACCACCTACCACCTAACACCTTGAATCGCCAATGTAGCAATATTTTTTGAAAATGGTATTAGATGATTTATTTGTAGGGAACAAGGAACGAAGATTTAATTTTTACATTTGGATAATAGTTAAAGACCAGAATCATTATTTTGCATAAAATGATGTAGCCATAACTACTAAAAACCTCATAAATAAAATTAACATAAATCGGAAACATCAGGATTTTAGGCTGGAGAGAGTGAAGTAAAATATAATTAATAACTCCCATACCAACTTAATTTGTGATTGGTTTTAGGAGTCAGGCAAAAAACAGTATTTATTATAGTTATTAATCACAGGTTAAGCCATGACTAACATCGTAAAATCTTCTCTAAACAAAGAACAAACTACTACCTGGTTAAGAGGACTAATGACCGTTGCTTATGCTGATGGAGAATTAGATGCTACAGAGAAAGATTTATTTGACCATTTTAGTCACGAAGAGTTTGCTTCTAAAATTGAAATATCAGAATTACAACCTATTAATCCAGATGATTTAGCTAGGGTACTTGGAGAAAATCCTACCATAGCAGAAAATTTTATGAGAACTGCTGTGATGGTAGCTTTGGCAGATGGAATTTATTCTATTACTGAAGATGACATACTTCATAGATATTGTGATGCTTTAGGACTAAAGGTTAAAGCTTTAGATGCACTGAGAAAAAATTTGGAAAAAGCTAAGGAACAAGCAAGAGAAGATGACTTAGACAGTTGGATTGAAGAAACTGAACATACTGGTACTTTCATTATTCCCCACGACCCCGAACATCATCAAACTGTACTTGCTCCCATTAAAGACTGGTTGGATGGATGGGATATCCATGACCCAAAAGTGGCTCACATGGTATGTAAGATGATTCCCCCTCAATGTCCATTTGAGCGAGATATTGTGATTTTTGGTAAGAAGGTAGCTCACATTCCAGCTATGTGCAAACTTAACCCACTGTACGACCAATTGGTTGGTATACGTTTCCGTGCTTTATCTTATTTGGCAGATGAATGTCAGGAGGATATTTCTAAATATTGTTAGGGAGTAGGGAGTAGGGAGTAGGGAAGAGTTGAGGATTAGAAGTTAAGTTAGAATGTCACATATTAATGACTTTTGAAAATGTCGGCTACTAATGATTTTTAAAGATTTAAAAATTTGGCAAAAAAGAATGGATATTGCTGAAAAATTCTACTTCCTGCACAAGAAACTCAGATGATTATTAGTCTTATTCTGTTCTTAGTTATCGTAAACCTTGGCTTTTGAGAAATCAAAAAATCAGGGTTTCCCCAATTCTCATTGTGTGAAGCTAAAAAAAAACAGTGGTATATTGTCTTGCAACCCCAAAAAAATGGTGATACAACCTACATTCCGCACTTCAAGAGCGTAATATTAAAAGTAGTATATAAATTCGTAGCTTGGTAGGTATTTATACTATGCAAATCATCTCATTTTCGTCGATCAAATTCCGAGTAAAAAGTTTACGCATAAATACTTGCTTGATTTGTTACTCAATTACAGCACCTATGGTTTTCTCCCAAATTCTGTCTCCTGACTCCTGAGTTCTGACTCCTTCTTCGGTTGCTACATTTTGTTGTGCGGAATGTGGGATACAATATAAGCGTTAGGGGTTGTTCGCTCCTAAGCATGACTTTTTATTCAATACAAAGACAGCATTTGCGCTCAATGATTATATATGAAGCGATCGCTCAACTGACAAACCAGCTCAGTTAAATCTCATTGTATGAAGCTCAAAAAAAATCGGTGATATATTGTGTTGCAACCCAAAAAAATTGCGATACAATATAAGCATTAGGGGTTGTTCGCCCCTACGCATGACTTTTTATTCAACGCAAGAACAGTATTTGCGATAAATGATTAATAGATATACAGAAGCGATCGCTAAACTGACAAACCAGCTCAGTTAAATCTCATTGTGTGAAGCTCAAAAAAAATCGGTGATATATTGTGTTGCATCTCCAAAAAAATTGCGATACAATATAATCATTAGGAGTTGTTCGCCCCTACGCATGACTTTTTATTCAACGCAAAAACAGTATTTGCGATAAATGATTAATAGATATAGAGAAGCGATCGCTAAACTGACAAACCAGCTTAGTTAAATCTCATTGTGTGAAGCTAAAAAAAAATCGGTGATATATTGTGTTGCAACCCCAAAAAAATTGCGATACAATATAAGCATTAGGGGTTGTTCGCCCCTACGCATGACTTTTTATTCAACGCAAAAACAGCATTTGCGATAAATGATTAATAGAGATAATGATTAATAGATATACAGAAGCGATCGCTAAACTGACAAACCAGCTCAGTCAAATCTCATTGTGTGAAGCTAAAAAAAAAACGGTGATATATTGTGTTGCATCTCCAAAAAAATTGCGATACAATATAAGCATTAGGAGTTGTTCGCCCCTACGCATGACTTTTTATTCAACTAAAAAAGAGCAGCATAGCACTAAATAGATATATAGTCATTCTGAATAAGACTGGAAAACTTTTTTAGCTGAAACTCTTTCAAGACAAGAAACCCTTGTCTCAATCTTGACTGGAATGAGTATATATGAAACGATCACTCAACCGACAAATCAAAAAAACTCATTGTGTGAAGCTCAAAAAAATTGGTGGAATTTTGTGTTGCATCTCCAAAAAAATTGCGATAGGATGTAATCATTGGGAGTTGTTCGCCCCTACACATGACTTTTTATTCAACTAAA
Organism: Okeania sp. KiyG1; assembly: GCF_014132355.1. Taxonomy (GTDB): domain Bacteria; phylum Cyanobacteriota; class Cyanobacteriia; order Cyanobacteriales; family Microcoleaceae; genus Okeania. The sequence goes on from NZ_BLZO01000126.1 coordinate 31,436, forward strand.
AAAGAGCAGCATTTCGGATAAATATGCAATTTATTGACCAAGCAGAAATTCAAGTAGAAGCTGGTAAAGGTGGCGACGGTATGGTTGCCTTTCGCCGAGAAAAATATGTGCCTGCCGGAGGCCCATCTGGTGGAAATGGTGGCCGTGGTGGCTCCGTGATTTTAGTGGCAGTTGAAAATCTTCAAACTTTGCTCGATTTTAGATTTCAACGTATTTTTAAAGCAGAAAATGGTAAGCGTGGCGGTCCAAAAAATATGACTGGCGCTTCAGGGAGCGATCGCTTAATTGAAGTGCCCCCTGGTACGATGATTTATGATGCGGAAACTGAGGAATTATTGGGAGATTTAGTTACACCGGGACAAAGTTTTTGTGTTGCAAAAGGTGGCAAAGGTGGGTTAGGAAATAAACATTTTCTCAGTAATAGTAACCGCGCTCCTGAATATGCTTTGCCTGGGTTGGAGGGTGAGACTCGAATGTTAAGATTGGAGTTGAAACTGTTAGCTGAAGTGGGAATTATTGGGTTACCAAATGCGGGAAAATCTACTTTAATTGCTGCTCTTTCTGCTGCTCGTCCGAAAATTGCTGATTATCCTTTTACTACTTTAGTTCCAAATTTAGGAGTTGTCAGAAAACCTACGGGAGATGGTACTGTTTTTGCTGATATTCCAGGATTAATAGAGGGTGCTTCTGCTGGTTTGGGTTTGGGGCATGAATTTTTAAGGCATATTGAACGGACTAAATTATTATTGCATTTGGTCGATATTACAGATATTAATCCGGTGGAGAATTATCAGACTATTCAAAATGAGTTGAAAGTTTATGGGCGAAACTTGGAAGATAAAAAGCAAATTTTAGCTTTGAATAAGGTTGATGCTGTAGATTTAGAAAGTTCAGAAATTCAAGAGTTGATTAGTAGGTTTAGGGAGATTAATGAGGGAAAACTTTTCCTGATTTCTGCTGTTGCTGGTATTGGTTTGAAAGAGTTGATGGAAGAAGTTTGGCAGGTGTTGGAATTGGAAGAAAGTGTTATTCAATAATTAATAATTAACAATTAAGTGCCTATGCAAAATTAATTACATAAAGCCCTAATTAATGTTGGGTTTCGCTTCTCTCAACCCAACCTACAAATTTTAATAACTGGGGGGAACAAGAATCATTAGCTGGTAAAAGTCCCCCAAAATTAGGGGATTTAGGAGGCGTGTGATGTAGCAAATGGGACTTATCAGATAGCCTCTTAATCCTTTGGTAATGTAGGTTGGGTAGAACGGTAGTGAAACCCAACAATTTATCCGTCGGGTAAGCTGCGCTAACGTTGATTTTCTCAACCCAACCTACCATTTTAATAGCAATATTTCCCCGTACTTTTCTCGGCCTTTTCATGATCTTGTCCTGTTCGCATAGCTCCAAGCAGAGTGGAAATAATCACGCATCTTTTGGGTTTGTCTTGGTTCTGGTGCTTTATAGCAATACGCCCTTTTGCTTGCAAGCTAGTTTGGGTACATTGATTAGTTGGGTTGTAAACTGGGCAACCTTTATAGTTAAAAAGGGCACGATAGATGGGGTCTGTTTTGTTTTTAGTAACTGTATTGGTATCGGGTTTAACTATCCGGAGAGTAGTTTCATAGTTGCCTTTGTCATTTGTCCCGTTGTCGTCTATCTCAATACCAGGTTCTAGATATTTCCAACTTGAGGTTGGTAAGTCTTTGGGAGCGATCGCTGGTTTATGTAGCGCATATCTAATGACGGGTTGACCAAAAATATTGGTGGTTTCTTGGAAACTTGCTTGCCAAGCTGTTTTATCCCGCATAGCGTTGCGACGAGCTGTAAACATCGCTTGATATATTCTGTCAGTTGAGGTACGGAGACGATAGTTGTTGGTGAAAGCTAGCCATCCAGGAGTAGCGATCGCTGCCAGAATACCCACAACCAAAACAATTAATGTTAATTCTGTGAGGCTATATCCTGCTTCTTTTTGTTTAAGTAATTTTTCTGATAATTTTTTTGCAGTAATTTTAATAATAGTTGATTTTACGGACTTTGATACTTTATTTGATACTTTTACGTTCATTTAAACCCTAATTTCGTGTTTTATAGCAGTTTTCATTAACATAGAATACATAAATTTTAGCTTAAAAGCAGATGGCAGAAATCTTTTAGTCTACATGAGTGAAAACCGTTATACAAATTTGGTAAATGTTTGTTACAAATGGTAGGGACGTTGCATACAACGTCCGTATGAAAGAAGGAACAGGGAAGAAGGAAGAAGAAATGAATATTTAAAAAAATGGGAAAACGATAGAAATAATAATCTAAAATGAATTGGAATAGCTATTTTTCAGCATATCCGGTCAACACCTACCTTTTTGTAGCATTCTTTTTTCAAATTGGTATTATAGGGTCAAATAGAGTAAGACATCTCCAAAAATCAAAAAGACAATCAATTATTATCCAGAAATTATCAATTGTTCTTCCCTATTCCCTATTCCCTCTTTTCTGGAGATGTCTAGTGATATTTTTTAGCACAAAAAATATGCCCTGTCGTTAACCTGGAGTTAGTTTGACAGGGCAGTTATTTTATGGTAATGCATCAGGCTAGAATTAGTTTATGGGCAATCAGCTCCTTCTGCTGTTCTCATTCCACCTAAAAGGGTTTGTACAATTACGCATCGTTTGAGTCCATCATCTGGTGTGGAAACTGTGACTGCAAAGGGTAGAGTTTGTGTACTATCTACTTCATCTAGGTGTACTGCGCCTAGATAGTTAAATCTAACTGAGTTGGTAGTATCACTGGTGACAAGTTTAATCATTCCTGCTTTTATTTCTCCATTAACATTTAATTCTTCTTGAGGTAAGTTTTCTATTTGTACTTCTGGTATGACTGTAGGTGGGTCTCCAGTAGGAGTGAATGTAACAATTACATATTCCTTTTTCAACTTAGCCTCACTTTGTGCTTTCTGTAAAGCTTGCAATACTTGACTATTAACAGTACGAGTACGCTGTCTTGTGACAAAAGCATCCCAGGAAGGGGCGGCGATCGCCGATAAAATTCCGATTATTAGAACTACTACTATTAACTCTATTAAACTAAATCCTGCATTAGAGCTAGTACGTTTAGTTGATAGTTGCTTGGAATAGGTACATAATAATTTTAATATTGTAAATTCCATATAATTTTCCTATTTTTACTATATTCGTATTTAGTTTTAAATTTATTGACCGCCAAACAAGCTACGCCCTTGGACTGTAATACTTCCAGTGGGACAATAAGCCGAATTGGCAGTACAAGTAGGGGTATTATTTTGAATTCTGGCTAAACCATTACCTCGAATAAATACTTTTGCTAAAGTTCTTGATGAGTCTACACAGGCGTAGAAACCACTATTGGCAGTTCCTATTAACTGTGCATCAGGGGAAACATTTGTGCAATCAACAGTACCTGTAGCTGTACCCTGGTCAACGTAATCAATTAAAACTTCTGGATTGCGACCGCCAAAGTCGCCACTGTTTTCCCAGCTATTCATCTGTTCTTCAAGAGTGCCAGTACCACCAATTGGTATATCATTAAAACCTGGATATGCAGCTTCAATAGTATAGTTGGGGTCATCATTATCTAGCCAAAGATTCACTACCGCATCCCTAAGTTCAAACCTTTCAATTCTTACCTGATTAGACCAGATACCATTGGGGTTATTTGTACTGAGGTAATAAGCTATCAAGGAGTAAACATGAGTATCATCAGGAAGCTCAGTATCATCACCAGGAACAGGAATTACACCAGGAACAAACTGTCGTTTCCAAAAGACTAAAATAGGAGTTCTATTGGGAAAAGCTACTTCATTCCCAATATCTGCAGTCACTACTCCATCGTTATCATAAATATATAATGCTTGACTGAGGTCTTGCTCAATATAATCAAGTGCTGTTTGAACTTCTTGCTCTGTATTTGCTTTGGCTTCTTCTTTGACATCTGTATTTAAGATATCAACTACAAAACTGAGCAGAGGTATAGTTATTAAAAAAGCAATAATTGTTCCTACCAGTAGCTCTATCATTGTGAAACCATTAGCACCCTTAGACTTATTGAGCGCTTTACTTTTAATTAGTAGCCTTAGTACATATTTCATCTAAAAATCTTCCTTTTCTACAGTCGTATATTAACTATATTGAAAACTATTTAAGTTAGTTACAAGTTTTAGCTCCACCATCAATAGAAGGAATCCGATCGCATAAATTCTTAAAAGAGTCTTCTGTTGGAGTAACCTCGGTATTGATAGATATCAAAGGGGCTTTGCTATTTCCTATAGCATTTGTCACGATAGTTGAGGGTAGCTCTTTTTTGAGTTCCCCCGATTCTTTAAAAGCATCAGCTCTATATACCCAGATACCTAACTGGTAGCCTTCTGCGTAATTAGGATCGGTAGAGCCCACAGTAAACATACTTGGGTTAAAACTTCCTACATGAAGTACCATATCTGTAAGACTTCCTACTTGACAACCTGAAGTTTCATCACCGTTAACACAAAAAAGCTGGCCATTTCCATTACCAAGGTCATCGCTACAATATTGTCCGTCACTTGAGCAGCTAAGACCTCCAGTAATGGATATAGGAGTTAAGCTTGAAGGGCTAATGTTAAATGTTTTGGGATGAGAAATTACTCCAGAATTGACTCCATCTATATAACTTCTTGCTGCTTGTGTCGCTATTTCTAACCTTCGCGCTTGAACCCGAGTCCCCACAGATAGGGCTATCACAGGTGCCACAGCACTCATTAATACCGCTACTACAACCATCGCAACTAAACTTTCCATGATGGTGTAGCCAGATTCACTTGCTTTTCGGTATTTGTCCCAAATTTTCAGTAATTTCATAATTTCTACCTCCCAATTTTCTGTTTATTAATTAATAGACCTCTTGCACCAAAATTGTACAAGAAGTCTAATCATTAGTTATCCCCTATTCTGGAGCTGAATAAGAATTTGTTGCACACCACTCATCAGGGCGTACATAACCTGCAAGAGCTGGTTGGTCATTATCTTGTCTCTTTGCACAGAGCAAAACTCTCACCCAATCATCATCTGAACTAATTTCTCGGAAATACTCGTTAGGATCATCAACAGGTTCTCCTGTAAACCTTTGAGCGAATAAGTCAGGAGTCTGAGATAAAAGACCTACATCAAAACCCCAAGAACGTGCTGACGGCCAGTAGAACGGAGACCTTTGAGAGAATGCACCACCTCTGTAGGGAAAACCATTGTCGTTATTGTTCCATCGATAAACAGCTCTACCACTACCATTAAGTTCGTAGAATAAACCTGCTGCTGTGTTCTGATCCTTGTCCGCTGGCTGCATAGGTGCTGTAGCATACTTTGTTTGTCCAGACTGAATTAAATTACCCCTAATATTGATTGTCCGTTGTGGAATCTGGTCAATGTCAGGATCGCCCCACATTTCTAGAGTCCGAACAAAGTTATGCAGACCACCACTTGTCTCACTTGGGTTTGGTCTTGATGGTGTGTTACCGCTGACAAATGTTATGTTGTAAAATGTTGAATCATTCGGACCGTCATCGTCTGCTACTTGAAGCCATCGTCGTTGCAAGGCAGTTTGTTTATCTTGGCCTGTACCTCCGAAAGGTGTATTACCAGTACCTGGTGTTCCTGTAGCTGAATGAATTTGCAGCATAGGAGCTAACAATGGCTGACCTTCAGGAGCATAAGTTCCACCAGAAATAGGCATTTGCTTGATGAATAGGGAGTTGGTGGCATTGTAAGTTATGTTTGATGATTCAGTAGGATTAGCTGCATCACTCGTTGTCTGAAACCAAAGTGAGCCTGCTACGCTAGCAGGTGGAGAACCAGTGAGTGGAAACCTCTGAATTGTTCCTCCTGTAATATTTCCTACTGTACCAATTCCGCCGTTAATTCCAATGGGGACTAAATCTTGAGCATCGCTAATATCAGTAATTGCATTTCCACCATTATCTGCTAGCTGATTACCATTTCTGAAAAAAGCAACTCTGCGTGCATAACCTTGAAAGGCTGGATCTGCAGGTCGAGCTGTTGTGCCTGCCCTGTGTATTGCAGGATCAAATGTTGCAGTAATGACGTTAGAAGCTTTCAAATTTAAATCTGGATCAACATTCCAATCATCAGGCGTACATTCAGAAACAGGTAGTTTTGTACACACTTCCATCAAATATTCTGGAAAATTTACCCGTCGCTGAATCGGAGTAATACCATTAGCTAGATAAGAATTCATATAGTTCTGTTCCTCAGTCTTATCTGGGTCAGTATCCGCAACAGTATTAGGCCAAACGCCACCATCACTCCCATCATCAGCCCACTGAGAAGTGGTAACAAAGTTGTTGAACAGGAAGCCATTTTGCAGGAAAGCTGCTGCTGCATCATTCCCAAGATTATTCCGCAAATCATAATCTCCTTGATTGCGATAACCATCTTCCCAATCATTAGAAAGTAACGTTATCGAATCAGCAATCACTGTTGCCGGACGCCACTGGTCGCCTCCATCTCCACATCCTGGTTGACCGCTACGACAGGCAAAACCAGTATTAAAGCCTTCATCACCACGAGTATAAAAGTTCCCCCAATCAGCATCTAATGTTTTATTAAATTCTTCCCTGGGAGTTTCTGTACCTGGTTTCTTATGGAGGTTAAATCCAGGAATACCATCTTCTGTTTCTGCTGCTGCTTTGATATAAACAGGCACGTTTGATACTAAAATCAAACCCTTTTCTACCGCCACATCTCCATCATTAGCATCAGTTCGAGATAAGTTTGTACCATTGACTAAGCGAATGCCATTCGGACGACGAGATGGGTCAAGCTTAAAGTCTGATGTACTTAGAAGTTCTTCTTCTACAGTGGGGTCGTTGATATCTCCATCTTTATCCACAGCACTAATATCTGGCAAAGCATCATCACGGCTGGCATAAATTACTCCACTATTAGGTAGTAAATATTCGCCTGTACCTATTGTTGCACCTGACTCTCGAAGTTGACTCAAGTCTATCTCTGTGACTCGAATTTCTAGAGGTTGCCTTTGCTCTAAAGGCAAATTATACCTTGTCGGGTTATCAGCAGGGTTGTCTGAATTTGGTTGCAAGTTTTCTAATTCTGCTATTTCCAGCCATTCAGGTAGTGTTTCATCAGTGCTAAGGCGATTAAGTGATTTAACTTCCCTGGCATCTAGGAATGTTGCTTCTCTGATTGCTCCATGAGGAATTGCTGTTGAATAATCAGTTGGGCTGTCCAATATATGCAAAGCACATTGCGCCGCGTGTATTGCTGAGTAATGCTGTAGTAGTCGATCGCCTGCTGCTGTCTCTAAAGCTGTTTTCAGGGGTAGATTTACATAGCGTCCATTAGGGTATTTTAATTCTGCCTGAACTGTTAGTCTGGCATTAGATTCACTTACTGCGACATAATTATAAACAATGCCATTATTTGAGCGGCCATCTACATCCTCATTCCATGGTAGTCCATCCTGATTAAGAGCACTGATGTCATCTGTTGGATCGTAGTAATTGCTAATACAAGCAAAAGGAGTTTGTGCTGTATTATCGGGGTTGCCAGCTTCTTGTGTATCTTCTTCTGCATAATGATACACTGCTGTTGCCCGCATCCTTAGATAAGGAATTTGAGCAGCTTCCGGATCTAATGTACCATCATTATCCGCGTCTAACAATATAATATCATCACGAATACCATCACTATTTGAATCCTCAGCAGCTATAGGTTCTAATGCCATTGGCAAAGCATCAGACCAAACATTTTCCTTCTGCCAGTCATCAGAGTTTGGAGCATTAGCCAAATAAATTCCTGCACCAGTAACTACTCGCAACCCTCCTGAGTTTTCAAATGCTTCCGGTATATTTGCTGCTTCTTTTTCCCAAAACAGACCCCGACCAGTGTCACCTAAGTCTGGTATATCTTCTATTTGGGTTTTACGTTTTCTAAGACTATCTTCAACTGACTGGTCAGCTACACCAGGTTGATTCCATTCTATAGAATCACCTGGAAAATTTGCTTCTTCTTCATTGATAGCTGGCAAACCATAACCTACAGAAATGCGATCGCCTATTAGTAACTCTGCTTGATCTGTATTTGCCAAATCTGGATCGCTTGTAGGTAAATACGCTATATTCCCATCAGTATTAATATCACCTAAATCATTAACTGTATCAATCCCTCCAAAAGTTATTCTTGGGGTTATCGAGCGATAGTAATCCACCAGTAAATCTTCCAGTAGTTCTAAATTATCTTCGTATTCACCCGCTCTTTGATTATAACTTATTTGTACTGCCTCTGGCAAACTTCCACAATTTTCACAATTTTTACCAGGAGCATCTGCTGGTGCGTCATCCAAAGCATCTGTTACAAGATTTGCTATTTCTGTATTGTAAGCATTGATATCGTATGCTACATCTAAGCCACCTTGTTTATTCGTTGTTATATTCGTCTCGTCGATTTGATTTTGCTGTTCGTTTGCATTTGTATTAGGTGCTGCACCTTGTATGTATCTGTGGACTACAACATTTTCTCCATTAGGAGCACTAGACTGATTTACATCACCATTTGCTACATTACCACCCACAAGAATCTTGGCATTTTCAGCTTCATAATAACAAGATTGGGGGTCACTTACTTGGTAGAAGGTTATTGGACCATTAAAACCAGCTCTTGTCATCAGGTTTCCATTTGTTTGTACCCTACCATTTAGTCTAAAGTTAGAAACACGACCCAACTCCAAATCATCTTCAAACCATACCGCGTTGTTATTTAACGGGATGCGGAGACGGTCTTGCTGGTATTCGAGAGCGGAGGAACCTGTTTTCCCTATCTCATAACTACTATCATCAAGTGTAGCTAATTGTTCTTGTGTAATTGGTACATTAGTTGTGTATACAAAGAAACTCTTACTTAATTGACTACTATTTTTATACCAATCTGAATCTCCTACTATACCTGTAGTTGTACCAAAGGCATTTTGACATTGCGGTGAAATTGTTTCTACAGCCGCCATTGGTGGCGTTCTTGCTTCTAAAGGGTTTCTGGTACGGTCAAATTCTCCATCATTATTGCGACTGGGGCTACGGAATAAAATACTATATAAAGTGTAGGTATCGTATTTTCTATTATTATCTGTATCTACAGGAAACATCCAGGCAGTTTCCGTTTCTTCATTATCTTCTAGTCTCAGGTCATCTGGATCTTCTGAACCATTTTCTTGAATACTATTATCGTCGATAAAGTCAAATGCTATTTTGAGGGCTATTTCGTCCCCAAATCTGTATCTTCCATCAGCATTTTCACCAATTACTTGGTATAAAGAATAATCTGTAGGAGTAGAGCGGGGTAAGGCACTGTCATTAAACAGCCGATCTATTTTAGCTTTAGCCCTATCTAGAGCTGGTGTTGCTGCTGCCAAAGTTGCTTGATCTACTCTAACATTTCTGGCAACTTCTGCCCTGTTAAAAGAACGAAGCAGGATAGCAATACTAAGTAAAACTACTACCAAAATCACCATTGTTACAGTAGGCAAAACAAATCCAGAGTTAGCGAACCTAATACGACGATTGATGATTTTTGTCACTCTTAGTAGTAATCTGTCTGTATGCCTAATAAAAAGCGGTACCAGTACCCCTACCTGTTTAATTAAATATTGGATACTCCTGACTAACTTGTGTTTGGACATAATACCTTCCCAAGGTGTATTATTAATGGATAATTTAAAATAGACTTTTAGTTTTTCTAGCAGTATCTATTACTATTTCTATGCTAGCATTGCCGACTGGTCACGCCCACTTCCTAGCTCAGATATCTATTGAAGTTGTTATTGATTAGGCAGATGACCCAATGCTGTTTTTATCTATAGAAATAAAAAAAACCAAAATTAGTTAATTAAGTAAAGCCAAATAGCGTAGCTACGAAATTGAGATAACAGATATTCTAGTGTATATTATTGCCAATTTTTTTAAAAATCGATCTAGTCAGCTAAACTTCTAAAGCTAAAGTAGATCAATCCCACATTCAGAACCACAAAATGTAGTAGCGCGTCAAGCTGAAAATGATGTATTAAATTTTCTAGTATAATTCTTGTTATGACTAAGGTTTGGAGAATTTTCCTAAAACACTATTTCAAGCTTGACACGCCAGTAGTATAAAATAGGAGATAGAATTTTAGCAGAAAATCATAGCTACTGTGATTGAGTAATCAATCAAGCAAGTATTTATGCGTAAATTATTGACTCGGAATTTGAGCGACGAAAAAAGTAATTGAGATGATTTGCATAGTATAAATACTTACCAAGTTAGGGATTTATATACTACTTGTTCATGATACAAATTGAAGTGCGGAATGTGGTATGCATATTTTGTGAAGAGTAAATCACTTTAATCAATATATCAAAATTAGTGAAGTTTAAGATATCTTAACTATGGCTATCTAAAATTAAGTCGTGTAGATTCTGTCCACTCTCCATGAGCCAACGCCATATCTGCCAATAAAATAGAATTTCTATATCATCAGACAATTTCTTGGGATTGGCCTTAATTAATCTCTGGATACGGAGAACTCCATCAGGGTTAAGGTCTGGATGTTCTGGGTTGATCATAGCAATTACTTGATTTATGAATTTGCTACGGTTAAAAAATTGATGATGAAGTGGTACTCTCAAAAGTCTTAGTAAACCACGTCCCAGTTTTACTTTGGCAAGGGAAGACTGAAGCTTGTAGGTTGTATTAAAAAAATCATACCAGGGGGAAAATGCTTGAGGAGGTACTAATTTGCCCCCAGAAACAAATGGAATTGTGAGTAGTTCAGGAAAATGATTCTGGAATATTTGAAGATATAACCGATAGTTACCTTTTACTTCAAATGGTAGGGAGGCAACTATATTACAAAAATCTTTACTAAGTCCAGGTGTAAAATTAGGTAATACATTGGTATAAACTTGGAGAGGATTAGGCGCAATTCTGTGACGTATTCGATTACGCATGATAAATTCGGCTACACCATAGGTATTGTTTTGATAAAGGGATTTTTCATTTTCTAGAGTATTAATAAAATTATCGTATATATTTTGAGCCAGTCTTGGGGAAAAAATACGTTTAACAGCTTGCCATTTTGAGGACTCAGGAGGCTTTATCCAATTGTTTAAATATTCACTGAAACCACCTAATGGTTGACTACTTTTTAAGTTTGTTCCCAGATAACATCCCTCCCACACAGCACCCATATTAGGCTCCAAATGCTGTAATACCTGAGAAATAAACAAAAACAAACTGGGTGTCGCCACCTCATTCATGACTAAATAATCCAAATAACCCTGAGAGGAGAAAAAATCTGGGTCGGAAGACATCCTTTTTACCGACACCCCTACCTTCTTAGCCACCCACTCCGCATAAATACCATCAGCGCCAAAAAATTCATCCTCATGGGTCAGAATAACTGCCTGAGCATCAATACCCATTTTATCAAGCAAGGCCAACAACAACCGAGAATCAAATCCACCACTCAATAATATTGTTCCTGGTTGGTGATAAGCCAGATAACCTTTGATATTCTGTTCCAATAGCTCAATTATCTGTCCCGTATCTACATCAGCCAAAGTTTTTTCGGGTTGAGGTTCGGGCCAATGCCAATAATGCTTTTCTTCCAGGCGATCGCTACGATGGTCATAAATCAAAATGGCACCGGGAGGTACACGCTTAACTTTATCAAGAGTAGTATCATTGCCCAGAGTATGACCAAAGGTGACAAAAGCACCCCAGGCACCAGGGTTGATTTCTAAATCTATTAACTCACTAGCAGCGATCGCTTTAATTTCACTGGCCACCAACAATTTACCAGATACTCTGGCCATATACAAAGGCTGCATCCCCAGAATATCTGTGACAATGGCTAATTTATTTGCTTTCTGGTCCCAATATAAAGCTGCAAAAGCTCCATCAAGTTCTGTTAATGCTTCAGCAGCAGTCTGATAATCTGACTCAACAATTTGATTTAATTTTTGTTCTAAATTCCCATTAGTAAAAATAGGTATTCCGGCAATAATTAACTGATTATTAGTAGTACCTGTTCGATGCAGAGAGATATTACCAGTAGTTCCTGTAGCAGTGGTAATTTTTGCTAAAAAACCACCAGAAATTTTGAATATTTCTGACTTATTTAACTGCGCTCTAATTTGAGCATTAGCCATTGATGTTATTGTCTTTTTCTGACAATTTTCTCCAAAGATTCCTGCTATTTTCATTGTTCAAATTTCTACCAAACTACGAGTATAAAGTAGTTTCCCTTGGGGTGTTCTGGGTACTTCTTCTACCTGATGCCATTTTATCTCACATTTTTCACCCATAGCCTGTTTAATTTTATCGCAGATTTCTGCCATTTCATTCTCCACAGGTTGACCTATAGGTACATAATAAATATCTATTTTTTCAAAGTCTGTTTGTAATACTTGAAATTCATCTATCCAATTTATGAAATAAAATTGACGAGTAAAATATCCCCCATCTACTAGGGTTCCTTCTCTGGTAAGAAAATGGTCTTTGACTCTACCAGTAATTTTTTCTAAAGTTGGTAATTTACTACCACAATTACAAGGTTTGCCTAAAATTGCTGTATCGCCAATTTCATAACGAATTAAAGGCATAGAATAATTATGTAAAGTTGTGATTAAAATTCTGCCTTCTTCTCCAGGTTGTACGGGTTTATTATTTTTATCAACAACTTCTAAGTAATTATTAAAATTAAAAATGTGGATTTTTCCTTTGCACATTCACCAGCGATCGCTCCTACCTCTCTAGAACCATAAAAATCGTAAATTTTGCAGTTAAAAACATCTTCTATTAGTTCTCGCATGAATTGTCGTAAAGTTTCAGCAGAAGTATGTATTCTTTTTGGGCTGTGAATTGATAAATTATTTTCTTTAACAAATTTGGCTAACTGATATAGAGAACCTGCATAGGATTTAATTAATTTTGGCTTTTTCTGATTAATTACTTCTACATATCTATGCAAATCCTTTTAGTCATCTTGAAAGAATTTAAAAAGGTTTTTTGAGGCTGAATGATATTTAATAACTTTTGTCTAGTTGTCAAATTCTTTTTCTTAGTTTGCTGCTGAATATCGGTTGTAGAACCCCACAAAATAACTTCAGAAGTAACCACTGGTTCAATATCTAAAAATTGGCGATAAAAAAATAGTTCTGTAGCTTCTCGCCATTCCTCATATTCAGCATCTTGAATTACTTGTAATGGTTTTCCTGTAGAGCCACCAGAACTATTAAAATAATAACGACGACTTGCCAATTCATCTGACTTGAGATTGTCAAAATTTTCCCTAATAATTGATTTAGTTAAAATCGGCAATTCAGAAAAGTTAGAACTATTGTAGCTGTGACTAGAGATTAAATTTTTGTAGTAGGGAATATGTGCTGTGGCATATTCTAGTAATGCAGATAAATAATTATTTGTTCTTTCTGGAGAATCATTAATTATTTGCTCATACAATATTTCCCTTAAACCTAGATTTTTAGAGGTAAATTTTCTATAAATTTGGCGTGCCGAAATATAGAGTTGACTACGAATATCCATAATTTTTTTCAAACAGAAAAATTGCTGCAAAGTTGCTATTATCCTGACTTGGAAATATATAGCTAAGAAAGAATTGGTTAGGAAAATTACTGATGATGAATCTCAGACTAGGAAATGTTTTTCCCACTGTTCCCTGTTCCCTGTTCCCTGCTATAGCCTAATTTAACCCTAAAAATTCCAGATATTGTTGAGCAACATTTTCTACTCTAAATTGTTCTAGCCAAGCCGAATCAACTTGCCGAGAATTACCTGATAATATATCTAAAATTTCCTTTGCTATAGCCTCATCATCTCCCACAGGTACAAGGGAACCATATCTACCACCATCAAGAATTTCTTCAGGGCCACAAGGACAATTAGTAGAAATTACAGGAGTTCCTAAAGCTAATGCTTCTATCAATACATTTGGTAACCCTTCCCAAAGAGAAGATAGTACAAATACTGCTGCTTTTTTGAGGTATGGATAAGGGTTATTAGTAAATCCTGGTAAAGCCACATCATTTTCTAAATCTAGTTCCTTAATTAAAGCTTGAAGTTGTACTGTTTCGCGCCCCCTACCCAAAATCATCAGACGACATGGTTTTGTCTGACGTACTTTAGCAAAAGCTTTAATTAGAGTTGAAAAGTTTTTTTGTGGGTCTAATCTTCCGACCCCAAGTACTACAGGTGGCTGTCCTAGCTGAAACCAAGGATGGTCTAAAGTTTGTTGCGATTTTTCAAATATACCAGGAGTAATAGTGGGGTTATAAATAACTTTGATGCGCTTTGGAGAAATACCAGTAATATTAGCTAAATCTTGAGCTACACCATTAGAGTTGGCGAGAATGCCATCTGCCAGAGGGTATAAAAGCTTTGTACTAATAGCTGACCACTTTTCACTACTGGGTTCATTTCCAGCGTGCATTGATAAAGCATTACGTTCTGAAACTATGACTCTTGTATTTACAAAGGCCAGATACTTTGCCAAAATAGCCATCTCATTAGGATAATGCAAAAAGGAAAGCAAAACTTTTGGCCGCTCCTGCCGTAGATAACGCACTAACTTGGGAAGACCTGCTAAAGTTTTTTTAGTCTTAAGGTCAATAATTCTAACTTCTGGCGGTACTTCTGGTAAATATGGTCCTTCTGCCATATTCATCACTAAATCTACTTTTACCCCTTGTTTAATAAAAGCTGGCATTAAATTTACAAGCACACGCTCTGCACCACCACCATATAAGAAGCGGATATGTATAGCTAGATCGGTTTGAGTTGTGGACATAATTTAGCCTCTACTGTGGAGAGAACGATTTGTCTTTTTTCATCGTAACTTCCTTGCTTCTTGTTACCGCTCAACTAAACTTACTCAAACTTACTCAAAAGCCTGAAACCTTAGTTTAACGCAAGTGGATCGACCACTACAGGGTTAAACGGCAAACCCTTTATTCCTTGGTCCAAGACATATTTACCAATGGATAATTGATAATTGATAATTGATAATTAGAGATAATTTTCATTATTCATTATCCATTAATGAAATATGCATTTAATAATTTATTTTCTCTGGTTTTATACAACCCTCTTGTTACTATTTTTCCACTAAATTTCGGTTTTTGTTCTCCATATTTTGGTAAATCATCCCCATCTAAACAGCTTGATTGAGATGTATAGGATTCTTCTGTTATTATTACTTTTATTCCTCTTAGTTGGGCTTTATATCTTAACATCTCTATTAACTTATAGTGAGGGATGTTCACAAATTGTTGATTGTTCTTTTTCCTAATTTTATTTCTTGTTTCCAAGTCTGATTCTGCCCAATAATTAAGGTTCCTATTTCATGGTTGATACACCAATCTATTACTCTTTTACTTGCTGTATGGAGATAGTTTTCTACTCGACAATTTCGTTTCGGCTAAGAGCCGACATGAATGTGAGTTAATTTTTTTAACCGATGAGAATTAGTTTGATTGTGGTTAGTTTTTAATTGAGATTGTAAATAAGAGCGTTGTTTATTATAAAAGGTGTTAATTGCTTTTAATGGTCTGCCTTTAATCAACAGAGGTGATAGTTCCTGTTTGATTTGTCGTTACAGCTATTAAGTTATTTACTCCTAAATCTACTCCTGCTATTTGTTGATTTTCTGTTGTTTCCTCCTGTTTTTCATAGACTATCTCTATTATGTAACAGCTACTTTTGGGGATAATTCTGGTTTCTATTATTTCTGTCTGTGAAGTGGGGATTTTTATTTCACTCATCGACAGATGACAAATTCCTTTTTTAAGGTTTTTTTGTAAATTGATTCATGAGGATAGGGCAGAATATTTCGGCATGCATGCTTTATGTTTATATTTGGGAATTTTTGGTCTCCCTAAAAATTTATTGGGCTGTTTTTGCCACTCTCTTAAGGCTGAAAAATAACTACTCCAAGCTGAGTCTAATCTTCTGATTATCTGTTTGCTAACTTTGGTAGGTAAAGCTTGATAATCGTCACTTTTAGATACCTTGTGATACAGTTGATTAAAGCTTAGTTTCTTTTTGTTTTCAAAGAAATATTGGCGACTGGATAGTAATTGGCTAAATTGAACAGATTTTTCGACAAAAAAGCCTTGTGGTCTATTTCTGACCACAAATAATGTGATTTGGTAATAACATGACGTTCAACTAGCTTCATACCTTAATTGTAGCTGATAACGACTCAATGGATAGACAACTGAACAAACTTACTCATTTTAGTTTGATAGCTATAGTTATGAGTAAGTTTGATGAACTTTAGATAAGTTTTTGCTTTCTGTATTTACCCGTATTTTTTAAATAATAAAAAGTACTAAGCAAGCTTCCCCAGAAAAATTCAAATTTGAATGCTACAACTAATTTTGTTTTCACCTGAAACCTGTACTTAATTAAGAGTAATAAAATTCGCTTAATATTTCCTAGTATAGTCTTAAGAAAAATCACAGGTATCTGCCAACTTTTAGTATTTATTGTTCGTAGTTGAAAAGTTGCTAAACCTATCCCTTTTGCTAAAGGAATTAGATATTCTTTTTCTAAGCGTTGCTTGGGAATTTTATGGTGAATACACATAGTTGGATTGTACCAAATTTTCCATCCTCCTTTGTGTAAATAAAGTAAAGCCTCATAGTCTTCACCGGCAACTATTGAATTT
Source organism: Okeania sp. KiyG1 (assembly GCF_014132355.1). Classification (GTDB taxonomy): domain Bacteria; phylum Cyanobacteriota; class Cyanobacteriia; order Cyanobacteriales; family Microcoleaceae; genus Okeania. The sequence continues at coordinate 48,195 of NZ_BLZO01000126.1, forward strand.
CCAACTCTTCCTATCAAAGCTAACCTAGTAGGGACATTTTCAGACCATGCTTGCTTTCTAACTACTAATCCAGCACCAGGAGGAAGTCTTAATTTTTCTGGTTCAAATAAACAGGTTTTAGAACCATGTTCTCTAATAGCTAAAAAAGCTTGAATCGTATCAAAATTTTCTGGAGGATTAACTTCAAAATCACCTATTATTTTACCACTATATGCACCTGCTGTTTGATGTTCTTGACCAAATTTAACTGCTTCAATCACCCAATCTGCTTCTGGCAAGTTATCATCGTCAAGAAAACCGATAAAATTACCATTAGCTTCTTCAATTGCTTTTTGTCTAGCAAATGCTAACCCTTGCTGTGCTTCAAAACAATATCTCAGTGGTATGTTATCTGGCCATTCAGAGCGAAAACTATTAACAACTTGAGTAACATTATCGCTGCTATTATTGTCAACTATAATTACTTCCCAAGAAATATTCTCTGTATTAATTTGCGATCGCAGCTTCTCTAACACCAAAGGTAATCTATTTGCCCCATTGTAAGTTGGTATAGCAACAGTAAAGTCTAGCATGATGTTTTAGTCTCGACATTGCTTATACTTCCATTCAATATTACTAAGTTAATCTTGAGAAAGTACATAAGTAAAGTCTAGCATGATGTTTTAGTATCGACAATTGCTTATACTTCCATTCAATATTATAAGTTAATCTTGAGAAAGTACATAATTATTTATTTTATTCAATCATTTCTAAATTTTTCAGACTATAGCCAAATCTATTAATTCTCTGCTCAAATCTCGACTCCACATAACTAGCATATAAATTTTTGATGTTGTTGCTTTTCAACTTATGCCAACGAGAGAAGTATTTATCATTTATATTAGAAAAACTTCCATATTAAGAGGAAAATTTTCTAATTCTACAAAAGAGTAGATTTTACTTAAAATAATTTGAGGATTTGCCACAAAACTCTCATACTTAAATGCAAAAACATTCTGCAAATTCCCTCGATCTAATTCAAATTTTTCGTAACATCTCAGCAAATGTTCTACTAAGGAGTGAAGGGGATTTTTGCACCATCTTTTAGTCGCATAATAAACTGCTATAGGATGCCTAAGCACAATAATAAAAAATGAATTGGGAAATAACTTTTGCAAGAAGCGAGTTCGCACTAGATTTGGCGGAGATTTTTCGAGCAAAACTGGCTTTTGAATATCCCAATATTTTTCCCATTGGTGAAACAATTTTTCTGAATTTTCTGAAGTTGCTAATTCAGAATTTTCATCCATAAACGATGCTTGATTAAAGCCAAAACGTCCAGTTCCACCAAAAGTTTTTGCTGGAGAATAAACTGACTGTAGATGTTGTCCTTCATCTTCCCAAGCTTTTGTATTTTTAAAACCACTAATTTGAGGATGTTCTCGCAAACATTGAAACAGTAAAGATGTTCCACTTCTGTGTAAGCCACCAATAAAAATAAATTTGTGATTTTGCATAATAACTATATAGGGAATAGGGAATAAGGAAGAATAAAGACAATTTTACTTCAGGAGTCTGAGAAACTCTATATATCTAAATTAAATTCTGAAATACTATCTAATACTAAATTGATAAATGTTTGCTACAAATAGTTAGGATATTTCTTAGGAGTTAACCCACCCCTAACCCCGACCGTGGAGGGGAACTCAGGAGGACCGAGTCCTATGGGAATGGCTTTAATAGCAGTTTTTAGGTCTAAATTTATCTTTTTAGCCCAAAAGACATCTCCTATAAAGTATTTTAATTGCCCTGATTATTCGTAACATTCTTTAGACAAATGTACTTCAGGAGTCTGAGAAACTCTATATATCTAGATTAAATCCTGAAATACTATCTAAAATATACTGTTTTTGAGATTCATTAAATATTTGATTAAATTTATCAGAATTAGGTTTTTTATTTCCTGACTTACTGTTCTTCCGCCTTTTTCTAAACTCAGATATTGAGCTGCTTTTCCATAATCTTGCAGCATTGTTTCATCAAATTCTACATTAATAAATTCACAAAATTTTTTCATCACATTAGATGTTTCTGCTACAAGTTGCTCATAATTCACTAGAATATGATTAGATTTGTGTGAATGTTTCAAACTAATTTCGATTGATTCTTTCCATCGTTCTAAACAGCGGTCTATATCCCACGCTCCATACCATCCTTTAGGATATTTATGAGAACCTTACTAATAGGGTACTGCCAGAACGTCCCCTACCAAAAATTACAAATTTATTTGGTGGTAAAGATGGTTTTTGCCACAGATATACTCCATAGTCAGTTATTTCTTTCAGGGTACGTTTTCCTATAGGTAAATTCATATTTCCACTATCGTGTTCGGTAGTCCTTAATAATTTTTGATAAAATTCTATAGTCTGCTGACTTAAATTTGACCATCCTAAATGCTCTAGATTAGCTTGTGGCGATCGCCGTTCTTTTACTGCCCACTCTAACCCAGATTCTAAGATTTCTGTAGTTAACTCTTCCTGATACAACTTTACCCAATCTTGCCCCACTTGTTCCTGTAACTCTCCCATTGCTCCTTTCTCAGGCACTAATACGAGACAATCAAAAGAGAGAATAATGCACTGCCTGAATTTAAAATGTCTTTAAACGGTAATACGACCAAATTAGCAGCCCGGAAATATTCCTGCAATTTTTCATCTCGTACAAACCCAAATTTTAATTTAATCCTAGAATCATTTGCTGCTACTTGCGATATCTGAGTACCAAGTTTGGGAACTATTAATTTACCTGCTACTAACAATATCCAGTTAGGGGGAGCTAACTCTTTAAAAACTTGGACTAAATGAGGCACATTTTTATAGTTATCAATATTACCTAAAAATAAAAGTACATCAGACCCAGAAGGTATATCTAAACTTTTCCTAGCTGCCTCACGATTTACATTGTCAGGATAAACCTGTCTATAATGACCATGAAGAATAACTTTATGAGGGCGATTGCTCAAAATCGGAAAAGTTAAATCTGCCCACTCTCGACTTACTTGACAATGACTTATGCACCCATCAACTCGCTTGATGAACTCTGACTGAAACCAAGTACCCAATTTAGGATGTAATATTGAGTGAGGGTGTTTATCATGAAGAGTCCAAATTAGTTTTGTTCCCCTAGCCCGAGCAAAATCAATAGCTAATAGCATATTTATTCCTCGTAAACCAGCTATAAAGGGGTTGGGGTGACGGACGATGGTTTCTACTGGCCAGTGAACGTGAAAAATATCATAGTGTTTTAACAGTAGTTTACTCAAAGAAAACTCTGTCACACTTATTCCTTGTAGCTCCATAGAGGAATATAACAAATAGCCATAGGGATTTTGATACTTCGTCTTAAATGCTGGCCAAGCAATAATTCTCATGGAAATTATTTAAGATTTGAATAATTTTACGGAAATTACTTGAGATTCTACATCTGAATTATTATTTTGTGTAGCTCCTGTTAAATAACCATTTTTCCACAAATAAAAAGGACTGATTAAACTATTGATATATAATTCCAATTCACAAGCTGCGATTACATCTGTTCTTAACTTCAGACCATATTTAAGTAAATGGCGAATAATTTTACGAGTATCATTTGCCATATAGACTAACAAAGCTAATGGTTTTAACCATGGTTTTACATTTAACATTCGAGTTACATAACGACTCAAACCAATGCCACGGAAAAATTTAATTAGATATTTTTTTGTGTTCGATGTTGAGGAATTTTGTGAATTACTTCCATTGCTGGATTATACCAAATTTCCCAGCCTGCTTTTTGAATATAACTAATAGTTTCTGTATCTTCACCAGTTAACATTGAACCTGGTACTCTACCACTTAATATGCATTTATCTGGAACACTTTCTAACCATGCTTCTTGACGAACTACTAATCCAGCAGAAGGAGGTATTACCCTAGTTGCAGGTTGATATAATAATGGATAGTCTCCTCTTTCGGTGATGGCAAAAAATGGTTTAATTCGGTCAAAATTAGGTGGTAATTCTCCGGCAAAATCTCCATGAATTTGACTAGCATAAGCTCCTGCTTTTGGATATTTTTGAGCAAATTCATAAGCTGCTACTACCCAATTTTCTGCTGGGATATTATCATCATCTAGGAAACCAATTAATGGAGAATTTGCTACTTTTACTGCTTTTTTTCTGGCGAATCCTGCTCCTTGTTGTGCTTCATTACAGTATATTAATGGCATTTTATCTTGCCAGTTTTCTTGATATCTACTAATAATTTCTTTTGTATTGTCTGTACTATTATTGTCTACAACAATAATTTCCCAAGATATTCCTTCTAATCTGATTTGATTCCGTAATTTACTTATAACTAATGGTAATTTTTTCGCTCCATTATAAGTAGGAATTGCTACAGTAAAATCAGTCATAGTGATGCACTTATTTTATAAATTTTTATCTATCAAAATATACTAAAATCTATCTAATATTTTCGCAATTAGGCAACAATTTTTTTCGTAATTTATGTAAGCATTCAGCTATTAGCATTTCCTAGGTCATGCTCCGCAAACAGCAATCAGATGTATGAACATATTAAAGTAATAACTGAGGTTAGGTTATAGCCAATTTTACTAATTAATTTTAATTATACTTGGTGGACAATTCTCCTCTAGTATGATAATGAGTTAATAACAAATAGCTGATAGCTGATAACGCAGTTCCGACCATAGGAGGCTGGCTGACTGATTAATTACTATTCTGGCTGCTTTATTAATACCGTCACGGATTTGGCGGTTACGCTTTTCTGTAATTGCAGCTAGTTTATTTGACCAAAATCCTTGAGGTCGATTTTCTTTAATGGTTGATACTTGTTTATTGTACCAACGATTCATTGATTTTATCTTTTTCCCATCTACAACCCGCGCTCGTACCTACATTGGATACACAGGTCAACCAATTATTTACACCATGGTCTATTCCTAATACATTGTCTTGGTTTAATTGAGGTTTAACTACTATTTCTTTTTCATAGACACGCTTCCCAATAAAAACATTTGTTCCTCGGTAATATTCTCAGTTCTTTAATAGATAAAAATTCGAGATTACTCGGAATAGGAATATAAAAAATCTAGACCAAACCAGCGCTTACAGGTATTACAAGCGTGTTACTCTAATTTGATTATCTTTAAGCTTTAATGCTTGTTTGGGGTAACTAACTGTAGCCATTCCCCCTTTTTTTCTGTAGTTAGGAATCCTTGGTCTGTCTGAGATTTTACCTTCATTGTAGGCTTTCATTAGACCATAATAAGAGCGTATGGGATTCAGCTACAGTTCTCAATATTTGTTGTGCGGCTTGAGAATATAAAACTTTGTAATGATAGTTGTGTTTATAAACTTTTTCCTGCGTCAAACTTGCCATGAGTTTTGTGAGACTTAAAATATAATTGCCGACCATAATATATTCCCATGTTAGTGAGCTTGTGAGACTGTTCAAACAAGAATGTTAAAATAGCAATAATATCGGGATTTTTACTTACTAAAACTTGCTGACAACTGTACATTTCAAACAGGGGCTGGAAAATTTATTGTGGTTAATAATAGCACAAGACCACTTTAGTTATCTAGTCTAAACGACTCGGTTGTTTCCATCCCCCGGTTAAAACACGGGGGCCTTCAACGTGGCTCTTCGGTAAAATAAAATACATCTCCTTAAAATCCGACTCCTCACCTTTCATCCATCGCTTAAAAGACGATGGCTTTCATGCTCCCGTGTTATTTAGGTAAATCAAGAGATGAAACCTTAAGAGTCATCTGTTTTTGATACCTCTAATATATTGTACCATAGTAAGTGATGGGTCTCACCCCTAGTAAAAAATCATCTTACCTTCAATTTGGCAGTTGAAAGCCATCAGGCTTCAGCCAATAAGCGTCCTTTTTGCCCTGAGAGAATATTTGGTTCAACGTCGCTTAAAAACCTAAAAAATGACGGGAGTAAGTACGCAGCGCCCGTTTTAACGGCTGGTTGAATAACGACACGCGGGTTTTAACCCGTAGTAAAAATATGCTATACTTAGCAATAGTGGAATAGCAAGTAAGAACAAGGTTTGTCGCTATGACCTTTAGCTAGTGCGGTGAGATTCCGGCGGACAGGAGACGGGGACGATGCTTCCTACGACGGCTGTTTGCGCAGCATTCGGCACCGAAAAGCAAGCAGGCAGCTAGAGCAGCGATTTATTGCTCGCTCCTTGAGTAAAACCACTCATGAAAGCTATTCAAAAAAAAAGTAAACTCACAGCTAGATTTCATTCTATGCCGAGGAGTATAGGAGTCTGTTGATAGGCTTGAAGCAAATGTGGATTTATGAGGGGCTGCGTGCGGAAGTAAATTCCGCACATTTATTCGCCCCGTCCCATTTGCGGTGGACTAACCACAGAATCCAGGGTGTTTCAACCCCTGGAGATGTCAACTCCATCCCCGTGTCTGGTGTGTCACCGCGTCCCCGTGTCTATGGAGAATAAAACAGCCCTGCCTCCTGGGGGTGGTTATGAGTGGGTATGCATATCTTTTCAAATAGATCTCAAATGGGTTCTATAGAACCCCTGAGTGGATCTATTTAAAAATATAGGGAGAGTGTGGGAGGTGTGGGGAGTGTGAGGAGATGGAAGCAAATTTCAACTTGCTAGGGTTGCCAGCAGATGCGACTAACGTCGTCGCGGAGTCGCATATGCTTGCCTCCCTATTCTCGTTCCTGAATTTCGCTCTTCACTCCTCAGTCGTCGGGTCGGACTTCTGCCAAAAGCACATACCGCGTATAAAGATACGATCGGGGATTCTATAAAAAGAATTAGGAAAAAACCAGAAAAAAAATAGCCCTGTCCTCATCAAGTGTAGGGCAGGGTCATTTCAATTATCAGTACCTCTCGCTGTTTGTGCAGCATGACCTAGGAAAGCATTGGGATTGAAATAAGGAATATTCTCTTTTTTTATACCCTTAAAAGGGGAGGCGCATACCCACAATTTCTCGGTTAAATTAGAGGAGTATAAAGAAAAATAGCGTTGTTGACATCCTCCCCGGCCTAAAGGCACGGGGATTCCTACCGAGCCGTAGCTCCTCAGCGAGTTGACGTCTCACAGGCTGCTGCTACCAGATGCGGTAGTCTTACACTTGCCTCCACGTCCGCGCACGAGTCTCAGAATGCCCTCCCGCGACTTATCAAGAATTCTTATGGATGCTGATCTGTGCCTCCAAGTTTAAGCTGCTCATTGACCTGAAAGCTTCCCTTGTTCAGCTCTCAACTGAAGGAATCTCGACCTAATCTTCTTTTCTACAGTATTTATGAGACAAGGCGGGTATATAACCAATTTCATTATAGCATAGTATAGAAAGTCGCCCGCTTATGGGCGAGGCCTTAAACCCAATTTTTCGGTAAAGCGCGTGTATGATATTAATCATAATTACTTAGGAGTCAACCCACCCCTAACCCCTCCGGTGGAGGGGAAGTCAGGAGGACCGAGTCAGGAGGAAAGAAGAAGAAACCCCAAGTAGAAGGAGAAAGTTTTTTGGTCGCGTAAAGGTCATGGAGTTCTATCGTGCTCTTATCCGGACATGATATCATACCTAAAATTACCAACGCCAGAAAAATATATCAGCACTTATTCAAGTTAATACCAGCAGCCTTGGCCATAGCTTGTATGCCTTTGCTTTCTAAAGTTTTAATTGCTTTAGTCGATAGTCGTAGTTTTACCCAACGATTACCTTGAGGCCACCAAACTCTTTTCCATTGGAGATTTGCTTGCTGTAACTTGTGGGTGCGGATATGAGAGTGGGAAACTGCATAGCCATTATTAGCTTTCTTTCCAGTCAATTGACATTTACGACCCATGATTTGTCTACCTAGATTTTTTTCACAACCTATTTATTATATAGCTAAGTAGGGCTTACCTATCTAATCTCAAAGCATTGGTAAATAAAGGTATTGGCCTTTTGAGAATCGAAAAAACTGTGCCTGTTTCAATTCACTTACCCTCAAAAAGTGAGAATTTTGGGGTGAGAGGGGCACAAAAGTCTCTCGAATAATTATTCCTCCTACATTCCCCTCCTGGGAGGGGTTAGGTGGGTCCCTACATTCCCCTCCTGGGAGGGGTTAGGTGGGTCCCCACACGAACCACACTTTCTTGACGCACAACCGAAATTTTTAGGCGAGTACTTTTGTCAATTTTTGTAAAAGGAAGGAAGAAGTAAGAGTTAATTTGAATCAGCTACTTTGGCAAAGTCAAAAGTAAAGAAAAAAGTTAATCAACCTTCTTCCTTCAAGTTAATTCGATCAAATTACTTTTTCAGTTAACTGAGTCAAGACCTGATTAGACCTTTCGACAAATTCTTTCATACCCTCAGCGTCAAAACCTTTTTGTGCCATTAAAGCTAAATCATAAACATGATGACAGATTTGTTTGGCCAATTCTGCTGATGGAGACTCCCCACTGCCCTGAATAATACTACCTTGACTAAGATTGGCCAGATTCTGAATCAGTGGGTGAGCTGTATTTACCACTAAGACATGGTCTTCTGGAAATTCTGCTTTTTCCTGCTGCAACATAGCAGTCATATCTCTTAAGCGTCGCATAGCTTCTGGCAACAATACCATTGCTGGTGGGGTAGTTTTGGCATCTTCTGATTTTAATGCTTGAGCTTTAACGTTTATTTTGGGTTTATTCAGCGCTTTTTCAAATAGTTCTTTTATTTGTTCGCTGCGAGTTTTATTGGTAGTTGGATCGACTATTTCTGATTGATTTTCTTGATCAATTAATGTCTCATCTAGATCGGAATCTACCCTAGAGAATTTAACATCTTGATATTCTCTTTCTAGAAAACTAATAAAGTGAGTATCTATGAAAGAGTCGAGGAATAAAACTTCTAATCCTTGGTTTTTGTGCAGCTCTACATAAGTTGCTTGAGATGCTGGTTCAGTACAATAATAAACCCGATTTTCGTGACGTTCTTTATTACGTTCTAAATACTCTTTGAGAGTGGTGTAATAAAAACCTTGTTCATCAGTGTTTTTAGCATCAGAAGTTTCTGGAGTTACTTCTTGCCAAACATCTTCTCCTTCTGCTTGTACTTCTACTGCTGGTTTTGCTTCAGTTTCAGTTGTTTCAGTTGGGTTAAGTTTGGCTGTAGTGCGGAAAATTATGATATCTTCTACTTGCTTTTAAACTTATCGTCATTCAAGGCACCAAACTTAACAAATGTACCTACGTCTTGCCAACAACTGATATATTTATCTTTTTCATCGCGATAAATTTCTTTCAGGCGATCGCCTACTTTTTTTGCTATATAATCGGCTATTCTTCTGACAGTTCGATTACTTAATAGAGAACTACGAGAGACGTTGAGAGGAATATCTGTACTATCAATTACTCCTCGTAAAGGCATTAAAAATTTAGGAATAATTTCTTCACAATGGTCGGTGACAAATACTTGATTACAGAATAGTTTGATGTTACCTTGGGTAACATCTACATCTGGCTTTAATTTAGGAAAATAAAGAATTCCATTAACAATAAAAGGATAGTCAGTATTGAGATGAACCCATAATAAAGGCTCTTCTTGGAAAGGATAAAGATGACGATATAGTTCTAGGTAGTCTTCTTGAGTAACATTTTGAGTAGATTCTCGCCAGATTGCTTTATGTTTATTAACTACTTCTTCTTCAAATTTTATTGCTACTGGCATAAAATCACAGTAGGTTTTAATCAACTGTTTAATGCGAGTAGTTTCAAGATATTCTTGTTCTTCATCTTGGAGAGTTAAGGTAATAGTTGTACCTATTTCTGTGCGGGGAGAATCTGATAATTCAAATTCTGGAGAACCGTCACAACTCCAATGAACAGCTTCTGCACCTTCTTGATAGGAAAGGGTATCAATTTCTACCTTTTTAGCAACCATGAAGGAGGAGTAAAAGCCCAAACCAAAGTGACCGATAATTGCGTCTTCATCGCTGCCTTTATATTTTTCAATGAACTCTTCAGCACTGGAGAAAGCAACTTGATTAATATATTTTTTAATTTCATCGGCGGTCATCCCTATTCCATTATCAGTAATGGAGAGAGTTTGATTTTCTTTGTCTATTTTAATTTCTATTTCTGGATTAGTAACATCACCACTATACTCTCCAGTTCGAGCCACCATTTTAAGTTTGGCAATGGCATCTACACCATTAGAAACTAATTCTCTTAAGAAAATTTCATGGTCAGTATAGAGAGATTTTTTGATAATTGAAAGATATTTTCAGTATGGATACTGATTTTACCTTTTCTAGTGTTGTACTCATAGTGTTTATCTATTTTATCTATGTGAATACTTAGTAGAGCATTCAGGCATTTGTCTAGTATTTAAATATCTTCAAAGATACTAAACTGCAATTTTTAGACATTATGGCCAATTGCTCCGAGTAATTCTTCAATACTATTTAATGATTGTGATTTATTGAGTCTTGTTTTTAAACAGGGATTGCACCAAATATTTGATTCGGATTTCACTACCTAGAAAATTGTCATGAAATATATAGTGTTTTCAAAAGGTTCAATATTTTTATAGCGGTCTAAATCAATTAATTCTGGATATTAGAATAAAGATAGAATTATTAAGAAGTTAATTTGTATATTAGTATTCGTAACTTGCTGCTTGTATAAGATACTTATTAATTAAAAATCCATACTGATCGAGATAGTTATAAAAATGCTTGGCATATTGCTAGAAAAATAATCTAAAATTAAAAAATAAATTTCAAGCATGGGTGAAAGTGCTTGCTATTGACTTATAGATTTGATGTTATTCTAAATTATTAGATATCCCTACTTTTGAGGATGAAATGTGATAGAAGAAAATCTGCTTGATTTTACTGTTGCTACTCGGGCATACAATGCAGCAGATCCTTTCCTTTGCCTGATATAATAGATTAAGATAAAAATTCAAGAGGGAACATCTATAAAATATAATTTTTAGGCCACATCCAGCAGTATTCTAGCAACTAAACAACATCAATGCAGTGGGAAAATAAGTAGGAAAACTTCTTAAATTGAATCACACCTAAAGACAAATAGTGTCCAGATTAGTGCGAAAAACTTTGTACTTATCTAAATCCATTGAAAATCACATTGGTGCTGTTAAGTATTTTGTCCATCACTACAATCAATCATTACTTGTTTAGCACTACCCTATTTACTAAAGCTGGGAAAAAATGTAGATAGTATTGACTTAACTAATGACTTTAATAGGAGTTAACTACTTATGCTTAATTTTACAGTAGCTATATGTACCTATAATGGACAAAACCGAATATTAGAGGTTTTGGATAAATTGCGATTGCAAGTTGAGACCGAGAAAATCACTTGGGAAGTTCTGATTATTGACAACAATAGCACTGATAATACTGCCGAAGTAATAAAAAATTATATATCTAATTGGAGTGAAATTTATCCTCTTCGATATTGCTTTGAAACTAAACAAGGATTAGCTTTTGCGCGAAGATGTGCTATCAAAGAGGCCAAAAGTGATTTAATCGGATTTTTGGATGATGATAATTTACCATATCCTGACTGGGTAGCAGAGGCTTATAAATTTGCTCAAGAACATCCTAATGCTGGTGCTTATGGGGGACAAATTCATGGCAAATTTGAAGTCGAACCACCTCCAGGATTTGGCAGAATAGCTCGTTATTTTGCAATTATAGAAGGGAAAAAAACTTATTGTTACAACGAAAAATATAAATCAACTAGAAAAAATGTTTCCCTGGAGCAGGAATAGTTATTCGTAAACAAGCTTGGCTAGAAAGTATTCCTGAAACTCCTTTACTGCCACAAACAAATGAAGATTTAGAAATGCTAAATTATATTTGGCAAAAAGGTTGGCAACTGTGGTTCTATCCTGAGATGGAATTAGATCATTTGATTCCTAAATCACGATTTGAGAAGGAGTATTTAGTAAAATTTTTCCGTCAAAATGGGCTATGTCGCTATTATTTTAGAATGCTAAATTATCAACCTTGGCAACAAGTAGTTATGAGTTTTGCATACATGATTAGTGATTTAAGAAAAGCAATCGTTTTTTATCTTAAAAACAGGAACAATCTTAAAACAGATGTGATACTAATTGGAGAAATGGAACTTCTTTTAAGTTTATTTATGAGTCCTTTTTCTTTTGGAAAAAAATTAACAATATTTTGAGAGTTTTTAAATATTTTTTCTGCTATGCATCTTCCTAACAAAATTGCCATACTTGCCAAAAAAATTGCGGGAGTATCTACTGTAATTTTGGTCTCAGAACATACTAATCTTTCTAAGTTTAATAATTACAACTATGCCAAAAAATAGACCGGACATTGCTATTTACCTCCGCTTGCTCTCTGGGGGTGGTGCTGAAAGAGTCATGGTAAATTTGATGCAAGCTTTTGTAGAGCGGGGGCTTTCGGTAGACTTAATAATGAATACTGTAGATGGCCCTTACTTGAGCCAAGTACCTCCAGAAGTTAGGATTGTGGACTTGAAATCACCTAGACTGTTGCCTGGTCTTCCTATATTGGCAGGTTATTTACGAAGGGAAAGACCAATAGCTTTGCTTTCGGGTCTTCACTATAATAATGAAATTGCATTGTGGGCTAAAGCTTTATCATTTAGTTCTACAAGGGTTGTTGTGTCAGAGCATAACACTCTTTCTATTCACGCCCAACGTAAGAGTTCAGACCGTTGGTCTCCACTGTTGGCAAAGTTTTTTTATCCTTGGGCTGACGGTATTGTTGCTGTTGGTCAGGGCGTGGCTCAAGATTTGGCGACGGTAACAGGTTTGCCCTCAGAACGTATCAAAGTAATTTATAATCCAATTATTACTCCTCAAATACTTGCCAATTCTCAAGAGCCTTTAGAAAACCCCTGGTTTAAACCTGGAGAGCCTCCTGTGATTTTAGGAGTGGGAAGATTAGACCCACAGAAGGATTTTCCTACCCTTATTCGAGCTTTTACTAAAGTCCGAGAAGTACGACCTGCTAAATTGATGATTTTGGGTAGCAGGGGGGAGCGCCAAAGGCTTAATTCTCTAGTGCGGGATTTGGGTTTAAAAGAAGATGTATCTTTTGTTGGGTTTGTCAAAAATCCTTATCCTTATATTAAAAGAGCTGCAGTTTATGTTTTATCCTCAGCTTGGGAAGGTTTACCAAGCGTATTAATAGAAGCAATTGGTTTGGGAATTCCAGTGGTTTCTACTAATTGCCCCAGTGGACCGGAAGAGATTTTGGATAATGGCAAATATGGTGAACTTGTGCCAGTGGGAAATAGCCAAGCAATGGCTGAGGCAATTTTAAGGGTGTTATCGGGTCAGGTTAAGTCAGTTGATTCTGATTGGTTGGAGCAGTTTAAACTAGAGACTGTTACTCAAAAATATTTGGATGTTTTAGGGGTTAATTAATCTGTCAAAGCAAAGTTCAATAATTAATAATTATATCAAATCCGGTAGTATTGGTATAAAAAGCAGAGAAACCGGGGAAAGTTTTAAATGCCTCCATAGTATTATATTCACCTCCAACAAACCCGGTTTCTTATATTACCGAAGCCAGCGGATTTGATATAACCTCTTCTTAAAAAAGAAAAGAATTGGTTAAATGGAAATTATTTTCTTTTTTTCTCCTTGAAAGGAGAGGTTTTAAACCTTAGTTTTTGGGGTTGCACATTAAAGAATGATAATATATTTTCAACTGTCCGTATATTGAGGAAAGAATTACCTAAAAATATCCACTTTCGGATTTCATCATTCCTAATTGTGCAACGCCCAAAAATATTTGGATGTTTTAGGAATTAGCGATCGCTAAATTGAGAAATATTTGGCAATTGTATGACAATTTATAAACTAGATTATATTATGACTCAAGAAATACCACCAATTTACTTTTATATTCCCAAAAGATTTTCCCTAAAACAGATTTGCCGGAAAATCCAGAAAGCTATTGGCAATGGAAGATTTCCCACAATATTGGTAGCAGTGGTGATTATGGCTGGACTGTGCAAACCTATCTTTATCTGAAGAGTGTTGGTTTAAGATGCGAGGTGATGACTAGCTTACCTGATGAGGGAATTGTATTATCCCATCGACCTCTGCTATCGGATGAATTTCAACCTACAGCAAAATTATTAATTATTTGTCTTCAAGGGGATAGGAAGCGACACCCTTATGCTCAACTTCACGTTGTACAAAACCGCCTTCAGCAAGTGCCGAAAGGATTATTGAAACTGTGGGAGAGCTATTTTATACCATATTGGCCACAACCGAGTTTAATTCCTCGCGATCCGGCACGAGGTGATCGCTTAGAAAACGTCGCATTTTTCGGTCAACGGCATAATATAATACACGAGTTACGCCAGCCATTATGGCAAAAAACTTTAGAAGATTTAGGTTTGCGCTGGCATATAAGTAAAAGTACTGAACGATGGAACGATTACAGCGAAGCAGATGTAGTTGTAGCGGTGCGTAAGTTTGGCTACAATTGGGATCATAGTTGGAAACCGGCGAATAAATTATATAATGCTTGGCTGGCAGGAGTACCGGCTATACTTGGTCTTGAATCTGCTTATCAAGCAGAGCGCAAAAGCGAACTCGACTATTTAGAAGTCGCTTCTTACCAACAACTAATATCTGCTATTAAGCGACTGAAGGGCGATCAAGAATTACGTCGCGCTATGGCTGAAAATGCCCGAGTTCGTGCTGAAGAAGTACACCCAGGGAAGTTAGTCAAAAGGTGGCAGGACTTTTTAAAAAATATAGCAGTTCCAGCCTACGAGTCTTGGTGTCAGACTTCAGAGGCAGAAAGGAAAAGATTTTTCCAAGCTCGTTATCTTGCTTATCAATTCTACTTTGCTCAACGCCAGATGCGGTTTATTAAAGCTAAGATAGATTTTAAACTCCAAGGGCGCACGCTTATCGGACAACTTCAGCGAGACTTGTAAAATTGGTGTTGCACAATAGAGAATGATATTCTAGAATTTTATTGAGAAATGGATTGTTCTTATTGTCAAAGCCATAAAGTAGTGAAAATGGTCATCGTCAGGGAAAACAGAGTTATCTGTGCCGTGACTGTGGCAGTCAATTGCCTCCTGCGGAGGAGCTACGCTTTCGAGAAAGTCCCTCTCCTGCGGGTTATAGTTCTGATGTTAAAGAGCTTTGTGTAAAAATGTCCGCGATTTGGCATGGGATTCCGAGCCATTTAGAGATTGACTGGTATTTCCCATAACACAGTGCTTAACTGGGTACGGCTTGCACCAAGCACAGATTCGTACTGGATAACTATGAAATACCTGAAACTGCTCAAATAGATGAACTGCAAACTTTTATCGGCTCAAAAAAAAACAAAATTTTGGTCTGGACAGTCGTGAATAGCCAAATGCCAGGAATTCTTAAGTTTGTGATAGGCGATCGCTCCGCCGTTACCTTTACAATATTATGGCAGATGATTCACGGTTGGGCTTGTTTTCTCTATATTACAGATGGATACAAGGTTTATCCCTGTTTAATCGACGATTGCGTTCGCGTTAGCGGTGCGGAGCACTATCATCTAGTCAGCACGCGCAGCGATGACGAGAGTAGAAGGAGAAAACTGCCATCTAAGACACTATCTAGCTAGGTTACATCGTAAAACTTTGTGCTACTCCAAGTCCATTGATATGCTGTATAGATCAATTCGGCTGCCGATCTATTATTTGAAACATCGGCAAATTCCTCAATTCTCATAATCATTCGTCACTGTGCAACGCCGTAAAATTTACTGCTTTGAACTTATCGAGATCGCATCAATCTCTTTGCAACAACAACTCCTGAGAGTATGAAATATCTTCATTCACAGAAAAACCAGCATTTGTAAATTTAGACATGACAAAATCAACCTTTTCGTCTCCGATGACATGGGGATGTACTTCAATAACAATTTTCTTAATCGTATGAAAATCTGCAGATTTCAACAATTCATATTCCCCACCTTCTATATCCAAAATTAAAAAAGTAGGATTGATTCTGTAAATTTCTTCATTAAAAGACTTAACAGGAACTTTAACAGGTTTGTCATTAGCATTTCTTTGAATTGTAGAAGAGGAAAAAAGGCTTTGGTTCACATAAAATGTTTGTTCTCCCGCCCCCTCTCCTAAAAGACAAATTGCCAAATTAGGAGCAACTTTATTAAGCTGATATGTTTGGCGGATATAACTTTCTAAAGCTGGGTTAGCTTCATAAGTGAAAACTCGATTTGAACCTATTGTTTTTGCGCAGTAGCTAGATAGTAGTCCCAACCCTGTACCTAACTCCATTACAATATCGTTTTTATCCAGCAGATGTTTTACAAGTTTCAGTTCTTGCTTTTCATAATGTCCTATGTAGAGCAGTTCTAGCATAGGTGCAGATAACCTTTCTTTGATAATCGGTATTTTGATTCCTTGAACTTTAACTAATTTGGGATTGTTGCGGAGACGGTTTGGTAATATAACGTCTCTTTTATAATTGTAAATTGCTCGAGATATGATGCTGCGAATTTTACTCATGTTTCTATTTCTTGTAATTGTTTTAGCTTAGTTTTTGTATTCATATTCAATAGAAGCCAGCTAACAAGAAACTTGATAGCGAGCGCCCCTCGAATCATCTCCAATCCCCCATTCTCTGGTAGATTGACATGGTTAGTTAATTTTGAGCAGTGCTTGTTACAATCCATTATAAATTATAGAGAACGATTATCTGGGGATAATTAGCCATTTAACAGCAGTTCAAAATTTTCTGGTGCAGTATTAACGTTGGCCAACTTTCCTGTACATAGTGCGTACAGCATAGATACAGCGGATTCCAGGTTTATGAGGTACATTGGCACTAAATTTTTCAATAGTTTTTTAACTATAGAATAAAGTTTTCATTCTTATTAATCAAATCTACTATAATCACTTTACCACACTTACATAGAATAGGCGTGTATTTTAGCTGAAAATTGGGTACAATTTTCCTAATCTAAAATTTATCATTTAATTAAACTGGTGAGCTAGAAGCTCGTACTTTTATTACAATTACCTTTTTACTAATTCCAACTCATCCTTTTTCCCAAACACTAAACAACCATCTACACAATCAATTACCACAACATCCCCACCAACAAACTTATTTTCTAAAATCAAATTTGCCAGAGGATTTTCTAATTCTTTTTGAATTGCTCGTTTCAAAGGTCGTGCTCCATAAACAGGGTCATATCCCACTTCAGCAATGTGGTCTAATGTCGCAGCAGTTAACTTCAAACTAATCTTTTGTTCTCCTAATAATCTTTCAATTCTCTTCACTTGAATCTCCACAATTTGCCGTAATTCACTCTTCCTTAAAGTGTGGAACAATATAATCTCATCCACCCTGTTTAAAAACTCCGGTCGAAAATGTTTTCGCAATCCTCCCATCACCCGTTTATACATCTCCTCATACTTAGAGTCATCCCCTGCCACATCTAAAATATACTCACCACCAATATTACTCGTCATTACAATTACAGTATTGCTAAAATCAACTACCCGCCCCTGAGAATCAGTAATCCTACCATCATCTAATACCTGCAACAATATATTAAATACATCTGGGTGAGCCTTCTCCACTTCATCAAACAGCAGCACAGAATAAGGATGTCGCCTCACTGCCTCCGATAACTGACCCCCTTGGTCATAACCAACATATCCAGGTGGCGCCCCCACCAACCGAGAAACGGCGTGTTTCTCCATATATTCCGACATATCAATCCGCACCAAAGCATCATCTCGGTCAAACAAAAACTGTGCCAAAGCTCGCGCCAATTCTGTTTTACCAACTCCAGTTGGACCCAAAAACATAAACGAACCAATAGGTCGCCCTGGGTCTTTCATCCCTGCTCTAGCACGTCTAATAGCTGCCGCCACAGCTTCCACCGCTTCCGACTGCCCAATTACCCTTTGATGCAGATGTTTTTCTAATTGCAGCAACTTTTGCCTTTCCGACTCTAATAAACGATTTACTGGAATACCCGTCCACTTAGCAACGATAGTGGCAATATCTGCATCCGTAACTTGTTCCCGGAGAAGAGACGAACCTTGAGCTTGAACTTTTAATAATTCTGCTTCCTTAGCTTCGCGATCGCGATGTACAGTTTCGAGTTGGCCATATTTTAATTGAGCTGCGGTATTCAGGTCATAAGCTCGTTCTGCTTGTTCTATTTGTACTTTTAATTTATCCTCTTCTGCTTTAAGGGAATTAATTGTATTTAACAATTCTTTTTCCCCCGACCATTTAGAAGAAAATTTTTCCTGCTTTTGCTTCAAGACATTAATTTCATTTGTAATGCGTTGCAATGCTGGAGAAACTTTCACTGGTGGGGTAGGTTCAGAATTTTTATCTTTTTTGCTGCCTTGTAACTCTCCCTCGATGGAAAGTTTCTCCATTTCCAACTGCATAATGCGTCTGTCAATAGCTTCTAGTTCTTCAGGTTTAGAAGTAATTTCCATTTTTAGTTGAGCAGCAGCTTCATCTACCAAGTCGATCGCCTTATCTGGCAAAAAGCGGTCCGAAATATAACGGTTAGAAAGAGTTGCAGCAGCTACCAAAGCAGCATCAGTAATTTTTACCCCGTGGTG
>NZ_BLZO01000127.1 GCF_014132355.1 Okeania sp. KiyG1
AAAAAATTCATCGGTTATTAAAAAAACATCCAGAGATTAAAACACCAGATTTTATTGTTCCTGGTACTTTAGGTTATGACAAATAAAATTACCGAAGAATTAATAATTAAATAATTAAATAATTAAATAGTTCAGGTTTAAAGCCTCCCCTTTCAAGGGAAAAAAGCGGTCGAGGGATGGCGAGGAAACCTGCGCCATATCCAATCGACCAAGAGAATAATTTTTCCTTTGAGTCAATCCTATCCGTTTTAAAAGAGGTAATTATTAATTATTAATTGTTAATTGTTAATTGTTAATTGCTGAAATTAGTTCTATATTTACTTAAGATTAGAGAATTTTTTGGGCAATACCGAGGCGATCGCGATTTTTCAAGAATTTAGAATTTAGAATGCGCGAATTTAGAATTACCTCTCCTTGAAAAGAAGAGGATTGACTAATCATGAAAATTTTTATTTATTATCCCCTTAAAAGGGGAGGCTTTAAACCACAATATTTCGTTCAATAATTGATAATTGATAATGGATAATTGATAATTACCTCTCCCTAAAAGGAAGAGGATTGAATAAAAGGAAAAAATTTATTCTCTTGGTCGATTGGATATGGCGCAGGTTTCCTCGCCATCCCTCGACCGCTTTTTTCCCCTTGAAAGGGGAGGCTTTAAACCTGAACTATTTAATTATTTAATTATTTAATTATTAATTCTTCGGTAATTTTATTTGTCATAACCTAAAGTACCAGGAACAATAAAATCTGGTGTTTTAATCTCTGGATGTTTTTTTTAATAACCGATGAATTTTTTGACGAATATACCAGGAACAATAAAATCTGGTGTTTTAATCTCTGGATGTTTTTTCAATTTATAGAGATATATGCCATTGTCGCCAAAAAAAAAGAATGGTTTGAGTCGAAATTTTAAATTTTTCCCAAGCGATCGCTAATATTATGTCCGTTTAAATATACACACTCACTCTTAGGCATCAAATCTTACAGAAAATATAGTAATTTGTCTAGATTAACCCGCCCTACATTTTTGATATTCTCTTACTGTATAATCAAAGATAATTATACTTAAATATTATAACGTTTCTCAGACTAATGAGGTACACCTATCTTTATTTCTATTCTATTCCCTATTCCCTATTCCCTGTTCCCTGTTCCCTGTTCCCTAAAACAACCCAATTTTGTACTTCACCAATATGGGAATTGCTATATCAAAATTATGGTAGAGATATTTAACAATTTATCATCAAATAAAAACGTCAAAATAAAATTTACTAGTGCAGGATGGCAGAAATAACTGACCAGTTACAAAATCCTAAAACAATTACAAATCAATACTTTTGACTTTTGACTTTTAACTTTTAACTTCCGCGTAGCGGCACTAGATAATTAATAGAAATCATCGAACAAATATCAACAATTTTAATTCCCTCATGTCTGCTAAAGTAAAACTTACTATTATCCAAGGAAGTATGATCGGCAAAGAATTTATCTTTGAAGAACGAACTACCTGTATTATGGGTCGTCATCAAGACTGTAGACCCAGACTACCTAGTGATGAACAACATCGTACAATTTCTCGTTATCACTGTCTACTTGATATTAATCCTCCAGATATACGAGTGCGTGATTTTGCCAGTAAAAATGGTACTTATGTTAATGGTAAAAAAATTGGGCAACGTCAATCTGAGCATCTCCCTGAAACAACAACAAAAAATAATTTTCCTGAATATGAATTAAAACCAGGAGACCAAATTCAATTGGGAAATACTATTTTTCAGGTTAGTCTTGAAGAAGAAACAGAGATGCCTCCAGAAATGCTTGAGGAACCAAAACCTTGGCAAGCAAAAACAGTTGAATTATCAACTTTAGCACCAACTTTAGGAGATTCTACTATAACTACAATTGCTGGTTATACTACACTTAATTTATTAGGAAAAGGTGGCTGTGGAGAAGTTTATTTAGCTAGAAATAATCATACTCAAGAGTTAATAGCTTTAAAAACAATGTTGCCAGAAGTCACAAATAATCCTAATGCTATAAATCGTTTTTTGAGAGAAATAGAAAATACTAAAGCTTTAAATCATCTAAATGTTGTCCAATTGAAAGATTATCATTATAGCGATCGTCTATTTTTTTTCACTTTAGAATATTGTAATGGTGGTAGTATTTGGAACTTGATGCAGAATCATGGTTATCGGTTATCTGTTGATGTGGCAGTGCCAATTATTTTACAGGCTTTAGATGGTTTAGAATATGCTCATAATGCAGAAATTCCTTATGTAAAAAAGGCAGATGGTAGTTTGAGTATAGGGCGAGGTTTGGTTCACCGCGATATTAAACCAGCTAATATTTTTCTGAGTAATGTAGATAATTCAACAGTAGTAAAAATAGCAGATTATGGGTTAGCAAAAGCTTTTGATTTAGCAGGTTTAAGTGGGCAAACAATTACGGGAAATAAAGGTGGTACTTTTCCTTTTATGCCAAGGCAACAAATGATTGATTTTAAATATGTAAAACCTGAAGTAGATGTTTGGGCAATGGCAGCAACTTTATACAATATGTTAACTGGTGTATATCCTCGTGATTTTGTTGGAAAAGACCCAATTTTAACTGTATTGCAAACTAAACCTGTGCCAATTAGACAAAGAAATCTTTCTATTCCTAAATCTTTAGCAGAAGTAATTGATTTAGCATTAATTGATGAGCCAGAAATTTATTTTAAAACAGCTAAAGAATTTAAACAAGCATTATTAAATAGCGATCGGCATTTTCCGTAACGGAATGCTCTGCAAACAGCACTCAGCTTTCAGCACGCTAATCAAAAGCTTAAAATTCAGACAACGCTAGATATTCCTTCTTCCTTCTTCCTTCTTCCTTCTTCCTTCTTCCTTATTCCTTATTCCTTCTTCCTTATTCCTTATTCCTTATTCCTTCTTCCTTCTTCCTTATTCCTTATTCCTTATTCCTTATTCCTTATTCCTTCTTCTGCCGATCTCTGACCTCACGTCACAACCAAAATCCCTTCAATAATTGATAATTGATAATGGATAATTGATAATTACCTCTCCCTAAAAGGAAGAGGATTGAATAAAAGGAAAAAATTTATTTTTTTCCCCTTGAAAGGGGAGGCTTTAAACCTGAACTATTTAATTATTTAATTATTTAATTATTAATTCTTCGGTAAGGGCGAATGGCCATTCGCCCCTACTTTGTTCTACCGAAATGACATTAATTTAATTAGGGGTTGCTGATTAAATTTAAAAGCATTGACAGATAAAGGTTGAGCGCATTTTTTTGTCTAAAAAAGTACCAGCTTTTCAGCGGAAGAAGCTCATTCATGCTAGTATTTTGGGACGATTATGGCAGAAAAATCATTCTTACAATTGTTACTCCTACCTCCTCGCTCCCGACCCTTTTCTCCTGTCTCCTGTCTCCTGTCTCCTACCCCTACTAAAAGACTTTTTCAGCAAACCCTAATTAGTTTGAAGATTGTTTCCAAGGTGATTGATAATATACCTGAGAACCTTTGTCTGAGACAAAATGACAAGCCAAATAAGAGTTGATGAAACTCTTCCATATAGGTTCGCTTGACTTGTGATAATATTCACCCAAAATAGGTTTTATTGCCTCCGTAGCTGTCTTTAAATGATAGTGTGGCATACCCAGAAAAATGTGATGAGCTACATGAGTACCAATATCGTGATGAATGGAATTGATAAAACCATAGTCGCGGTCAATGCTAGACAATGCACCTTTAAGGAAATACCAGTCATCTCCACGATACCAGGGAATATCTGCTTCAGTGTGGTGTAAGAAGGTGACTAAATCTAGCCACACAACAAATATTACATAAGGAACTAAGTAATATTTTACTAAAAATACCCAACCAAACTGATAGGTGAGCCATCCCAGAAAACCTACCATTAACATCCAGAGTGCTGAACTTGTTAAGACATCCCACTTTTCAGAAGGACGAAATAATGGACTGTTGGGCAGAAAGTGAGAGCCAGCACGATTAGGCGATCGCCTAAATAAATACAGTGGATAAGCTAATAATGGCAGATAAAACCGAAATAGCTTTTCATACCAAGGCATCATATTATACTTACTTTCAGAAACAGGATACCAACTTTCATCAGTATCAATATTTCCAGTATTGGCATGATGGGTTCTATGACTAATGCGCCAACCGTGGTAAGGCACAAGAATGGGAGTGTGAGACAAATGTCCAATTAGGTTATTAAACCATTTATATTTGGAGAAAGAGCCATGACCACAGTCGTGTCCCACTACAAATAAGGCCCAAAACATAGTTCCTTGCATTAACCAGAAGATGGGAAAAAAGAACCATGAATCTAAATTATAGGCGATTGCATATAGACCAGCAATAATGCCAATATCAAGAAAAAAGTAGCTCAGAGACTTCCAGAGGGAAGGCTCAAAACAGTGTGGAGGAATAGCTGCTTTCACTTCTTGAAGAGTAAAGGGTAACTCTATTTTTGAGGGAGTTAAGTTTGTATCAGTTGCTTGATTGATAACAGTGTTTGATTGCACTAAATTTTTAACTTTGTGTAATATGACTGATATTTCATCTTCACAAGTCACATTTTGCAGATTTAGCTTCCATCAACTACCCCTAACTCTTCTGAACTAACAGAGAGAAATGGGGTATAAATTTATGGAACTTTCACTACATTAGGACGAATCTCATCAGCTATGGGACAAAAGCTAGTGATAGATGAAACGACCACTATTGTATATTATCTAGAGCTAGTTTTTCACAAAAAGTTTATATTTCTAGGGCAGGATGGCAGATTATTAAGATAGTAGGGGAGTAGGGGAGTAGGGGAGTAGGGGAGTAGGGGAGCGGAGGAGTAGGGGAGCGAGGGAGTAGGGGAGCGAGGGAGTAGGGGAATAGGGAAAATAGAAAGATTTACTGTTGAAGCACTCATGATAAGTTTTTTCCAGATCGCTCTTATCCGGACATGATATAATCAGTTACAAAATCCTAAAAGCCTTAACAATCAATACTTTTGAGGGCGTTAGCGGCAGCTCTGCGCTAGCCAATGCCATTTGCTTCGCATAACTATCGTTAACGCCCCTACGACTTTTGACTTCCACATAGCGGCACAGTGCAGGATGGCAGAAATATAGTGCTGTACAC
The DNA here is from genome assembly GCF_014132355.1 of Okeania sp. KiyG1. Lineage (GTDB taxonomy): Bacteria > Cyanobacteriota > Cyanobacteriia > Cyanobacteriales > Microcoleaceae > Okeania. The sequence continues at coordinate 5,168 of NZ_BLZO01000127.1, forward strand.
AGGCAACAGCTCATCTGGGGGAATAAAAAACCGATAATATAAGACTTTTAGCTATTGGACAGTTCTTGTCATTTGTACATAAGCCAGCGCATATTACTATAACTAACCAGTTACAAAATCCTAAAAGCCTTAACAATCAATACTTTTAACTTTTGACTTTTAACTTTTAACTTTTAACTTTTGACTTTTGACTTTTGACTTCCAGGTTGCACTAGGCTAAAAATAGCTTATAGGCTGGGTTTTGGCTTTCATCCCAATAGCGATAACCGAAATTATGGACAAAACTTTGCCATTCGGCCATCTCCTCAGGGGGGACTTGCATTCCGACCACAATACGTCCATAATCTGACCCATTATTACGGTAGTGGAAAAGACTAATATTCCAGTTGGGACTCATGGAGGCGACAAATTTCATTAATGCCCCTGGCCTTTCGGGGAACTCAAAACGATAAAGTAGTTCGTGGTGGGCGAGGGGGGAACGACCCCCTACCAGATGGCGCAGGTGTAGTTTTGTCAGTTCGTCGTCGGTTAAATCTAGGGTTTTCAAACCTTGAGCTTCAAAAGTTTCTACTATTTTGGCCGCATCAGCGCGGTTTTCTATTTGTACTCCTACGAAAATGTGTGCTTCTTTTTCCTCAGCAATGCGATAGTTGAACTCAGTAATATTACGTTTGCCAAGACAGTCACAAAATCTACGAAGACTACCTGGAGTTTCAGGAATAGTAACGGCAAATATGGCTTCGCGACGTTCCCCAAATTCTGCTCTTTCAGCCACAAAGCGGAGGCGGTCAAAATTCATGTTGGCACCACAGGCAACGGCGATCAGGGTTTCATCTTGAATTTTTTCTCGCTCGACGTAAGCTTTTGCACCAGCGATCGCCAATGCGCCAGCAGGTTCTACAATGGAGCGAGTATCTTCAAATACATCTTTGATGGCCGCACAAATATCATCTGTTTCGACGAGAATAATATCATCTACATATTGCTGACATAGACGAAGTGTTTCTTCTCCTACTTCTCGTACTGCAACACCATCGGCAAATAATCCCACTTGAGGTAAGCGGACTCGGTGTCCAGCTTTGAGAGACTGCGACATAGCATCAGCATCAACAGGTTCAACGCCAATAATTTTGATTTCCGGGCGCAACCGTTTGACATAAGCAGCAATACCGGAAATTAAACCACCACCTCCAATAGCGACAAAGATAGCGTGAATGGGTTTTTGATATTGGCGGAGAATTTCCATTCCTATTGTCCCTTGTCCGGCGATGACGTAGGGGTCATCAAAAGGGTGAATAAAAGTTAAACCTTTTTCTGTTTCCAGTTGATGGGCGTAACTACAAGCTTCATCGTAGGTTTCGCCATACAAAATAACTTCGCCTCCTCTAGCTTTGACAGCATTAACTTTTAGTTGAGGGGTAGTTACAGGCATGACTATGATGGCGCGAGTGCCGAGGCGACCTGCGGCTAGGGCGACACCTTGAGCATGGTTTCCAGCGGATGCTGCGATGACTCCCTGGGAGAGAATTTCTGGAGGCAGTTGAGCCATTTTATTGTAAGCTCCGCGTAATTTGAAGGAGAATACTGACTGTAGGTCTTCTCGTTTAAGTAGGAGGTTGTTCTGGAGGCGTTTTGAAAGGTTGGGAGCTGTTTCGAGTGGTGATTCTTGGGCAACGTCATAGACTCGGGCAGTGAGAATTTGTACTAGGTAGTCGCAATACATAGGTTTTATTGGGTTAGTAAATGCTTGATTATTAGAACTTACACAGTACAAGGTATTTTTGTCATTGCGACCGACAGGGAAGCAATCTCAAATCCTAGTTTTTTGTACCTTATGGGTAATATCATGTCCGGTTGAACAGTTATAAATAAACTACTCAGAATTCAGAATTCAGAATTTCCGTTTGTCATGCTCCGCAAACAGAATTCAGAATTCAGGAGGGAAGAAAGAAGAAAAGAAGGAGAAAGTTTTTTTATCACTAATTATCCGGACATGATATAAGTCCTAATTATCTTAGCATTACCCAAGTTTTTTTTTAATATAGCAGTCGAAGCAAAGGTTAGGATAGATAAAAAGCTTAAAACCCAGACAACGCAAAACTTTTCCTTCTTTCTTCTTTTTTCTTCTTCCTTCTTTACTTCTTCCTTCTTCCTTCTTCCTTCTTCCTTCTTCCTTATTCCTTCTTCCTTACTCTTTAGGTGCTGTCAAAACATCCCAAGCTGCTTGACCTGCTTTAACTAAGCGATCGCCAAAATCTTGGACTTCTTTTACCATAGTCTCCCAGTTATTCTCAATATCTTTCTCTATATTCTTGCCAGCTTCTTCTATTTTTTTTGGATCGATCAGTCTGATCCTTTCGATAGTTTCCCTAGCTTGTTTGACTGCTTGAATATAACTATCACGAGTAAACTCTCCTGCTGCTTCCATTTCTGAGTGAGCCAACCTTTTGATTGCTTCTACTAATTCTTCGGTTTCTTGCTTAGGGTCAGGACTTTCAGGAGTGGAAGTAATTTTATTTGAGTCTGTCTCGACTTCTACAATTGCTCTTTCTTTTGGTACATTTGGTTCTGTCATAATTTTTCCTCCTAAATATTAGACATTACATTGACATACTCCCGACGTTGCGCTTACGCGACACCGCAGGATTCTTCAACTCGCAAAGGAGTCGCTGTTTATACAGAGGTGATGCTCTCCCCCTTATGTTCATAAAGGTTGCCTCCTGTTAAGGTCAATAGTGCCGCTACGCGGAAGTCAAAAGTCGTAGGGGCGAATGGCCATTCGCCCGTACAAAAGCGAGTGTGTAATTCTGAGGTCCCCTCAGAATGTAAGACACACTCAAGACAGTCAATCATTTTTGATTGGTAAGGCTTTTAGGATTTTGTAACTGGTTAGTTATTTCTGCTATGATATTTTTTTCATTGTAGCTTTTACTATGGATTTACTTGTGGTCGGAAATCCTAACAAAAGGTTCGGTTTTTGTGACATTTTATAGCTATTAATACTCAGGAGTTAGTTTTCTTCCTAACCATTAATTTAATAGAGTACACAAATAGCTTGCTTTAATTTTTTTTGTCAAATCATAAATATTTTTATAGATTTTTTCAGTCTTATCTATTTTGTCAGTTCCAGAAAAATGGTAATAGTTAATAACTTTAAATAAATCACTTATTTTTCCTAAAAGCTAATCAGTTATTGCTTATGCAATTTGAAAATGATAACTGGCATGACTGCCATTTGGATATAAAAAAGTACAGACTACAGCAACTTCTGGATTGTAATTATCAATCAAATTTCCTAAACCAGCTTGTTGCCAATCACTAATCATTGTTCCTATTTGACTCATCGGTTTAAACTTAACTTGCCACTCTGCTAAAACGGTACTATTTTCTTCTAACTGTCTAAAAATTATTACTGTGCCTTTTTCAGAAAGTAGTTGATATCCTTGATGGGCGATCGCTGCTATTTTTTCAGCATTTGCTTCTATTACTGCTAGTTGTTGTGTTTTAGATTCTAGAACATTTTCCATTCTTTTTATCCTCTTTTTCTAGTTGATTTTTTCTAATTTATCATCTTTTTAATTTATGTTCAATAGAAATATCCAAAAATCAAAAATCAAATCAATTATTACCCATAAATTATCAATTATTCCCCTCCTGGGAGGGGCTAGGGGTGGGTTCCCTGTTCCCTGTTTCCTGTTCCCTCTTTTCTGGAGATGTTCAATATTAATTCTTGAGCCACAGCTTTAACCACATTAATACTCACAGAATTACCCAGTTGATAATAAGCCTTATTATCATTGTGATGCAAAATAAAATCATCAGGAAAACCTTGTAATCTTGCTGCTTCCCTAGGAGTAATTTTCCTGACTCTATTTTGATGATAAATTCCCAATCTCTTAGCATCACTTGCAACTAAAGTTACAGCAATTTTATCCGGGTCTAAAAACTTATAGACTTCAAAGGAAAAATTCCCCGCAACGGGTTTATATTTTGACTCAACTATTTGCAGATAATTTTTACTAACTAAAGAATTGAGCAATTTTTCTAACTTAGGATGAGGAAAAAAACTAGCTATTTGCTCATTGCTCAACAATTTACCATCTTGATGTTTACCAAATTGACTATTTCTACGTTTCAAAATCAAACAGTTCATTAATTCTATTTCCTCAGCACTGCATTCTCCTCTCAACCCTAACTCCCAAGAATGAATAGAATTTCCACCACGATAATCAATTAACCTCATGCCATGTAATTTACTTAAATCTCCATTTAATCTCTGTTTTAACGCTGCCACAAATTCTTCCGAACAATTATATTTTTCCTCTGGATTATCTTCCAAAATATCCGCCACAGTTATAGATTTTTTCAGAGGGTAAAATAAAGATAATTGTTGTGGGTGGTAAGAATGAGAATCTTTCGGACCAAGGTCAGAAATTAAATTAAATTTTGGCGTACTATCTAAAACTCCCAGGATATAAATTCGGAGACGATTTTGGGGTAAATCAAAATTCGCGCTATTCAATAAAAATATGTCAAAACTGTAGCCTCTGCTTTTAATTTCATGTTTAATCGTTGCAATTGTTCTACCTTGGTCATTAGTCAGCAAACCACGGACATTTTCAAAGATAAAAGCTTGGGGTTTATATGTATCTATTAATCTGGTAATCTCAAAAAAAAGCGTACCCCTAGTATCCCCAAATCCAGCTTTTTTTCCAGCATAAGAAAAAGATTGACAAGGAAATCCTGCTAATAATATTTGATATGGTGGTAACTTTTCAATTTTGCGGATATCTCCTAAAGGAAATTCAGTAAAATTTTTTTCATAAACCAAACCAGCGTCTGGATTTATTTCACTACTTAATACACATTCAGTTTCAATGTTTAAATATTCGGCAGCTTGTTCAAAACCTAATCTCATTCCACCAATGCCAGCAAATAAGTCAATAAAGCGAATTTTAGTCATTTTATATTTGTTATAAATAGTATCATTTCGTAGGTTGGGTTGACGTTAAGGAAACCCAACAATAAACTGGTATTTGTTGGGTTGCGCTGCCGCTTAACCCAACCTACTATTCTTCCCTCTTCCTTCTTATGTTAGAAAGTATTATCTTAATCAGGAACGCAAATTGACTTTTCAACCAACATTTGTAGGGGCGTTAGCGGAGCTTTGCGCTAGCAAATGGCATTCGCCCTCCCTATATGTAGAGTCTCTACGTAAGTCCTGTTAATATTATAAATAGTATCATTTCGTAGGTTGGGTTGACGTTAAGGAAACCCAACAATAAACTGGTATTTGTTGGGTTGCGCTGCCGCTTAACCCAACCTACTATTCTTCCCTCTTCCTTCTTATGTTAGAAAGTATTATTTGGATATTATTAATAGTATTATTTTGTAGGTTGGGTTGACGTTAAGGAAACCCAACAAAAAACTGGTATCTGTTGGGTTGTGCTGCCGCTTAACCCAACCTACTATTCTTCCCTCTTCCTTCTTATGTTAGAAAGTATTATTTGGATATTATTAATAGGTTTTTTTGTCGGACAAATAGCCTTTAGATTAAAAGCACCGCCACTGGTGGGAATGGTATTAGTCGGAATATTATTAGGTCCTCAAATTAGCAATACCATCGACTCTAGCATTTTACAAGCTGCCGACTCTCTACGCACGATCGCTGTTATGGTCATTTTAATGAAAGCAGGGTTAGGGTTAGACCGAGAAAAATTAGCACAACAAGGAAGTGTTGCGATACGGTTAGGTTTTCTCCCAGCAACCTGTGAAACTTTTGTCATCGCCCTAGCAGCTATGTGGTTACTTGAGTTTGACTTTGCCACTGGGTTGTTATTAGGTTGTATCATCGGTGCTGAGTCTCCCGCAGTTATCGTTCCCGGAATGTTGCGTCTCAAAAGTTTGGGTTGGGGTGTAGCTAAAGGTATTCCTGATGCAATTTTGACAGGTAGTGCTTTGTCAGATGTTTTGCTGTTGTTGATTTTTAGTTTACTACTGGCATTCTTATCCCAGGGAACAACCACTGTAACTTTACCAGGTGGCATCACTCTCAGCGCATTACAACTATTACCATTTCAAGTAATTTTACAAATTATTCTGGGAGTTATCGCCGGGTTGCTGACAGCACGAATATTAGTATTGCTCCTAGTCCAACAAAATTGGACTCAAAATACCACCCAGGATACTTTGGTTGCCGCAAGTTTTGCTCTATTGTTAGTTGTCTTAGCAGAAAAATTTCCTATATTTTCCGGTTATTTGGCAGTTATGGCAACAGGATTTTTTATCATCGAATTTGATGCACCCCTAGCGCGACGGTTGCGAAATAGTTTTGATACTTTGTGGGTGGTGGCGCAAATAATTTTGTTTGTCTTACTCGGTGCAAGTATCCCGTTGCAAGTGCTGGAAAATGTCTTGTTGGTGGGGTTGTTAATTTTAGCAGTCGGTACTTTAGTCGGGCGAATGTTTGGTTGGTATCTCTCCACTTTAGGCAGTAACTGGAATTGGCAAGAACGTCTATTTTTGCTGCCCGGAAATTCTGCTAAAGCAACCGTACAAGCTGCCATTGGAGCAATTCCTCTAGCAGCAGGTATTGAAGGAGGAGAAACAATATTAGCGATCGCTGCCCTATCCATATTAGTCACAGCACCTTTAGGAGCTTGGGCAATACCTACCTTTGCACCCAAACTACTACGCAAGGGAGAAGTAGATCCAACCAAAGTAGCGATCGCTCGCCGTATTGTATTGTTAGCTGCTGTTGATACTTCACCCCTTGCTGTGGATGTGTTGTTAAAAGTTGCGGAGTTGGCGAGACGTTGTGATGGGGAAGTTGTAGTGTTGCACGTTATTCAGTCTGAGGATGGAGAAAGTATTGCGCAACTGCGACAGCAAACAAAGCAACTTTTAGCAGATATTCGGTATCGGTTTGTCACTGTTGCAGGTGTGGTATCCGAGGAAATAGTTTCTGTTGCACAAGAGTATGGAGTAGCAGAAATAGTTATGGGGAAAAGGGGGCATCGTTTATGGGAGAATGTGTTAGTTGGTTCCGTTTCTCAAGCAGTTTTGGAAAAGAGTTTAATTCCTGTGGTGGTAGTTGAAAAAAAAATATATAGCGGTTTTCAGTCTGGTGATAAACATCAACGATCCCCCTAAATCCCCCTTTTTAAGGGGGACTTCCAGTTCCCCCCAACTCATCGGGGGGTTAGGGGGGATCTCCAGCACTGTACCTCACAAAGGGTGAGAAATGCTATAGTTTTGTACGAAAAGAAACAGCTATTTTTTCAAGACACACTTAAAAACTTGTTTTTTCTGTTAAAATTACATGATAAATTTAACCAAAAATTAGCTATTATTAATGAAACTATATTTAGATACTAGCGCATTGAATAGAATATTTGATGACCGAAAAATTTAGGTCTCAAGCCTCCCCTTTTAAGGGGATAAAAAAGAAGATTCCCTATTTCAAGCCTCCTGTTTCAGCAGGACGTACTGATAACTGATAACTGATAACTGATAACTGAAATGACCAATCTCAGGCAAGAATATATTTAGAATCAATGTCAATGACTCTTATTTTTTTGCTAATTGAAAATAAAACAGTGGAAATTGTTTCATCAGAAGCTTTAGTAGCAGAAACTAATAATAACCCATAAAACGAGCGACGGATTTTTGTTGAAAGTGTTTTACGGGAGGCTAAGTCTTTTCAAAATATGAATGAAAATTTGCTGACAAGAGCGGAATAAATAGAAGCAAATATGGGAATTAAAGGAATGGACTCATTACATTTGGCTTGTGCGGAAAAGTTGGGAGTAGATTTTTTTATTACTTGTGATGATCAACTAATTAAAAGGTATGAGGGAGCTATAATAGTTCAAATTCTACAATTTTTGTTAACAATATCGTTAGTTCTTTTTAGAGGGGTAAATTTAGAAATGAATCAAAAGTTAGTTGTGCCGGAAATGGCATTAGTTAGAAGTGAAAGTGTACAGGCAATTATCAATAGTTTGGGAATTGCTAAAGCTGCATTTTTCTGTCGGGAAAATATGTCGCAGTCGGTGGATTATTTGGAGTTAAAAGAGAAGATATTTGGGGAGAAAAGTGCGAGGGAAATTTATGAGGAGGTTAAAAAATAATTGCTCTTGTTAGAAGGAGGACGCGATCGCCCTTTTTCTCAAAAGCGATCGCTCCTCAATCCAACCTACAACTTCTGCTATCGTACTAGGATTACAGTTATTCCTTTAACAATTGCGGTTCTTCCTTTAACAATTTAAGAACTAATGTCTCAAATTCTGCAGCACCAGGGGGGGGGCGAATAGTTCTCCCCGAGTATCTGCAACAATTGTGCAGTATGGTTTTTTTACATTCAATAAGACAGCATATTCGCTTGTATGCTGATACCTTGCCTGTTTCATAAAGGTAAGTAACTCATAAACAAACTGCTTCAAAGACTGTTTTTGTTCTAGATTGAGGGATGAAGTATTTTCAACATCATGGGATAAATACCGCTGAAGTTCGGGATCTTTGAGGATTTTATCTTCTAAGTCCTCTATCACCTGAGATAATTCCTCATCGACTACAGATGTTGAATTTGAGGAACCTGGTGTCTTGCATAGGGGGGGGGTGTTGATGGGTTGACTGTACCCTCTAGTCCGGTTGTTCCAGGTAAGATTTGAGTATATTTTCCGCGAAAAGCTAATCCTTCGGCTATCAAAACAAGAGACAAGACAGCCAAATTAGGTTTAATTTCAGGTTTATACAGACTTGGAATTTCAGAAAGCATTTTCTCATTCCAACCATGAGGAACAATATCAATGTCATTCCAAATTCGCGTTGTAGAATTTCCCAACTGAGAGTCATAGTAAGTCGAAAAATCTTTATTTCCTGGTGTTGGTCCTGCTGAAGGATAAACAGAAATTTTTAAGGGCTTTTCTCCTGCCCATTCACTTTTTTGATCTAAGGCTGCCAAAGCTAGTGCAGGACTTAAAGCTCCTCCTAAACTGTGTCCCGTAAAAATAATTTCGACCTCATCATCAGAATTTTCTACGGTTTCCCCTAAAAACTCTAACACCGTCTTACCCGATGATTTCATGTCTTGCAGTAGATGATTCAAACCTCGAGAGGTTCCCATAGAAATCTTAGGTTCAAGATTTGGTGGTATATCGCCATAAGTCCAACTCACCTGCTTCTTAACACTGAAATCTTCTAAAAACCAGTCGTAGAAAGAGCTAGGGTTAGTTCCTGCGATCGCAACAACATATTGGTTACCATTCTGAGCAACGTACATTGCATTGGTGGCGTATTGCTCTCTCTTGACTTCATAAATAACTGGCCCCCAAACAACATCCCAGTTGCCAATATCTTCTTGTATACTTGGCGTTTCCAAGACCTTCGTGACTCTTGCCTTCAAAAGCTCTTGTAACTCTTCCTGACTCCCCGGTTTACTTGAAGCAGAATTTGAGAGTATGGAGAGTAAGAATACCTGTTGTTCTTTATCCAGTGATGGGCTGGCCATTGCTGTCGATGGCATTAAAGTAGTTATAAATAATACCAGTGCCAAACATAATGACAATAACTTAGTTACCATTTTCATGTCTTTGAGATTCCTTATTTTTCAAAATGGAATTTTTCCTGGGTTAAATAGGTAGGCATAAATAACCTAAAACCTGAAAAACCAGATTAATTGCTAAATCAGACTTACAACTTTTAGTAGTGTTAATTTAATTACGCCCACCTACTTATTAGCTTTATTTTGCTGCTGACAAAGATTTAAGTTTCATATCAAGATCAGCCAATACATTTGCTAATGTTTCAGCATTGTGACGGCTTCCTCTGAAGCTTTCATCGAGAATGGTGCATGAGAAAAAGGATTTCTTCGCCACAGCTTTTACATGAAAACTTAGGGTCTCTTGATTGCATTGCCATTGTGAAATAATAACTTCAACTTTGGCTCCTTTGAATTCTTCCTGTATCGTTTCGTTTCCCTTAATTTCGATATCGAAAGAACCAGAACCCAAATTGGTTTGAGCAGTTATTCGTACAGGAAATACTTCACTGCCATCATCGTAGACATCTCCTGTTATAGTGCCATTGACTGCACCCAAAAAAACAAGAAAATGAAACTTGCTTATGTATGATAAGAGCCCTTTTATTCTTGAACATTTTATATACTCCTGCTTATGTAAGCTTTCATCTATAAGACGTTTCTCAGAACCAATTCCTGACTTTTTCGAGTTAGAGATGTTTTTTTTCTCAATTTTTCGCCAACAACTGAATAGGTTTAGTTCAACGAAAGCAAAACTCAACTATTTCAAGGTAATAGAAGGTGGAGATAATGTGGGGTTACTCTGCATTACCTGTTTTCCTGTTAGCTTAGAGCTACGTTGAAAAGCCTAAATTAAGCAATTGTCAATATGCAATAAGATTAGCCAGGACAACTTTATCAGCAGGGTTTTTCTGATCCCACAACGAATCTGAATTAACAAAGAGCGTCCCATACTGTCCAATAATTGGCATCAGTTCCATCTGCTGTCGCCACAATACCTACCATAGGAGCACAGTTAGAGTTACAACCAATGTCGGATTTGCTATCGGAAGTTGGGCTGAGATTCTTTTCAGAAAATTTAACTCCTGAAGCTGTTACTGTGACTTTAAATATTCCTGATAAATTGGGTGTTTGTAGTATTTGCTGGGGATTGTCAGATGTGATAATACCTGCCCAATTGTTATCGATTGCTTCAATCTTTACTGTCCATTTAGTAACTACATTTTCTGTATCATTTTGTGGTGATACATAAGCCCAAAATTGCGCTCCCTTTCCTGAATGTTTTGCAACATTACCAATCATTTTGCTCATAGGATTATCCTTTATTACTCGTTTGTGCACCTTAAACACGATTTTGGTCACCACTTTCTGAATTTTTACTCAAAAAAAAGTCACGATCGCCCCTCCCGTATCCCCCAATGTCCGATCCCACATTTGCCGAATATACTTTGATGAGCAATGAGCAATAAAAGATAATTTGATGTTTTCAATAAAAGGATTTATGAACTCATCTGTAGTATTATCCTGTATCCAACTCAGCAATAAAACAGGCAGCCTAAATATTTTCTTGGGGGACATCAAAAGCGATCGCCAGAGGTAGTCATATCTCAATAACTCTCTAGTGCATTCGACAACTTCAGTAATAGTATGTCTTACAAGTTCCCTTGACTCTACAGAACCATCTACAAATTCAGGTATTTCTGCCTTTACTTCCTCAAAACACTCTTCTGCTGATACCATCCCTGTTTCCTCAAGAGTCTGGTTCGCGAGTTCCGTTAGTTCAACATAACCCTCCACAAACTCAGGTGTTTCCCTTTCTTTCTTAACCTCCCTTGTCTCCCTGACTTTCCCATCAGTTTCTCGAAAATAGCTGCTCAACCTCTCTTTAAGCTGTTTGCGCGCCAAAGATATCCGCTTGCAGACATTATCATAAGATATCCCTTGCTGTTCGGCAATTTCTTTATGAGAAAGCTCCCGATAAAAATGCAAAATAAACGTCTCTCGACACTTTTCTGGTAACTCAGCGATCGCTCCTCGTATCCGATCGGATATCTCCTCTCTCTCCAGAACAGACTCTGGACATTCAACCGTTCCTGTAGTAATAACTTCCTCAGTATTACCCACCCATTCAATACTTTCAACACCCACAGCAGCACAAGAACGTTGGCGAATAAGATCAATACAAAAATTACGAGTTACCTGATACAACCAAGCCTTTAAATTAGTAATTTTTTCTCCAAACTTTTGCACCTTTTCCCAAGCTTTTACCATTGCCTGACTCAGAGCATCCTCCGCATCCATTCGGTTAGAATTCATTATCTTGAGACAGCAGCGATAAAGCTGGTCTCGACTTTCTTGCCATTGCTGCCAAAACTGAGAGATTAGATGGGAGCGATCGTTCTCTGTTGCAGCATTTTCCATTAAGTTTCGTCTTGTATTTGTAGTTCTGGAGGTCATAAAAAATGAAATTGGTTTTGTGCTTTTGATACAGATAGGTATTTTTGAGATGCTTCCTGACTTTATAGAAGATTGCAACCTGGCATAGATAGACTATTAGAGAATGTAGAGCTTTTCCCCAAGCTCTCTTATACAAGGAGAGAAAGGCACAGCTATTCTCCCCCTTCTCTAATAGGGAAAGGGTTTCCATAGATTACAATGGGGTTGCGTGGCGGACTTTTTTAATGCCACCGTTTTTTGCTTTCCAAATACTAGACGTTACTCACCATGATTTTCTGAACTTTTTTTCCGAAAAAATAAATTGCCTGACTTCTTACTTTTGTTAGGGAGACAATGGCTTATCCTGCTGTCTCTCCCACTATCAAACTTGACTAGAAAACAAACTGTCTCGAACAAGGGCGTTGGCGGTATATCGCTGCCCTATCCATATTAGTCACAGTACCCTTGGGAGCTGTTGATTTATTTTCTGGAGATGTCTAATATTTTTTGAGTCTATTTGATTCAGTTTTCAGGCAAACTCTTCTCTTTCTTGATAACCATAGGTTTGTCTTGAGTGCCTCTTTCATTCCGATGAGACCTCGGAATTAGGCACTCGCTTTTTTTTCGAGTCAAACCAAGTTTTTTTAAACTTCTACTAATAGTAAAACGACTACAATTTCCCCAGTTGGCAGCCATTTGACCCATGAGTTTGATCATAATTAGTATCCACAAATTTCTCAAATTATTCCCAGTCTTTAATTTTAGATACTTGAGGAGGAGGTACACTGGTTAATGGGACTGTTGAACCTGTTAGTAAATATTGGTCTCGCCATTTATGAAGAGTAGGGGACTTATATTTAACAGACGACTCACATGATTGATAGACATACCATTATCACCATATATTGGAATGAAGTGATCGCTCGTCGTATTGTATTGCTAGCTGCTGTTGATACTTCACCCCCTGAGAAATAATCGTTTTTGTTAGAGGAAGGAAGCGATCGCTTTTGAGAAAAAGGGCGATCGCTCCTCGACCTAACCTACAAGTTCTGCTATCGTACTCGACTTAAGTTTCCTCCCTTGTTCTTTGAATAATATAGCTGGTTGAGGTCGAGCGTCTTCTTGTCTTATTCAAAGCAAGGAATCGATGTTGCTGGAACTGGTCCAACAAATTTAAAGTCGTCAAATCCCTCGCGATACCCGTAGATAGCTGCACCAGACTGATTGTCTTTGGAGAGCAACATCCGCAGTTCCACATTGGACGGAATAACAGGACCAATTCCTGCCTGAGGCGGCCAGTCAATATCTGGATAACCAGTAGCCTTAATTTCATTAGCAATCTTTCCGCTCTTGTAAGCACCCAATAATTCTGTTTGAATGTCTAGGGGTGGACTGACGGCTTGAAAGATTTCACCCTCACCCGTTACCTTACCCCTGACGGGGTCAACTAACAGTCGAACGTCAAAGTGTGGAGCCCCTAAAAGGTTGGAGCCAATGCTATAACAAGCGGGAAATAAGCCGACAGCTTTTTCTGCTGCCATAGCAGGAGAGACAGCCATAACAAACACGGCCAATATAGCCGCTACTGTTGCCAATATCTTTTTCATCTTTTTTTCCGTTAAGAATAGAACAATGTGTAGGTTAAAGGCATTTTCAGTCTTCTGTTTTATGAGAACGCCCTTTTTGCCTACATCTTACAGACGATGCTAGCGAGGATTTTCTGAATTTTTTTTTTTGCAGAACGGCTTTTTCTTAATATGCTATGATTATTGAATAATGGGAAAGGTGTGCGCCTATAGACCCTCTGTGAACTCTGTGCCTAGTGTGGTTCCATTTCAGATATTTCACAGTAACTCTCCCTATGCCAGTTCCACCTACATTTTGTAAAGAAATACAAAAATTTGCCCACGCACTCAGCAGTTTACATTCCTCTCAACTAGCATCGGTGTAATTAGATGGGGAGATGGGGAGATGGGGAGATGGGGAGATGGGGGGATGGGGGGATGGGGGGATGGAGAAATATTTGGTAATCGTTGAAGATGAAACATTTTTTATACCGAATTAAACGGATTTGATATGAAAAGCGCTGTAGGAAAATTGCTATTTTTCGCCCAATCCCGAAACAAATAGCAGGCAGCGAAAACGGCCCATACAAATAAAGCCCTCCTAATAACTCATATCATGTCCGGTAGCACCGTTTGTGTATAGAATTAAGTTTCAATTGACACAAACCCTTCTGCCTTCTGCCTTCTGCCCTCTGCCTTCCTTCCTCCAAAGTATAAGTATTCAAGCGGACATGATATCATATCATGTCCGGTAGCATCGATATTGTATAGAGAAGGTAAGGAAGAAGGAAGAAGTAGGGGCGATTCGCGAATCGCCCCTACAAGAGAAGGAAAAACCTTATATGGCGCTAGATATTTCCCCAACTTTATACACAAACGATACCAACGGACATGATATCAGAAGGCTCAAAAAAAGGCGAGATTGCTCCAAGGCGCGCAGGAGAATCGCTCCCATAAAAAAAGCGATCGCGCTTCCATAAAAGAAGCGAGACGCTTTTTCAAAAGCCCAAAAGGCCGAATGCTAAAATTAGTTATTGGCGATTGCTCAAAGGAACAAGACCATGCTATTGGAGCTGAAGCGATCGCTCTGTCCCCAAAACATCAGACACAATGATCTCAACTTGCGCTCTATAGCGGGCAGATATCAAACTTCTCCAGCACCAAATCAGCAGTTTCTAACGCGCCTTCTACCCAACTCTGGGAAAACGCCGATAGATATAGCGTTTCTCAAATAAGCGTAATCAAGGAAACGTAGGGGTGACAGCAACAAGAGCGACTATCTCTTAGCCCCTACCAGAACCCCGCACTCTCGTTGCTTCGCCCCAGATGTCACATCAATTTGAGAACCGCTATAAAAACTGCTTTTTAGCGCTTTTTACAACTATCGGTAAGTAAATCCGAAGACGTCTGGAACTACTGTCGCCGGCCCTACAGGAACATTTTTCGGGTCTGCTATATCCAGTTTCTCAAACTGGATGCCATCGTTCCATACTTTGCGGAGGAAATCCTTGATGACATCAATGGTGAAAAGTTCGCCAGGGCAGCGACGGTATCCGAAACCGAAGGGCGCGTAGCCGGCATAGTCAGCCACAGGAAATGTTTGGTCGTCGGTAACGTTGTAAACAGTACCAAATGTGCTATTGGTGATGTTAGTATCTCGACCATCCTTAGCCAGGAATCCCGTCTTGTGGAAGGGGCATTGGGCAAATCCGATTTCCTCGCATTTCTCGGCGTTAACTTCGTTGCTGGTCGGTACTTCTATGTAGCGATCGGGGTTAAAAATCGTCGGTTTTTTCCAATTTACATAATATTCGCTGGTTTCCTTGTGCGGAGTAACATAGTAGTTGTACCTATCGTAAATAGGCTCTCGCACTTCCTCCACCTTGGATATGCTACCACTGTTGGGCGAAATTGTGCGGAATAACTCCATCACGAAGCGATCAAGGGGGGTAAACGGCTCGCCATTCGCTTCGTCATAGTCGCCGCTCATTGTTTTTTCAAACCAGGATTTGACAACAGGATTGCCCGCGTTTGTACTGAGCAAAGACATGATGTTGTAAATAGTATTGCCCCACTGACTAAAGGCAACAAAGTTGTGGAAGCACTCGAAGATAATATCGTCGCGTTTAAAATATGGAGATTTGCCACCATTACTATTTTCAAGCCAGTAATATACAAAAGTCTTGTCGGAATCGCTTATATTATCCTCGGCGATATCGTTGACCTTTTGAGCGATCCATTTCTCTAATTCAGGGCGTATTTGGCGCACGTTCATGTAGTTTTCATACGTGATTTCTTGGAGCGGATCTACATAGGCAAGGACTGTATTAAAACTCGTCCCTATCTTCGTGACATAATCCGGAATATCATCGCCCGTAACACCAAGATGTAAGTCCCAATAGAGGTTGAAATAGCTATCTAGGTACTTGCTCATCAGTGGTTGGCCGACGTTGGTCTCGCTCAATAGATTGTCGAAATAGCCAACCACCTTCTTCTGATAGTTGAAGGGATAGAGATCAGGGGTAAGAGCTGAATAGTAAATCCTTTTTTTACGATTATCTGGGCCCCGGTTTTGATAACCAGTGAGAAATACCGTGGTTCCTTCCTCCGGTTCAGGTTGCCAATTCTCGTATAACAAACCCCAAAACTGATAGGGTAGGGCATTCTGCTTGCTGAGTTTTTCGTCGTCGAGTAGCGGCAGAGTCAGGCGCGCTCCTTGATTGAGCCTTACTAAAAATAAGGATGTCAATATCACATGACGAATGTATTCTAGGTCGGTAATGTGAGAGGGTAAGTCACGAAACAAGTCTGGGGATATCTTCTCTCGCTTATCGATCTTTTCCTTTAGATCCTTGAGGCGCGATTGGGCATCATTGTTTTCAAGCAAAGACTTGATTGATTTTGGAATAGCAAAGATATTGTACATATCAGTGAATACTTGATTAGGTGGATAGTTCGGGAGCAATTTGCTCCCTTGAAGTCAGGAACCCGGAGTGGGAAATAGGGCAACGGGCAAGGGACGGGGAATCTTCAAATCTTTGAGATTCCTTTTTCCAGAATGGGATGTCCCCTAGGTTAAATAGGTAGGCATAAATATTGGACTTTATACTTCCACTATTTTTTTGCTTTCCAAATACTAGACGTTACTCACCATGATTTTCTGACTCTTTTTTCCAAAAAAAATAAATTGCCCGACTTCTTACTTCTGTTAGGGGGACAATAGCTTCTCCTGCTGTCCCTCCCACTATCAAACTTGACTAGAAAACAAGCTGTCTCGAACAAGGGCGCAATTCGGAGCAAGTGCGGCAGCTATATCGCTGCCCTATCCATATTAGTCACAGCACCTTTAGGAGCTTGGGCCTACAATCAAACCTAAAAAGCGTCGGGAGGAAGTACGCAGCGCCCGTTTTAACGGCTGTTTGAATAACGACACGCGGGTAATAAAGCGGAGTAAAAGTCTGGTATAATAGAGGAATAAGGAACAAGGTTTGTCGCCATGACATGACCGTGCTTTGCGGTGAAATTCCGGTGGACAGGAGACGGGGAATTAACTTCCTACGACGGCTGTTAGCTCCGCATTCGGCACCGAAAAGCAAGTAGGCAGCTAGAGCAGCGAGAAGATTGCTCCAACCAGTGCGAGTAAAACCACTCGTGAAAGCTAATAAAAAAAAAGTAAACTCACAGCTAGATTTCTGTCTATGCCGAGGAGTTTAGGAGTCTGCCCTTCAGGCTTTAAGCAAATGTGGATTTATGAGGGGCTGCGTGCGGAAATAAATTCCGCACATTTATTCGCCCCGTCCCAAATGGGGGTGGACTAACCACAGAATCCAGGGTGTTTCAACCCCTGGAGATGTCAATTGACCATAAAATGGACTGTCTCAATTGAGGGCCTTGGGGGACTAAGTGTGGCAGCTATATCGCTGCTCTATCCATATTAGTCACAGCACCCTTGGGAGTTTGGGCAATACCTACTTTTGCACCCAAACTATTACGCAAGGGAAAAGTCGATCCCACCAAAGTAGTGATCGCTCCTTCTCGTCCTTTCCATCCCACAATCAAACTTGGCCAGAAAACACCACCTTAAAAAGCGATCGCTCTGCCTGCTATTGTAGAAAGTGACAGAGCAATCGTTTTTCTTGAGATATAGGAAACCAAGATTTCGGCTGATCTCATCGGGTTACTAAGCCGCAAGAGCGCGATCGCTCTTAGACAATATGCTTGGTGTTTATTTCATATTCCATTTATCTAGCCAAAGATTCTTAAGTTTTTCAATTGTGCCTTCCTTGTCTCCCACTATCTCTTCCCAGCCTTTTCGGATCGCGTCCTTTTCCTTCTTTGTTAGTTTCCATGAGAGTGGTGGTTCGTATTCACCTTCTTCGCTATAAAATGAGAAGAAGATGGGGTAATATTTAATTTCTACCTTTTTATGGACTTCCCTTGCGTTCTGCCATTCCTGCAACAATTCTACCTCAGTTAAATTGCGGGAAGTAAGAATTGGCTTGCGAACCTTGAATAAGCCTAGCAACGGACCAATAGTTGCCATAAACAAACCTCGCTTCTTTTCCTTTTTAGGTTGCTCTTTAAGTTTGCTTTCAGGAAAAGAATTGATTTGTAAGATCAGAATTCTTTTGATTTCTGGGGTAGTTTCTTCACCTTTTTGGGTAGGTTTTTCACGAAGAAGGTCCTCAAGCCATTCTAATGCTGTCACAAAACCAGAATTGTCGAAATAGCCACCATCAGCGACGTGATAATTTTCTATCTTGGGATCTTGACCATCAGCGACGCGATCGTCGGCTCGACAAATGGGAGATATGTAAGGGAACGTGGCAGAAAGTCTTGCACCTGTGACAACATCAATATCTTTTCCTGGATAAAGACGATTAAAGTCGAAGAATTTTTTCTGATCGGGATTAGGAAATTTCGCTGGTGTAATTAGCAACCGCAAGCCATTTTCAACCAAAGTAGCATTCAATACAGGGAGCGGAATATTACCTTCTTCAACTTCCGCTCGCCAGTCGGCTAAGGTTTTTGGAGACTCTGGGGTTTTCATACGTCCTTGCCAGTCCTTCTCTATTGCAATACCTCGATCTCTGATTTTGGGAGTGAGAATGTCTGGTAGGAACGGGAGGAAAATCATGCGCCACAAGTCAGGATAGGCTAATCCCCAACCTACTGCATCTAAACTGTTGGCGGTAGCGCCCTCAAATATTTCTTTTGATTCTGAAGCCGGTGGAAAACCTTTATCTGTAAAGCGATCCAGATAATACATTGCACCTACTGAGCCACCAGAAACGGAACTAATTAATCCAATTGCTTTAGTAAATGATTCTCCTAACTCTTCTTGCAGGCCAATCAATACTTGAGCCGTCCATCCAGCGGCTTGAATTCCACCTCCACTAGCACAGACAACAACTACAGTCTGTTTTGCAAGAGGCTCTTCCAGATCTTGTTTGTCCAGACGCTTTTGTAATAAGGCCGTCAAATTTTTTTGCTCTTCTGGCTGTTCTGGAGCGTCCTTTAATGTAAAATAGTGATCGACATTCAAAAGCCTATAGAGCGCTACAGCAATCAGCACCCAGAAGAACAAGACAGAAATACGCGAGTAATCGAAGAAGAAGGTAAGACAGCCCAACAAAAGCACCGATACGGAAATTAACAACATTACATATAAAAGTGCTGGCGGTTCTTCTCTCTTCTGATCGGGGGGCAACGAACTTGGCATAAAAAGCTTAAATGCGATCATATAGATAGCAAAAAGAACGATGAAAAAAACAAGAGCGTCAAAATGATTGTCGTTTAAAATACCATTATCGATATAGCCTGCTGCTTTGGAAGAGTGTTTGGTCAAAAAGGAAACTGCTTTCACCAACCCCTCATTAAGACCGGGAACTTTATCGACCGAGAGAAAGTTTCGAGTCAGTTTGAAAAGAAACAAAAAGATCAGGCCACATGACACCCCAAAAAACAATCCAGACCTTCTTTTGTTATTATCCATTTCTTCCTTGGATAATTTAAATACTGTCCGGGTGGTCGGTAATGCTAGGGCGATCACTAACACATATTTATACCAAACTTTAGAATAAAAAACTCCTGGCAGTTCCGGAACCCCAAAACGAGCTGGCGCACCACCAAGGATTATTGCAACGACAAAGGTTACGGCCATTCCCGCCACAGTTGCACCCAAAATTGTCAACGCAATTTGAACAGCGTTACGCAGGACAAAAAGATTCTTGAGTATAGATTTCAGGGCACCTGTTGCGAGGAAAGGGAGCGCAATCAGCAATACGCCCATGAGCAGAGGTATGCGTAGAAAAAAGACATACTGCCAAAAGGCGCTAGGCAGTAGGAGCCATCCCGTAACTACTACCGCTACAAGCCCCAGCCACCTAATAATTTTTTGAACCACGATATTGCTTTCCTCCTAGAACGTTTAACTCAGCAAGACTTTACATTCACTGGACTTACGCTTTCAAGTCGGTTCTTAAGCTACATGTAGTTTCCGGTGCGCGGTGCGGCACTATACAAGTAGCGTCTTTGCGTAAGTCCCGATTCATCAAAAACATGAGGGGCTTACAGACTAAATATCTTCCCTCAAATCAGACAAATAGCGATCGGTGCTACTCGGTCAGGAATCAGCTATAAGCGGTCGAGGTTCAGCTATAAGCCGTTAGAGCGGGTCTCGACCTTCTTCCCATTGCCGCCAAAATTGCGCTATTAGATAGCCCGAGGCGGTTCCCGTAGCAGCTCCGTCCCTATATTGTCCCGTTTTGCACGGGGAGACATCATAATTTTTGACCAAAAAATCAGGTCTCAAGCCTCCCCTTAGCTGCGCCGCGAGCTACCGCTCTACAAGGGGATGAAAAAGCGGTCGTTTGCGGAGCATGACCTAGGATGGGATGGCGAGGTCCCCTCGCCATATCCAATCGACCAAGACAGCGGTCGTAGCGGAGCTTCCCGTAGGGTGGGATGGCGCAATTCGGAGCGGCTCTGATAAGAGCGGGTTTCCTCGCCATATCCAATCGACCAAGAAAAAAATCAACTTCAATATTTCAAGCCTCTGACTTTAGGCAGAAGTACTGATAACTGATAACTGATAACTGATATGACCCAGCAGCTAGGGCTGGTTTTCGTTATCCTTGCCATCCACTATAGCATATAGTACGCCAAATCCCTAGGGTCAACTCCCAACACCTTTTTTGGCTTCAAAACACCACCTTTTTTTGGTTTACCTGCATAATATCATGTCCGTTTGAATACTTATAATTAAGATAGTAGGGAATAGGGAGTGGGGGAGTAAGGGAGTAGGGGAGTGGGGGAGTAGGGAAAATAGAAAGATTTACTGTTGAAGCACTTATGATAAGTTTTTTCCAGATCGCTCTTATCCGGACATCATATAAGTCGTACAATTTGTCAATCAACCCAATTCCACCTTTTTTGCTCGAATTTTCCTCGAATGCATAAATCAAAGGATTTATCAATCCACCTTTTTGCCATTTTTTTTGCCTGAAAACACCACCTTTTTTGCCCAGGCCCGCTATTTAGGGTCTGCTGAAAAAATTGGTTGGTGGGGTAGGACACGGGGACGCGGGGACGCGGGGACGGGTCGATTTGTGGGTAACAGGCAATGGTTTCGGCTATTTTATGTGAATAAATTTTCTTGAATTTCAGCAGACAATTTCAGTAAATTGATGCAAATAAGAGCCAATAATATCATGTCCGGTTGAATACTGATAAATAACGATGGAGGAGTCAGGAGTCAGGATTCAGGAGGAAAGAAAGAAGAAGGAAGAGGAAGAACAGGAGAAGAGGAAGAAAGTTTTTTTATAACTGATTATCCAGACATGATATAACTAGGAGATAAACTGAATATAAAAAGTTCCATACTTCTAGTAATTATAGAATTATCAACATATACTATATAACCGGATTCTATATAAAGCCCTCCTAATAACTCAGAAGGCTCAAAAAAAGGCGAGATTGCTCCAAGGCGCGCAGGAGAATCGCTCCCATAAAAAAAAGCGACCGCGCTTCCATAAAAGAAGCGAGACGCTTTTTCAAAATCCCAAAAGGCCGAATGCTAAAATTAGTTATTGGCGATCGCTCAAAGGAACAAGACCATGCTATTGAAGTTGAAGCGGTCGCCCTGTCCCCAAGACATCAGACAAAATGATCTCAACTTGCGCTCTATAGCGGGCAGATATCAAACTTCTCCAGCACCAAGTCAGCAGTTTCTAACGCGCCTTCTACCCAACCCTGGGAATTTGAATAGGCTTCGCCGCAGATGTAGAGAGGGCAATCCTCCAAAGGTTTGACGATCTTAGGAATAACTTCCGAACTTTGGACGCCAATGTTCCAACTATTCCAACCGCCGCCAAACGGGTCGTCGCCCCAGTCGCGAAATGCGGCATTCTGAACTTCTGGCGTGTAGCTGAGATCGTGGATTTTCGCGAGTTGGCGTGCAACTTCTGCAACCATCGGTTTCGGCGCTTGGTATTGAAACCAAGGATTACATTTCCGTTCTTCCTCGCTGCATTCTCCCTGAAATGGATTGATAATTTCTGCGATTTCCAAACCCTTTTTCCATGCCTGACGTCGCTGCGGGCGCAGACCATCCCAAAAACCCACATTTGTGCCATCATCGTAGCTAGCCATCAGCATAGATGGACCTTCTGTTGCGGGAGTGCCGTCATCTTTCGGCCAGTAGTATGTCTGTCGCACTGGCAGATCGGTCACGGTTCGTCCGGACTCAACGGGTACGAAATTCCCTTCAGCATCTGTATAGCCAGCAGCACGCCACCAAGGGGAAGTATAGGTTGTGAATAACTTGAAAAGAGGACGTGGCGTAACGCTGGAGATAAGGGACTGAATTTTGTCTCCCCGAAGCATTGGGCTGTTGGGGGCTAAAAGATCTAGGGAGCGACGAGGCATGGCGAGAATCAATGACTCGGCAGCGATCGTTTCCCCCTTAACTGACAACAGGAACTGGTCGCCAATCCGTTCAAAACCATCCACCTTGCTCCAGAGGCGAATTTCACCTCCAATATCCTTAAAAAGCATCGCTACAGACTCCGGCACCTGCTGAAATCCCTTTTTAAAGCCCTTGTATTCTGGGTCAATACCAAAATCGGAGAGATACCAAGGAATTGCATCTGCTGCGTTCCAGTTCGTCAGAGTAGAATTGTAGCCACCGGCATCGACACTGAGTTCGTAAGCCTCCCCAGTGATGATGCGCGCCAGCACGTTCCAGAAACCCTGCTCGTAAAGTTGCCTTCCAGCAAATTTCGCCTCCCGTGCCATGTCTCGGCGCTGTTCTTCACTGAGATCGGGGCTTGTAATACCGGGAACAATTTGCTCGATCGCATTGACGATAATACCGCCAAGTTTTATGCCCCGTTCCAGAAAGGAAAGGTTATAGGGCACCTTATCGGGTTGGTCGGTAAAATAGGAAAGCCGCAGGTAGAAGCCCCGCAAATAGGCAATATTTTGTGGCTCGTCAACTGGAAAGTCGTAGAGTTCTATCTTATCGTTGGGAGCTAGTTGCCTGTTTAGTTTCTTAATGAGAGCCACAATCCGGTATTGCGTATTTTCGAGAATGCGCATTCCACCCAGCTCTGCAACCATATTATTAATACCGGGCGGCTTGACTGAAAGCAGTCGCCCGCCAATATGGTTGCTACCCTCGAAGAGAACGATCTTTTTCTGGGGGAACTTTTGCTTGAGCCGCCAAGCACAATATACTCCCGATACTCCGCCACCTACGATAGCAATATCAATGTTTTCGTTTCCATTAGTCATGTTGTTCGATCCTCCTTGGAGCGGCCATCGTCGCATTTACATTGGTTTACAAATTGTTTAACTTTCCTGGCGGGAAGTCCCGCGCTCTCTTGAAAAGGAGCGTCCTATGGGAAAGCCAGGGTCAATAGTCGGATACCTCCACAAATAAAACGTTCCGCTCCCTTTGACAAGTAGGAGATATTTTGTTGTAATCAAGGTCAACAAAACACAGGGGGAAGACATCACCTCACACGAAACAGCGGTCAGGGTTTCTCTGGCTGAAGAATCCTGCGTTCGTCATGTCGCGCAAGCGCAACGTTGGGAGTATGTCATTTTATATCATGTCCGGTAGCATCGGTCTTGTATAGCAAAGGTAAGGAAGAAGGAAGAAGGAAGAGGGAAGAAGGAAGAGGTGCGATTCGTTTGGCTAAACAAGCTTCTATGTAAGTTAGCCAGTCTCAAAAAAGGGATAACTCTAGTAGTCATGCAGGTTGAATTCCTGCCCTCTGGGATGTAGAGTGACTCTGAAGTTCAGGATTCCAAGGTAACAACTTGGTCTCTCAGTGCATGGACTTAAAGCCTTAAAACTAGAAGGTTTTTTCTGGTTATCGTGGCCAAGGGAGTTACATAAGGTTAACGCACAGTCAATCTAGTATAACCGCTCGTCATCTTCGATTGGTGAAATTAAGCCTGATACACCAAACCCAAAACGGGAAACCTCACATAACTGGTAACGTAGTTCTTCGGCGTTATCACATCTAGTTGGAGGTCGGACGACACTAGGAGCCTAAATGTAACGAGAAATGATACTAGGGAACGAAGTAACCCCCTTAAGACTCTCAGACCTTAACCTCTGAGTAGGAAAAGTTTAACCAATGTCTTTTAGGGATAAGGAAACTCCTGCGAAGCAAGCCTGGAGTAATGTTCAGGATATGCAGACGTGGGGAGGCACTGCAGGTAGCCGTGAAACCGAAATTGTATTAAGCCAAAACGCATTCGCCGGGGTAAGTAGGCTCAAGTCGAGAGTAGGAGACTCATGCCCGTGAAAAATCTCCAGGTATCCAAGCCAAAGAGTAGTGAAAACCGAGGCCAACAAGCGTTGACAAACCTTGAAATATTAGGTGCGAGAATAGGTGTAACCAACCTTGAAGAATCCTGCAATGTTAGGAGCCGTATGAGATGGAAACTCTCATGTACGGTTTTGGAGTAGAGGTGAGGGATAGCGATATCCTCATCGACTACATCGGAAGAAGGAAGAGGGAAGAGGTCCGAAGGCTACCCTCGCAAGAAAAAAACCATTATTTCCTGTAGATATTCACCCTTGGGTTTACACAAACGATATAAACGGACATGATATCAGTTATCAGTTATCAGTTATCAGTACCTCTGACTTTAGGCAGAGGCTTGAAATATTGAAGTTGATTTTCTCTTGGTCGATTGGATATGGCGCAGGTTTCGGAGCCATCCCACCCTACGGGAAGCTACGCTACGACCGCTGTCTTGGTCCATTGGATATGGGGAGGGGACCCGCTCTTATCAGAGCCGCTCCGAATTGCGCCATCCCACCCTACGGGAAGCTCCGCTACGACCGCTGTCTTGGTCCATTGGATATGGCGCAGGTTTCGGAGCCATCCCATCCTAGGTCATGCTCCGCAAACGACCGCTTTTTCATCCCCTTGTAGAGCGGTTGCTCCCGGCGCAGCCAAGGGGAGGCTTTATATCATGTCCGAACGCAATCGTTTGTGTAAAAGTTAGCGTAAATATCTACAGGGAATTTAAGTTTTTTTCTTGCTTTTTCTTAAGTTTTTCTGTCTATTCCCTATTCCCTATTCCCTACCTTTGCTATACAATACCGATGCTACCGGACATGATATGAGACCTGATTTTTTGGTCAAGAAAGATAGGGCAGATTTGCAGTTCTGCTAAACTTACCCAAAATGATATTAGCAGCTCTGGCAGCTTAGTTCCTGCTTTGGTGATGCAACGCTGCGCGAACGCTGAGAATCACGCTCCCACAGTCTGTAACTCATTCTCAACAGCAGCCTTGAAATCGCTTGAATTTAAAGCTACTTTTGGTGAACTTTAGGTTTCCACTGTTTTTTTGCTTTCTAAATAGGGTTTGCGCTCATAAAGTCTTTTAGTAGAGGTAGGAGACAATCCACCCCTCGCCCCTCCCCTCCCAACCCACCCCTAACCCCTCCCAGGAGGAGGGAAGACAGGAGAAATCGGAATTTACAGGAGGTAGGAGCTAAGTTTTGTCCCTTAATTTTTCTACCCAAATCTTGACCAAAATCCGCTCCTAATTGAACAATTACCACTTAAAACCTCGAACTTTTTGATACTTAAAAAGGCAATTACCTTTATCTATAAAGACTTGGATATTTAATCAGCAAGCCCTAAATACTAGACGTGACTCACCATAATTTTCTGACTCCCTCTTTTTTAGATTGACGCATAAGCAAGAAGATTGGCCTTTTCCAAGCCAGTTCTTTCCTGACGTCGCTGCCAAAAAGGAGAAGCAGGCCATCGTTGTTCCATTTGGTAGAAGTAATTGCGCTGAGTCAAATAATTATCAAATCGAGAGGCAATCAGAGATTCGTACTCCTCCAGACCCCCACTATCTCCATGCAAATAGGAAGCAATAGCCTTCCCTGCCTTCAGACTGTCCCAGAGCGCCTTATAAATACCCTGGGAGGAAATCGGATCGAAAGCCGAAGCCGCATCTCCTACAGCCAGCCAGCCATTTCCTGTAGACTGGTCTAACCGGAATGAAGGCGCAGTGCAAACCATTATCTTCGGTACTTTGGCCTGCGGTGTCGAAGAGACTGAAAGGCTGTCGATCGCAGAACAATCGGCCAATTCTTTTGAGATGTGCTTGGTTTCTTTCAGGTAGGCCAGCCAGTTTTCCATCCGGTGCAGTCCAGTATCTTTGATAATTGATGGTTCGCTAGCTACTACCGTTGCTAACCTATTGTTAGGAAGCTTGGCTACATACCACCAGCCATATTCTACCGCCTCTAACAGAGTTAGTTTGGAAAAATGGGAGTCAGGAGGAAGGTCGAAAAAAGCGATCGCGCAAATCAGTCGGTCGAGAAAAAGTTTTCTCGCTCCCAAACTTCTGGCAAAACTGCCTCGCGTTCCGGTTGCATCTACTAAAAAACTTGCTGTTACCGCTCGTGTTTGCTTGTCTTCTCCCATAAGCTGTAACTGGAAGCTTTCAGGATGGGTGCGATCGCAATTCCGAACTTTCGTCCCACAAAGCAGCTCTACCCCCCTTTCCATTGCTTTCTGGGCTAGAAAAGCATTGAAACGCCTCCGGTCTAAATGCCAGCCGTTACCATAGGGATTACACAAAAAGTCATTGTATCCCAGGGTGTCACTTCCCCAGGAAGAGCAACTACCAAAACAGGTCTCGTGGTTTTCCTGAAGAAAATCCTCCAATATTCCCAGTTCGTCCAGAAGAAGACGGGTATCTGGTGGAATGCTCTCGCCGATGCGAACAGTTTCATAACGACCAGACTCTACAACCAAAATTTTGGAAATTCCTTGTTGTTTGAGAGCGAGAGCAGTGGCGCAACCCGCAGGTCCTCCACCGATAATGGCTACATCATATTCACTAGAAAGTTTCATTTTTAATCAGATTAATTGTTGTAAAAAAACACCCTGAGACCATACCTGAATAAGCCAATATTGATATCCCTCTCAGGGCAGATTATTGTGAGGCTGGAAATTTCTCATACACTTAATTACAGTTTTTTGACATAGCGATCGCACCTATGTAGAATTGCCTCTATTTATAACTCGATCGGGGCTTACGCAGAACCACTATATCTGGTAGGAGCGTTACGAAGTATGCGAAGCAAACGGCCGTTTGCTGGCGCAAAGCTGCGCTAACGCCCCTACAAATGGTGTATAATTTCATGTTTTGCGTAATATCATGTCCGTTGGTATCGTTTGTGTATAAAGTTGGGGAAATATCTAGCGCCATATAAGGTTTTTCCTTCTCTTGTAGGGGCGATTCGCGAATCGCCCCTACTTCTTCCTTCTTCCTTACCTTCTCTATACAATATCGATGCTACCGGACATGATATAAGTCCTGTTGATATAACTATCTTTAGTTTTAATCACAACCCCTGAGGAAAACGATTTATTTTTTCGATGTATTCGTCGAACTCATTGACGGTAGCAAGAGGGTCTGCACCAGCCAAATCAATTGTTTCATCTGCTTCAGGTGCATCTAAATCTCGTACTTCAACTTGTATTTTTGCTGGGAAATCTGAAACATCTGTGGGACCGTCAAAAACCTCAACAATACCCATGCGATCAAAATAAGCAATCATATTATTGAGCTTTGATTCATTGTTCCCGTTACCTAAAGTCCGAAACCAGTTAGAGCGCTTGTAAAATGCCTGACGCCGTACCTCTAGGGATCGAGATTGATCCATAACAATATCGTAATCAGGTCGAGATAGCACTTGATTGGGAACTCGTGCCGGCCAAAATGTAGGCAGATAAGGATCGTATTTTTTCCCGTAACCCGCATAGTATGCAAATTTGCAACTAGCAGTATCGGTTTGCCAAGGAACCGCCATCCAGCGCGTGATGTCCCCAGGACTTTGTGCGTATAGAGGTCCGACTTCCGACAGACAAACTACTGGAGTCAATTGCGAGCCATAATCTATCGGTTTTTCGCTCTCTGGACGATGCCGAATCCGGTACGGAGACATATACATAGTTGCATGACGCATCGGCCAAGTCATTTCACAACCGGGGTGGAAAGCATCCGCCAGACAAAAATCCAAAGCAGCGCGATCGAGCATTGCTGGCTGCTCATTTAGAGGTACTTCTTGGATGAAAGCGGGAGGAGTGGCAGTGGGATTGTAATCGTTAATAAAATTACCATCTGCCCAACATTGTAGCATATTTAATTGCGTATCCGTCAACTTGGCGTTTTGACGTGGTGTATTCGCTGGAGGTACGTTCATCGCATCCCCATACAGCCAAGGCCAGGGTTGGGGGGCTTTGCCGTCCCGATGATATTCGCGAAACATATTAGCGAGTTGCTGGCGTAGCTCTTTTTGCAAGTCGGATGTACTTGCTAGAGTTTCGATCCATTTTGAGTCTTGAAAATAATAGGGACTCTCCCAACCAAATTGAGCTGCAAAGCCTTTATTCACCCACTCCAGATTGCTCATGCGCAGGAAAATGGGGAGGATATCTTGAGTGAAAGAAATAGTTTCTGGTAATGGCATTCTGCCTGCCTGAATATAGACATCTGTCATCAAATCGTACATCGTTCGCACTGATTTTTGCATCGGTCCATAGTTAGGCGGAGCCACAACAACCCAGGCAGGATCGACAGGAATCGACTGACCGTCTATTGTAACTGTTGCAGTTATCGGTCCATCACTGGTATCGTCGTACCAACCCTCGTTATTCGCGTAGGTTGTAGCTGGGGTACCATCCTTTGATTCCGACTTGCCACGTCCTCCTAATACTACTAATCGACCGCATTCATCAGTTCTGAGCTCGCCGAGGTAAACTTGCTTATTGAAGAATTTTCCTTTATCAAAGAAATAATTGCAGCCTTGTGTATTTGCTCCAGAAATAGAGATGCTACCTGGGTCAATAACTAGCAGCTGTCGAGCTGGCCCTTTAACCTCAGCATTTCGCCGCTTACTTGGGAGTGCTTTTATAGCTTCAGGGATGTCTAGAGCTAGTTGAAACTCATACCAAGCTGCTTTTTGGTTGACAAGATGAGCAGACCAGGTTATTTCTGCATTTTCTGTTGTCAGCTCCCGAACTACTTCTCCGGTAGCATTGTAACCATAGATGCGAAAACGAGCTGCTTCACGCTTCAAAGCTCCGGTGCTGTCGCGGTAAAAGCCTGGTTTTTGAGCTGGTGGATCGGTAACTTCTGGGGCAAAATAATATTCGTTTTCGCTGTTACCAACGCGGGCGATGCCAATACCGGGGTGGATAGCTGCCCGGACAATGGTGTTGTCATTACTGTTTTCTGTCATATAAACTATCTGTTGGTATTTACTAATTGATTTTTTACTGTAGTCTGTTCTACTAAGCTTAAGTTAGCCGTTCCCAGAAATCTACAAAAATCTAAAAACATTAAAAATCGCCCCGTGACTCGAAAAATACATTCTCGCGATCGCCTTTAAGCTGAGTTAGGAGGCGATCGCTCAAAAGTCGAGTTGGGAAAGCGATCGCTTTTTCCCTTAAGGATTACTTGAATCCAGAAAAACCTCAATCCCATGCACGGGTTGACCATTAGACCAATTACCCATATCGAAGTTGAGCAAGTCGGCTCGCTCCCCATAGCGAATGACACGATCGAGGCCATACCAGATGTAACGCCAATTCAAATCATTTTCCACTCCTACGCCGTCGAGAACTGTTAGAGCCAAAAACGTATCAAAAAAGCTAGTATTCACCGTCGCTTGTTCGTGGTTCGCATACATACCCGGACAGCCACGATCGTCGGTGAAAGACAAGAACATTTTCTTTTGTTCTGTTTTAATATAAGTAAATGGTTGCTTCCATTCATCTTTAGGTACAACCCAGTCATCATCGCCATGCAAAATAGCCACAGGCATCGTTAAGGCAGCCCCAGTTACTTGAACATCCACATCATCGGTAATTTTCTTAATCAAATCCCCCAATGGCCCCGGTATATTAGCGACATTGGTATTGGGAAGCGGATCAGCCACAAGTACCTGCTGGGGTAACAGGTTCTCAGGAAGATGTTCTTGTTCAATATAATAAGCCCAACTCAGGGCAAACAACCCACCTAAAGAATGCCCAAAGAGATAAGTATCCACCGGAACGTTCGCTAAATTAGCTGCTTGGTAGGCGGTGCTAACGCTTTTTAGTGCATTTTTCAGCCATTTCTCTTGGGAATCAATCAAACCATCGCCAACCAATTCCTCTGCCAGTTCGAGGGCGGTTTTCCAGGCCGAATTTGGGAAAGAACAAAACCCCGTTTGAAAGTTGGGATAAAAGACGTAGTAGCCTTGTTTAACTAAATGTTCCAGGTGAGAGCGATAAATTTCCGAGGCTCCTAAGTCAAAACCATGTAAATATATTACTGCTTTTGGTTGGCTATTTTCTCCTAAAAACGGCGTTTCTGGCACATAAGTTTCAATGTAAGATCCCTGCTTGCATTCTCCTGCTTTTTTGACCTGGTACTTGGGGGAGGTATAAATATCGCTATAGTCTGGTTTGGTTGGGGCTTTGGGACGGAAGCTATGGGTCAGGCGACACCAAAAGTTTGTTAAATAATACTGAATGGTAGAGGTAATAATGTTTGACATGAGTAGCAATAGAAGCAAGTCTGGCGGAGAAATTTGCTTGGCAAGGGGAAAGGGGAGTATTTGACCAAAAAATAAGGTCTCAAGCCTCCCCTTTCAAGGGGATTAAAAAAAACGATTCAGTATTTCAAGCCTCCCTATTCCATTGAGGTAGTGATAACTGATAACTGAAATGACGTATCCATGGAAAAAGTTTCCCCTTGCCAACCCTATGAGATTAGGACTTGGGTTATTTCTGAGTTAGGATTCTCCATTGATAGGTCGGCGTTCTGTTTCAACGTATTCGTTACCCTGTTCAACAATGAAACCTAGATCGGACCAGTGCTTCACCATCCCGGAATAACCAATAATTCCCCTGGAATAGTCCTTGAAACTGTCACCCACCTTGACGGAAACGGGTCGCTGGGCAGGCCACCAAAAGTTACCGCAATCGTTAAAATCAGCTTGCCAGGGCAAAGCCATATTTTCTGTCAAATAGCCCGGTTTGTGGCTGGGATCGATCCGAAAGGGAGCGCTGTAGGTTTCAGGCAAGGTCATCAGGTAGGTGGTCTCAATACCAGGGAAAAATGGCCCGCCAATGCAGGCTTCCAAGGCGGCTTGGGTGAGAGCATGGGGTTGCTGCTCTCGTGGAAGCTTGTCGAAGGGTATTGGGTCAGGCTCTGAGCCTGGCCAATCCGCATCAAAATCTCCATCTTTCCATTTTTCCATTTGCAGATATTGGTGTTGGGTCAAAGATGGGAAAATATACGCGCTTAAGGGATTACTAGGCTCGACTCCTGAAAACAACTTTGGCATATTTGTAGGATAGGATGCCAGTTGTTGCGGTTCCGGGGCAGAGCTATTTGGCTTAATTAGACGGTCAAAAACTCTTTCGCGCTGTGGTTTGTTTTCGTCAGAATTATCGTTGAGCTGACTTACTTTAGCTATAAAGTCTCCCCCAGTACCGGTACCATGTCCGCCCCGAGCAGATGGACTCACCCATTGAAGAAACACAGTTCGCTTCAGGATGGGATAGATGTCTTTCGTAAAGGAGGGACGAGCCAACTTCTGATGCGGATGAAAATAACTAGCGTCAACGTTGACAGCTTGATCGTACCAGGTCATCATATTATCTATCCCTGGGGCATAGGCTGGTGCCGCCACAACCACCCAAGCTGGGGTTGCATCGAACGTTTCGTTGCCAATCTTAATAGTGGCAGTCACAGGACCGTCAGATACGTCATCGTACCAACCATCATTGTTGGCAAAGCTGACCATTTCAGAGCCCAAGGGAGAGGCGGACTTTCCATGACCTCCTAATACAATAAGACGCCCTACATCATCTGTTTTAAGATCGCCGAGTTTCACATTCGCACTCGCCTTTATCTTAGCTTCTTCGATAAAAGTAATATCACCTTCTAAAGGACCAACAGCTTGATGTTTTCCACTAATCGTATACTTGCCCCCATCAATAGTTAGATCGTCGCGATCGTATCCAGAATTACGATCTTGGTTTAAGCGCGAGGGAAATCTTTTACCTGCTGCTTTGCTGTTAACTAGATGCACAGACCAATTAATTGTCGCATCATTAGCTGTAACTTCACGTTGGATAGTTGCCTCGCCATATTGATCTACCTCATACTCATAGATTCGGAAACGGGCACCCTGACGCTTAATTTGGCCTTCATTATCCCGATATTTTCCTGGGGGAACAATGCCAGGAGCCTCTGGACCGATGAAATATTCATCGGGGCTATTGCCCAAGCGAGCAATACCAATACTAGGGAAAATTTTGTAAATTTTTGTCATGTTTTTCCTACTTCACTGAAATTGAACAACGATCGCTTCCCTACGGGGTAGTTATCCCGCAAGTGCGAAACGACTCCAGATAACGAAGTTCTTCTTTTATTTGATTTCCTCAAACTTCTGTTGTCTGTTGGTCATAAAAATAAGACGTTTCCAAAGCAAAATTCAGAATTTTTCAACTGGATAACTTTTTCAGGACTTACGCAGTAACGCTATATATAGCTCTCAAAACTATTGGACAATAGTTATTGAACTCTATAAATAGTGTCTTTGCGTAAGTCCTGTGGATAACTTTTTCAGGACTTACGCAGTAACGCTATATGTCGTTGAGCGTCATCTGATCAAATCCAGCAATAAATACTGGAAATAAATAGACGAGTTAGCATTCAAGTCAAAGAACTTATATAACTTGTCCAATTATTACTGTCACCAACGATTCTTTGAGATAGGTAGGTCATTATCACTTACCGACCTTTATTAGCTCTTAGGCTAAAGTTATCGGACATAAGCAGGCAGAGTTGCCCAAAATGCACCTTCCACAGTCAAGCGCGTATCTGGAAGGAGGTCAATATCAGGAACGCTATACATTGGATCGCAGAGCTGACAGACTGCATTTAGAGCCGAAGCAACTGCACCCTCTTGCCAACCCGTTAGGTGAGAAAGCTGGTCGCCAACAATATAAAAATTTTGGTCGCCCTTAACCAAGGTGTTAAAGTGAGTTTCTTTATTCTCAACGGTACTCCATTGTGCCCATCCACCTTTTTGGTGAGGTATATTTTGCCAGGCAATAGCCAGACCATGCTTCAACCCATCAGCGAAGTCATCACCTCCAAGGTTTCGCCCTCCCTCCCTAGCTAATTCAAGGCGCTTCTCAGGTTCCAGATCGCCCCATTTTTGGGCAACAGCACTAAAATTGTAAGCTCCAGTAAGCACGCCTAACTCTGCGTGGTATTCCTCGGAAGGATACCAGATTTGAGCTATTTCGTCGCTGCTCCAGGAGATACCCCCATAAATAGGAACATCACCAGCACCTTCTGCTTCTTGCCATAGACGACGTTCTGCCTGCCAACCAACTTTCGTTGTGTCTGCTAGAAACTTGCGACGGTATCCATCCTGCTCTTCTACTCCTACATTTTGGGCTTTGTACACTGCATCTAACGCGGCTTGAAAGCTCGGCGAAAAATGATTTGGCTGCAATACCCCTTGAAGTAGAGGCATGGGGACATTGCTCAAGCAGTAATCCGCTTCTATTGTGTAGGTTCTTTCCTCTTGTTTATAAGAGATGGAATACTTTCCATTGATGTACTCAATATTTTCAACTACAGCATTCAGTTGTATTTCACTCCTTGCGTCAGGTTCTAATTGTTCCTTGAATGCATAGACAATTTTATCCATTCCTCCCACAGGTTGAAACAATGTAGGTTGCCACAGAAAGTCTATGGGTTGATAGAAACGTGTTTTGCTCCAAAACTCCGATCGCAACAGTTCTTGGAGAGATTGAGGCTCTGTAATCTCCCCTGGTCCAACTCCTGGTAAAACATTGTAACCTGCGCGATCGCTACCCTCATACATACCCTCTTCGTTTAGATTTCCAAACACCTGTAGAAACTGCTTGAATTTTTCGATATCTCCAGCAGACATATCGGGAAAATTATCAGGGTTTAAAAGTTGTTGGTAAAGTTCTTGAGCAACCCACCCTTGCATATTATAAGCTGGCTGACGGTAGGGCACTGATTGGTTTCCAAAATGGTTTTGTACGTATGTCAGGTTGGAATCGCTCGCCATCACATAGACTTCCATTGGCACCGCGAACTTTTTCATATAGCTCAAAAGCAGCTTATGGGAGGAGGGAATTCGCCCAGGCCCTGCATTGAGGTAGGGAGGATAGGGTTCTCCAGCTTCACTCTCAAATTTGCACTTCTGAAAGCCATACTTATCCTCTTTAATAACATTTCCGGGACGAACGGTGTAAGAACGGCCACCAATACGATCATTAGCTTCCAGAATGACACAACGACTTAAATTAATATCTTCATTATTTAGCAGTTCGTAAGCAGAAGTGAGACCCGCAACTCCAGCTCCAATAATGACTGCCGTTTTTCCCTGACC
>NZ_BLZO01000128.1 GCF_014132355.1 Okeania sp. KiyG1
GTAGTTAATATCAATACAGGTGCTCGCTCTGCTCTATCTGGTATTACCCGTGCTTTCATTTTAATGGTTGTGATTTTGGGCGCTGGTAGTTTAACTGCACAAATTCCCATGGCAGTTTTGGCAGGTATTGCTCTCCAGGTTGGTATTAAGATTATTGACTGGGGTTTCCTCAAGCGTGCCCATAATATCTCTTGGAAATCTGCCATGATTATGTACGCTGTGATCGGTCTGACTGTATTCGTTGACCTGATCGCTGCTGTAGGTATTGGGGTGTTTGTTGCTAATGTTCTCACTATCGATCGCCTGACTCAAATTAAATCTGAAGATGTGAAAGCTATCACTGATGCTGATGATGCAATTATCTTAGACAATGATGAGAAAGAATTACTAGACCGTGCTGAGGGTCGGATTTTATTATTCCACCTCAGTGGTCCGATGATTTTCGGTGTTTCCAAAGCTATCTCTCGCCAGCATACACTTCTGAATAACTATGAAGTTTTGATTGTAGATTTGAGCGAAGTACCTCACATGGGTGTGACTTCTGCTCTCGCAATAGAAAATGCAATTCAGGAAACTGTTGATACAGGTCGTCATGTATTTCTAGTTGGTGCTGCAGGTAGTGTCAAACGACGTTTAGAAAAACTGGGGGTTTTAGAGATTGTACCTCCACAAAATATGTTGATGGATCGCAGGCAAGCATTAGTCAATGCTGTTGCCTTGGTTACTTCTGATGGTAATATCAATTCTGCAAATTCTAAGGTAAATAACGACGCTCGACCCAGTTTTGACAATCTGAAAATTGGTAAAAACCCTTCTTGAAGAAGGAAGAAGGCATCCCCCTTTGAAAGCAGGGCTGTTTCATTCTCGATAGACACGGGGACGCACCAGACACACCAGACACACCAGACACGGGGATGGAGGCTTTTAATTTATGATTAAAAGTGGACTTTTTACCCAAAGAAGTAGAACTTTCCCATAACGGTCTCCCCTATCAGGCTTTGAGAGGTTGTCTGAGAAGTCTCATTTGCTACATCAAAGCCCCCGCGCATCCCCCTTGGGGGACTTTGCCCCCTAAATCCCCCAAAATTGGGGGACTTTTAGCAGCTAATGGATTCTTGTTCCCCCCAGAATTGGGGGGTTAGGGGGGCAAAATTCAGTATTAAACAACTTTTCAGATATCCTCTGATATCAAATCCGGTTGAATACTTATTGTATGAGAGTAGGGAGATGGGGAGATGGGGAGGTAGGGAGATGGGGAGATGGGGAGATTTAAGGCGAAAAAGTGTGGATAGAATTATAAACATATACTGTATAACCGGATTCTATATGAGAGAAACGCAAAAATTTAGAATGAAACAGCCCTGCCTTTGAAAGGGGGAAGGCAGAAGGGAATATTGATTCAAAGGGATAAGGTTTTTTTATTTTCAATGATTTGATGTGCAGGCCAAGGAAAATCACTTAATATTAACTCTCAAGAAGCCGGATGAGGAAAAACTCTCCGGCTTCTACTATTTATCAAGGGAAGACAGATCAAGGGTTTGCTGAATTAGAATAGGGAAAAAGGTGGAAATTTGCCTCCCTCTTCACCATCTCCCCACATTCCCCTCCTGGGAGGGGTTAGGGGTGGGTCCCCCCACTCCCCCACTCCCTACTCCCCTACTCCCCTACTCCCCACTCCCAACTTACCCACCAACAGGTTCAAGCCGAATTAATTGTCCGTTAGGTCGATCGGTGAGAACATACAGTAGTCCATCAGGTCCTTGTCGCACATCCCGCACTCTCTGACCTATAGAAATAGATTCCTGAGTGACAACATTACCCTCTTCATCTACCTCAATGCGATGGATATCTTGTGATACTAACCCACCCGCAAACAAATTACCTTGCCACTGTGGAAAGCGATCGCCACTGTAGAAAGCTAAACCAGAGGGTGCTATCGATGGAGTCCACACTACTTTAGGATCTACCATACCAGGGCGAGATTTTTCCGGGGAGATGAGTCCGCCAGAATATTCACGACTGTGAGTAACTGCTGGCCAACCGTAGTTTTCTCCAGGCTCAACAAGATTTAGTTCGTCGCCACCTCGAGAACCATGTTCCGTTGCCCAGACTCTATTCCTTGTGGAGTCAAAGGTGATTCCCTGGATATTGCGATGTCCGTAGCTCCAGACGGCAGGTTCGGCATCTGTAGAAGTTGCGAAAGGGTTATCGGAAGGTACAGATCCATCGTCATTTAACCGTAACACTTTGCCCAGATGACTACGGCGATTTTGAGCTTGTTGACGGATAAATTCGCCATTAAATTCAATAGGTGGGTTGCCACCGTCACCAATTGTCATTAGTAGAGTTTCGTCAGGTAGCCAAATAATGCGTGACCCAAAGTGTTGCGCACCAGATTTTGTCTGGGAAACCTCGAAGATTACTTGCAGCTCGCGCAGAGTATTATCCTCAAGTCTCGCCCGTGCAATGCGGGTACGGTTTGCCGAGCGATCGCCATGAGAATAAGTGAGATAAATCAAGCGATTTTCTGTAAAGCGCGGATGAATTGAGACATCCATTAATCCCCCTTGTCCAGAGGCAAATATTTCAGGAAGTCCTGCAACCGGAGTCGGATCTAGAACTCCATCACGCACAATTCGCAATCTCCCTGGTCGCTCGGTAATTAGCATAGTGCCATCAGGAAGCCAGGTAAGACCCCAAGGATGTTCCAGGTCTTCTACCAAAGTGATTTTCTGCAAACCTGAATTAGTCGCAACATTTTTAGGAGACTCGGTTTGATTATTAGAAACTGATGAAGTTTGAGTTTGAGCAGCAGTAGATGAATCTAGTTGAACTTTGGTGGTACAACTTACAGTCCCGAATAGAGCGATCGCTATCGCTATAGTAGTGCGAAATAGTATAACTACACCCATAGCAGCGGCAGTTTCTGCTGCCTTTATCGCAGCACGTTTGCCGATAGAATCATTATTTTTTGACATTTTTTATCTCCTAAATTTAGGTTTCTAATGAAATTCTACTCAATACCTCATCTAGGATGCCATAGCAGTTTTAGGGCATGCTTTGGGGCAGTT
Source organism: Okeania sp. KiyG1 (assembly GCF_014132355.1). Taxonomy (GTDB): domain Bacteria; phylum Cyanobacteriota; class Cyanobacteriia; order Cyanobacteriales; family Microcoleaceae; genus Okeania. The sequence goes on from NZ_BLZO01000128.1 coordinate 3,072, forward strand.
TTGGTATTAGGCGTTTTTACAGTGTTTGACCGATTCAATTTTTTTCAATACCCTAAAGATGCTCTAACAAATGCCCTAATATAGAATCCGGTTGAATAGTTATTGTATAGTTGGGAGTAGGGGAGTGGGGGAGTGGGGGAGTGGGGAGTGGAGGAGATTAAAGGCTTGAAGTAATATCAAATCCGGTAGCATCGGTGTAATTAGATGGAGGGATGGGGAGATGGGGAGATGGGGAGATGGGGAGATGGGGAGATGGGGAGATGGGGAGATGAGGAGATGGGGAGATTAAGAAATATTTGGTAATGGTTGAAGATGGAACATTTTTTTATACCGAATTAAACGGATTTGATATAATTTAAGAAATTATCAACATATACTGTATAACCGGATTCTATATAAAAATGAGCTAAACTTATACTTGATAATCAGCAATACAAAGTGTATGGCAAGAACTCTAAAAGTATCTTCAGAGGGATTATTAAAAATTGAGCAAGCTATTAAGGATAAGGAGAAGGTTGAGGGGTGGAAAAAACAGGATGAGCGGTGGCTTAACGAAGTTAGAAAACACCTAGAGATTCCTCCAAGAAAGAAGACAGCCAAGACGCAAGAAGAAGAACGCTTTAAGATAGATACTTGGAAGCGATTCTATACAGGTAAGGACAGAATTAGAGACTATTTTTTTATAGCTTGCTGTAAGGCTTTAGGGTTGAATTGGGAGGAGGTGGCAGAACTAGAGCAGACAGGTTCTGAGATTCAACAGAGAGGAATGTCCAGTTCCACCACTGATAATTGGGTGGGCAGAGGTGAACTGATTGGCCAGCTAATACCTAAGTTAAAGGGAGACTGCCGAGTATTAATACTAACTGGCATTACTGGCATTGGCAAGTCTACTTTAGCTGGACGTCTAGCAGCAGAATTTCCTGAGTTGACTCCTGTTCTATGGCCTTGTAGCCAGAATACGACGGATTTTGCAACTGTAGCGACTGGTTTGTTTACGGACTGGGGTGAGGTTGTTTCGCCAGATGAGCTGAAAAACCCGGTGGTATTAGTGCATCGGTTGTTGAATAAACTACAAGACAATCAATATTTGCTAATTCTAGATTCTCTGGAAAATATCCTCAAGGGAGATGCTGAAAATGGCTGGACTGAATTTCACGATAAATGGTGGGAAGATTTCTTTAACAAATTATTGTCTCAAAATCCTTTTCAAAGTAAGATAATTCTGACTTCTCAGGATTTAACACAGTATTTATATAAAAAATGTTCCGATGAACCTATACTTTGCCATAATGAATCTCTCATGGGATTTACTCCAGAGGAACGACTGGAGTTTTTTCGGACTAGAGGGTTAAATATTGGCGATCGCGAGAATAGATTAGCTTTAGAAAAAATAGGGGAATTATTTGAGGGTCATCCTCTGGGTTTAAGGGCGATCGCTGGTGAAGTTCTGGATCGTCCTTTTAATGGGGATGCTGCTAAATACTGGCAAAAATACGGTGACAAGATGTTGAAAATTAAAGATGAATACAATACAGAAGAGATTGATCAAAATACTCAGTTACCGAAATTACATAGTTATTCACGATCATTGCGAGATACTTTGAAGAAGAATCTAGATGAGACGTTTAAAAGATTGCCTCCAGATGCTTATCTATTGCTTTGTCACGCAGCAGTCTATCATGTACCTGTCTCAGAAGATTTTTGGCTGAGTCATTTGGAAGTGTTAGGAAAAACTGAAGATGAGCAAATACAAGCACTAGATATTTTACACAGGCGCTTTTTAGTAGAGGAAGAAGACAACGAAGATGAAATATTGCTGAAACAGCACCCTTTAATTCGTAGTGTAGCTCTTGCTTGTCTTAAGCAAACTATCACCAAGTTGTAGGTCGGGACTTATGTAATGCCTTTGCATAAGGGGTCTTGGTGCGTTACGCTAGCGCTAACACACCCTACTGGACTGTCATTGCGAGTGACAAGGAAGCAATCTCATGTTTCTGTCATTGCGAGTGATAATGTTTGCGGAGCAGTCCGTTAGGAAAGCAATCTCATTTAGTTTAGTTACTGTAAAAATATGACTAACCATTTCCCAGATTTTCAGCTAAAAACCGAACAACACCTAGAAGGAGTTGACCTCTCTTCCCCAGGCGAATTAGTTATTGCCAAGGTAAAAAGTCAGATAAAAATACAAATATCTACTGAAATTAACCATTGGCAACTTGGTGAGTGGGTTGCTATTAGAAATTGGTTGAAATATAAACCCAAGCCAAATGCTAACAATTTAGAGCTAGTCGAAGGATATTTACAAGCTTTTCAGCATCTTTGTGAATTGGAAGAGTGGGAGCTTGCTTACAAAATTCTATTTGTTCGTGTGGATACGCCAATTCAAGAGGAATTATGGGAACAGTTAAAAACTTGGGGTTATTATCAGGAATGTTTTGAGTTATCACAAAAACTTCTTAACAAACTTCCTCCTACAGAAAATGCTATTGTTTTAAAGTGGGTAGGCAACTCACATTTTTTTCTGGAAAATTATGAGGAAGCTAAAAAGTATTATCAGGAAGCGTTATCTATTCTGCAAACTCGACCAGATAAAGACCGTCGTCGAGAGGCAATACTTCTGGGAAACCTGGGAGGCGTTTACATTGCCCAAGGATTTTATGATAAAGGGTTGGAGTATCAAAAACAAAGTTTAGAAATAGCACGGGAAATTGAAGACTTTCAGCGGGAAGCATCTGTTTTATCTAATATGGGTGTAATAGAGAAAAATTTTGCTAACCATACTCAGTCACTTAGTTATTATCAGCAAAGTCTAGCAATTTTTAAACGCATAGGAGATGTTGCAGGAGAAGCAAGAGAATTGGGTAATATAGGCATTGCATATACCAATCTAGAAAACTATGACAATGCAATTGATTATTTGCAAAAAGCTTTGAAAATAGCACGATATATACAATACCGTTTAGTGGAAGCTTTCAGTATAGAAGGCTTAGGAAGGGTTTATTCTAGCCTAAGAGAATATGAAAAAGCGATTGAAAATTTCAAGCAAAGTTCGGATATCTATGAAGAAATGGGAGACAGTAGCCGTCTTTCAATAATTCTTAGAACAGTAGGTGACAATTACTTTAATTTGGGTAATTATAAGTCGGCAAAGGAATATTATCAGAAGAGTATAACAACTGGAACTGGAGTTAGACCTGAAGAAAAAGGACAGACTTTGTTGGGTTTAGGAAATAGCTGCAATGCTTTGGGTGATTTAAGCAAGGCAATTGAATACTATGAAGAAGCAATTAATAACTATGACCAAGCAATTAAACTCCAGCCAGATAATTCATATTACTGGAATTTAAAAGGTAATGTTTTATATCAATTAAATCGCTACGAAGAGGCACTAAATTGTTATCAAAAAGCCACTGAACTTAACCCAGATGTTCATTGGTTTTGGTCAAATCAAGGACTGGCATTAAACAATTTAGAACGTTATCAAGAAGCAATTAATAACTATGACCAAGCAATTAAAATCAAGCCAGATAATTCAGATTACTGGAATTTAAAAGGCAATATTTTACATAATAATTTAAACCACTATGAAGAGGCAGTAACTTGTTATAAAAAAGCTATTGAACTTAACCCAAATGCTGATTGGGCTTGGTATAATCAAGGACTGGCACTAAACAATTTAGAGCGTTATCAAGAAGCAATTAATAACTGTGACCAAGCAATTAAACTCAACCCAGATAATTCAGATTACTGGAATTTAAAAGGTAATATTTTATGTTATCAGTTAAATCGCTATGAAGAAGCACTAACTTGTTATCAAAAAGCCATTGAACTTAACCCAAATGCTGATTGGGCTTGGTCAAATTTAGGCAATACATTAAGCAATTTAGAACGTTATGAAGAGGCAATTAGTAGTTTTGATCGAGCAATTGAACTCAAGCCAGATAATTCAGATTACTGGAATTTAAAAGGTAATATTTTATGTTATCAGTTAAATCGCTACGAAGAAGCACTAACTTGTTATCAAAAAGCCATTGAACTTAACCCAAATGCTGATTGGGCTTGGTCAAATCTAGGCGATACATTAGACAATTTAGAACGCTATGAAGAAGCAATTAATAGCTATGATCGAGCAATTGAACTCAAGCCAGATAACTCAAATTACTGGAATTTAAAAGGTAATATTTTACATAATAAATTAAACTACTATGAAGAGGCACTAACTTGTTGTAAAAAAGCACTTGTACTGAACCCAAATGCTGATTGGGCTTGGTATAATCAAGGACTGGCACTAAACAATTTAGAACGTTATGAAGAAGCAGTTAATAACTTTGATCGAGCAATTCAACTAAAGCCAGATAATTCATATTCTTGGTATCATCATGGCGAGGCATTAAAGAAATTAGAATGTTATGAAGAAGCAATTAATAGCTATGATCGAGCAATTGAGCTTCAACCAGAGGATTCAAATTGCTGGAGGTCAAAAGGTATAATTTTGACACGATTGAATCGCGGCGAAGAGGCATTAAATTGTTATAATAAACTTATTGAAATTCAACCAGACTTTTCTGCTAATTGGTATATAAGAGGGTTAATATTAGACATATTTAAACGTCATGAAGAAGCAATTAATAGTTTAGAAAAAGCAATTGAGATTGAAGCAAATAATTCAGATTACTGGAAGTCAAAAGGTGATATTTTATATAGATTAAATCGCTACGAAGAGGCAATTATAAACTATGATAAAGCACTAGAATTAAACTATAATCTTACTGATGTTTGGGATAACAAAGGTCAAGCTCTAAGAAACTTGGGTCGCGATGAAGAAGCGATCGCTAGTTACAACAAAGCAATTGAACTTCAACCAGATAACTCAGATTACTGGAATTTAAAAGGTAATTTTTTGTGTGGTCAGTTAAATCGCTACGAAGAAGGACTAACTTGTTATAAAAAAATCATTGAATTTAACCCAGATGCTCATTTTGTTTGGTCAAAGATAGGTAATACATTAAGCAATTTAGAACGCTATGAAGAAGCAATTAATAGTCTAGATAAAGCAATTGAACTCAAGCCAGATAACTCACATCACTGGAATTTAAAAGGTAATATTTTACATGATAAATTAAATTGCTATGAAGAGGCTCTTACTTGTTATAAAAAAGCCGTTGAGCTTAACCCAGATGCTCATTGGACTTGGTCAAATATAGGCCATACATTGTACAATTTAGAACGCTATGAAGAAGCAGTTAATAGCTGCGAACGAGCAATTAAACTCAAGCCAGATTATTCAGATTCTTGGTATCATCATGGCGAGGCATTAAAGAAGTTAGAATGTTATGAGGAAGCAATTAATAGCTATGATCGAGCCATTGAGCTTCAACCAGAGGATTCAAGTTACTGGAGGTCAAAAGGTGTAATTTTGACAGAATTGAGTCGCTGGGAAGATGCATTAAATTGTTATAATAAACTTATTGAAATTCAACCAGAGTATTCTGCTGATTGGTATATAAAAGGGTTAATTTTAGACATATTAAACCGTTATGAAGAAGCAATTAATAACTTTGATCGAGCCATTGAGCTTCAACCAGATAAACCGAGTTATTGGTATGATCGTGGCAAGGTATTAGAAAAATTAGAACGTTATGAAGAAGCAATTAATAGCTATGACAAAGCAATTGAGCTTCAACCAGATAAACCGAGTTATTGGAATAACCGTGGCGCGGCATTAAAGAAATTAGAACGCTATGAAGAAGCAATTGATAATTGCACTAAAGCCATTGAAATTGAAGAAAATTACGCTCTTGCTTGGTACAATAGAGCTTGTTATCGTGTATTAAAAGGAGATATTCAACAAGGACTTGAAGACTTGCAAAAGGCAATTTCTTTAAATCCTTCAGATCGAGAATTCGCCAAAACAGATTCAGATTTTGATAGTATTCGGGATAATCAAGATTTTCAAATGTTAATTCATCTCAAGGAGAGTTCAAGAATTTAGAATTTAGAATTTAGAATTTAGAATTACCTATTCTTTTCAAGGAGAGGATTGACGAACAGGAAAATTTTTATTTATTATCCCCTTAAAAGGGGAGGCTTTAAACCACAATATTTCGGTAATTATTAATAATAGAGTTGTTGAAATGGCTTTGCTACTATTGGAGGTATTAGATGGCAGATTTAAAAAAAGTTTTAGTCTTCACTATTTCCCCCCTAACATATTTGACGTTAGGGTATTGGCAACTTTCCTGATCACCAGCGATCGCTCAACTTCTCCCCGACGGCACCTTGGGAGAAGAAAATTCAGTCGTCACACCCAATATCAATATCAAAGGAATAGAGAGCGATCGTATAGATGGCGGTGCTAAAAGAGGAGGCAACCTATTCCACAGTTTTCAAGAATTCAACGTTCAACAAGGGCGAGGAGTTTACTTTACTAACCCCGATGGAGTTGCAAATATCCTGACTCGCATCACAGGAAATAATGCCTCCAATATATAACGGATTTAAAAGAGAGGTAATTCTAAATTCGCGCATTCTTAATTCTAAATTCTTGAATCCTACCTCCTCTATAATTCCCCGTTCCTCCTGTACGTCGCCCTATCAACGGCTCCCCGACCTGACTCCTGACTCCTGACTCCTAACCTCACTCATAATACTTTTTTAGCAAACCCTACTTATGTTTGATAAATTAATAGGTCGAGCGATCGCCTTTCGTGAGGATTTATTGAAGAGTTAAATCCAGATATTTACCTTAATAAGGGAGTTTCCATGAGTACAATCAAAACACATCTACTAACAAATACATGGATTATAACTACCTGGGATGAATTTATCGAAATGGCATAAAACTCTACCTATAAAAAAGCTAAGTGTTATTACCACAACGAGCAAATGACATCCGTGCTGCGAATTTAACTTCTGACTTCTAACTTCTAACTTCTAACTTCTAACTTCTAACTTCTGACTTCTGACTTCGTTAAGATATCTGTCCCATAAATTATTCAAAAAAAAGTTTTCAAGGTTGCATAACTGACTAAAACTCAGAAATATGTGTTTGACAGAATTGATTAATCACAGTCCCCCTAACCTAATCTGGGGGTGAAAGTCAATAGTTTTAATCCATTGAACTTAATTCAGGAGAATGATTGAGGGAATTAATCTCATACTATCCTGCAAAAAAAGTTCTCAAGAGTGCATAAGTGTCTCAAACATAGAAATATGTGTTTGACAGAATGGGTTAATCACATTTCGCTTAACCAATTTGAGGTCAATAATAAATAGTTTTAACCCATTGAATGCCAACATTAAACTTAATTCAGGAGAATTATAATGGCCGAAACTTCTAAAAAACTAGACAAATCCGAAAATTCTAAGAATATTCACAATAACAACCACGACCAACTACAGGAGCAGGAATTAGATGAACTCGAACCCATTGTAGATGGTACAGCTCTACACGCTCAACTTACCCCTGGGACTGGTAGTGGTAGCGGTGGAACAGGTGGAACAGGTGGAACAGGTGGAACAGGTGGAACAGGTGGAACAGGTGGAACAGGTGGAACAGGTGGAACAGGTGGAACAGGTGGAGGAACATATTTCGGTTAACTAATCTGGAGCCTAAAGTAATATAAATATTGATGATACTGTTGATTAACTTACAGCAGTTTTCATTTCGGTAGACCATAGTAGGGAGGTTCCATGGAACGTCCCTACAGGGGGCGTGATTGTGACGATGTGGTTCATCAATCTGTTATGCACAGAGTCGAAACGGCGTTGCTGAATACTGGGATGATTTCGGCGCTCTACGGGGACACACCGGACACACCGGACACGGGGATTATGGTTTCTGCTCTGGTAACAAAATCATCCCGCAATTATGCAATGCCCCAAAAATCAAAAATAAAATCAATTATACCAAATCTCATGCATTCTTGCTACATCTCCTTGAGAGTAGGCAGTAGGCAGTAGGCAGTAGGGTTCAAAGAGATAAGATATCTTGGCTTAATGCCGACAGGACTTACGCAAAATATTAAATTCTACACCATCTGTAGGGGCGCCATTCGGAGCTTTGCGCCAGCAAACGGCCGAAAGCTTGCGCATAACTATCGTTAACGCCCCTACTAGGTATAGTGGTTGTGCGTAAGTCCCGATAGCATTATTTTTGGGTATTATTGCACAGAAATTATCAGTTCTTTCCCCCTCCATACCTATTCCCTCCATACCTATTCCCTCCATACCTATTTCCTCCATACCTATTCCCTCCATACCTCTTTTGGAGGAGATGTCTAATACCAAATCAAACACTTTCTTAATACCTAAAAGTATATTGCAGGTTTATAAGGTACAGTAATAAGAGTTTGTAAACCAGTTTTTTAATACTGGGAATCGATCAAATCAGGTACTGTACTTTATTGACCTGTAATCTGCTGTTTTTAATATGGAAAGTGATATGAAAATGCTTTTTTTGAATAAATTTTCAATCTTTACTATTTTCTCACTAATGTATTTGACATTAGGGTATGGAGGACTTTCCATATCGCCATCCATTGCTCAACTGCAACCAGATAGCACCTTGGGAGAAGAAAAATCAGTAGTTACCCCCAATATCAATATTAAAGGAATAGAGAGCGATCGCATAGACGGTGGTACCCAAAGAGGAGCCAACCTATTTCACAGTTTTCAAGAATTCAATATTCAACAGGGACGAGGAGTTTACTTTACTAACCCCGATGGAGTGGCAAATATCCTGACTCGCATCACAGGAAATAACGCCTCTAATATATTAGGAACTTTGGGCGTACTTGGAAATGCCAACCTATTTTTCATCAACCCCAACGGCATAATTTTTGGACCAAATGCCCAATTAGATATTGGTGGTTCATTTTATGGAGCTACTGCCGATAGCATCTTATTTGCAAATGGATTTGAATTTGCCACTTCAGACCCTCAAGCACCCCCACTATTAACAGTTAACGTTCCCATTGGGTTGAGGTTGCCAGAAAATCCAGGAAGTATTCAGGTAGAGGGGAAAGGTCATAATTTGAGCTTCGATCCGAATACTTTTTCTTACATCAGAGAAAACCGGAATGCAGGGTTGCAAGTTGCACCAAGTCAAACGTTAGCTCTAATTGGAGGAGATATATTCTTAAGAGGAGGAAACCTCACTTCAGAAGGGGGGAGAATTGAACTAGGGAGCGTTCAGGGTGGTGTGGTAGGAATCACTAATTCTGCCAATGCTCTCAACTATAAAGAAATACCTGTATTTGGCATAATTCAACTATCTCAAGCCAGCTCTTTGGACATGAGTGGAGAGGGAGCGGGAAATTTTCAAATTCAAGGTAGGCATCTTGAAATCCGAGATGGTTCAAGAATTTTAGCAAATACTTTGGGAGGGGAAGATGGGGACACATCAACTATTAGAGCCTCTGAGTTCATTGAAATACTAGGAACAACTCCTGACGGTGAAATTTTTAGTGGTATTACGGTAGAGGTAGCTGGAGGAGGAGCAGGTAAAGGCGGAAGTTTAATAATGGAGACAAAAAACTTACGTCTTAGAGAAAGAGGTGAGATAAGTGTTAGTACATTAGGTGAGGGAACAGGAGGGGATTTAACTATCTCTGCTACTGATGTAGAACTGTTAGGAGGTCCTGCTGATTCATTTGCTCGGAACACGATTATCAGCGGTCTTGTCAAGTTGGAAGGAGAGGGAAATGCAGGAAATATCAGAATCAAGACAGAAAGTTTACGGGTACTTGATGGAGCGCAGATCGCTAGTACTACTTTTGGTCAGGGAAATGCAGGGCGTTTAACTATCTCTGCCACGGATATAGAATTAATTGGTACTACTTCCGATTCCAATCGTTTTCCCAGTGGCTTGTTTGCTGCAGTAGTGCCACCGAAATTTATAGTAGAGGGAGCAATGGAATTGGAAAAAATGGGGAATGGAGGTAGTGTGAGGGTTGAGACAGAAAATTTACGGGTTCAAGATGGAGCAGAAATCAGCAGTAGCACTTTGGGTCAGGGAAATGCAGGGAATTTAACTATCTCTGCTAAAAACATAGAAATTATTGGTGCTGAGACTTCTTCTAGTAGCTTAATTAGTGCAGTAGCAGTACTAGAAGCAGAAGGAAATGGAGGAAATTTAAAGCTTGAGACAGAAAATCTACTGATACGAGATGGAGGGCAGATCAATACTGTGACTAGAGGTCAGGGAAATGCAGGGAATTTAACTATCTTTGCTACAAACATAGAACTTATGGGAACAACTGCTGATGAGCAATTTCCTAGTGCTTTGTTAAACTCTGTAGAAACAGCGGAAGCGTCAGGGGATGGAGGAAATGTGACTATTCATACAGAAACTCTAGTAATACAAGATGGAGCAGGAATCAGTGTAGCTACCTTTGGCAAGGGGAATGCAGGGAATTTAACTATCTCTGCTAAAGACATAGAAATAATAGGGACTTCTATTAATAGTGGGTTTATTAGTGGTTTATTTAGCTCAGTAGCAGCAGTAGAAGCAAAAGGCAATGGAGGAATTATTAGACTAGAAGCAGAAACTTTACGACTACAAGATGGAGCACAGATCGCAACTGCTACTAGAGGTCAAGGAGATGGAGGAGATTTAAGTATCTCTGCCACTGATGTAACAGTAATAGGAACTTCTGCTGATGGTCAAAGAGTCAGTGAAATGACAGCCTCAGTACAAGAAGAAGCAATAGGTCATGGAGGAAACATAACACTCAACACAACAAACCTACAAATCCAAAACGGAGCCCGAATAACAGCTAGCACCTCCGGTCAAGGAAACGCTGGAGATATAACCATCTCTGCTAAAAACCTAGAAATAATAGGAACTTCTGCCCAACAGACCCCTAGTAGATTAACCGCAGCAGCAACAGATGAAGGAACAGGAGCAGGAGGAACATTAATTATCAACACAGAAAATCTCAAGATTAGGAATGAAGCCGAAATCACAGTCAGTTCCGCCACCCAAGAACCAGCAGGCAACCTAGAAATCAACAGCAACAACATCCTCCTCGAAAACCAAGGCAGTCTCAACGCCGAAACCACAGCAGGTCAAGGCAGCATCACCATCAACAACAACAAAGACCTCATCCTCCGCCACCACAGCAACATCACCACCAACGCCACCGGAGAAGCTACCGGAGGTAACATAGAAATCAACACCTCAAACCTAGTCGCCCTCGAAAACAGCGACATCTCCGCCAACGCCCAAGCAGCCAAAGGAGGCACCATCAACATCACAGCAGCAGGTATATTCGGCACAGAATTCCGCCCCCAACAAACAAATAATAGCGACATCACCGCCACCTCAGAACTAGGAGCATCATTCAGTGGAGAAGTCACCCTCAACACCCCAGAAGTAGACCCTAGTGAAGGACTCGTACAATTTGACGACACCATCGAAGACATCTCAACTCTGATAGACCAAAACCCATGTCAACGAGGAGAAGGCAGTGAATTCACCATTACAGGTCAGGGAGGTTTACCTCCTAGTCCCAGAGATTTTCTCACTCCCCATAACATATCCCAAGAAGAAACCCCTGCTACTGCTACCCCTGAAAAAATTGTCACCCCATCACAGCCAGAATTTATCGAAGCTCAAGGATGGGTATCTACACCAAACGGCATCCAACTCATCGTCAACCCAAATACAGCCATACCTGTTCGCCCCTGGTTAACTCCTCCCAACTGTGAAAAACTAGATTCTCAGCAACTTCAACCCTACTTACTTGCCAGCACTACAGACATAATTCCATCTGGTAATTCTCAACCTCTACAAGTAACCATTCAACAATTCAACTTTCAAGGCAATACAAAATTTAGCAACCTCGAACTACAACAACAACTCACACCATACCTCAACAAACCCATCGCCTTCGACCAACTCATAGCAGCTCGCACTGCCATTACAGAATATTACACCAAAAATAACTACATCACATCAGGCGCTTTTATTCCTCCTCAAACTATTACGGAAAACGGCACAGTCACTATCCAAGTAGTAGAAGGAAAAATTGATGAAATTGACATTAAAATCGAAGGCAGATTAAATGAAAATTATATCAAAAGTCGCTTAGAAAAAGCAACAATAGCTCCCATTAATCAAGAAAAACTGCTATCAGCTTTACAATTATTACAACTAGACCCGTTAATTGAGAATATTTCAGCGGAACTCTCAGCAGGAGTTAGACCAGATACCAGTGTATTAGCAGTGGAAGTCGTCACCGCTAACCCCTGGCAAATAGCAGCCATTAGTAATAACGGCAGAGTACCAAGTGTCGGAACTTTTCGACGAGGAATAGAAGTAGGTCATGGCAACCTCACAGGTATGGGCGACAGTTTCAATAGTCTCTATACCAACACCGACGGCAGCGATCTAGTAGAATTATCTTATGCAATTCCTGTAAATTCTCGCAACGGTCGCATAGAAATGTTTTACCGCTATCAGGATAATGAAGTCATAGAATCACCTTTTGAAAGGCTGGATATTCAGTCAAATTCTCATACCTACGAATTAACTTTTCGTCAACCAATAATACAAACACCAAGGCAAGAATTTACTGTGGGGTTAGGTGCAACGAGGCGAGATAGTCAAACATCAGTTTTAGGAGAAAACTTTCCATTATCAGAAGGTGCTAATGATGATGGTGAGACTAAACTATCAATATTGCAATTTTTCCAAGATTATCAATTACGAGGAGATAATCAGGTTTTGGCATTGAATTCCCAATTTAATATTGGGTTGGGAATATTGGATGCGACTGTGAATAGTGATGAACCAGATAGTCGGTTTTTTTATTGGCGTGGTCAGGGACAATGGGTGCGCTCCTTAGCAACAGATACTCTATTAGTAGTGGGAGCGGATGTGCAGTTATCTCCATCAGATTTGGTGCCGTTAGAAAGGTTTGGTTTAGGGGGATACAGGAGTGTGAGGGGTTATCGTCAAGATACTCGTTTGACTGATAATGGGGCTTTGGGTACGGTGGAGTTAAGGTTGCCTGTGCCATGGGTTTCAGGGGAGAATAGGTTATTTCAGGTAGTGCCATTTATTGATGGTGGGGTGGCCTGGAATAGTGATGGCGAGGAGGTGTCGGGGAGTAATGGTTTGGCAGCGGTGGGGGTGGGGTTGCAGGTGAAGTTATGGGATAAGATTAATCTGCGGTTGGATTATGGAATTCCGTTGATTGATGTGGATTCACGCGATCGTACTGCTCAGGAGGAGGGGTTTTATTTTTCTGTTTCTTCTTCTCCTTTTTCGTTCTAGTAAATGTGGAATTGTCTGCGGTTGTCTGATAATTAGGCTCATTAGTAAAACGTTCCTGGACTAAATCCTGCAAATATTTTTCCCAGGCTTTAATATCAGGTGCTTTGGACGTAATATCATGTCCGGTTGAATAGTTATAAATAAATGAGGGAGGAGACAGGAGTCAGGAGACAGGAGTCAACCCACCCCTAACCCCTCCCAGGAGGGGAAGAGGAGGGAATTTTAAGCTATAAAGAAGAGAAAGTTTTTTTTATCACTGATTATCCGGACATGATATAAGACCTTTTTTTATCGTTTTTAGATTCTGGCTCGTCTACTGTTTCAGTATCTGGGTCGGGTTCTTGTTTTGGGTGCAAATAATTTCCTATTATCTCTTCCAATAACTTTTCCGGCTTGATATCAAATCCGGTGGGGTTGCACATAGAATCCGGTTATATAATATCTGTTTATAATTTCTTAAATTACTTCAATATTAGACATCTCCTTCATGCATAGTAGGGACGCCCTTATGCAACGTCCCTACCGGACATGATATAATTTGCTGTAATGGGTTTGGATTGATGCTTTGCCTTATCCAGCACGTCCTGCCAACAGCTTGTAGTTTTATCAGTTTCCTCGCTTACTTGACTGGCAGAAGTGGCTAATCTTATAGCTTGAGATACGTTGTCTGGCAGCTCGGTAAATCCTTGCAATATCAAGTTCCAAGATGTTTGAGCAGCTTTAATGACTCGTTTGACGTAATAGACCGATTTTTTCAAACTTTTGACACAATATTGCTTAAAGGTTTTGACATACTCCCGACGCTCCCCTACGGGAGAGCGCGGGATTCTTCAGCCAGAGAAAAACTGACCGCAGTTTTAACAGAAGTGATGTCCTCCTCCTGTGTTGAAAACAATCCTATTTTTTGTATTAGGAGTGCTGAGTTATAGTCTCTGTCTAATTCCTGTCCACATTTAGCACAGGAATGCCAGCGTTCTGATAAACTTTTAGAGACTTTATTCAGACATTTCCAACAATGTTGGGATGTACCTTTGGGTCTACTTTGATAATTTTTTTGCCTAGTTTCCAGGCTACATACTCCAAAACCTGAACAAACTGCCCAAAAGCTGCATCTTGCAAAGATTTATTTAATCCTGACTTAGCTGATTGACCATTGGGCAAAAACTGACCATTATCACCCAATTTAGCTTTGCAACGTCTGATTAAATTTGCTATTTGCAGGTCTTCTAAAAATATCACCTGACAGTCACTAAATAAATGATAAGCCAGTTTGAATTGCCAATCCAAACGTTGTCTAGCTATTAATTGATGCAGTCTAGATATTTTACCTTTGAGAATTTTCCAACTCTTTGAATGTTTGTGTTTTTTAGCTAATCTCGCCTGAAGTTTAGACAAGCGATGCTCAGAACACCTGAAAAACTTCGGGACTTCTATAAATTCACCATCACTGGTAACAGCATAGTACAATAATCCTAAATCAATACCTTTTGAGTTATCTTCGGTGGGTTGAATTTCTGCACGCCTCAAAGGTACAGCTTGATCTTCTATCGTTAAGCTGATATACCATCCATCTGCCGCCCGTATCACTGTACCTGTTTTCACCTTGAATCCTATTGGTATTGAACGATTGTAGACAAAGGGGACTAAACCAATCTTTGGTAGATTTATACAAAAACGACCGTTGGCATTTTTGACTATGTTGGCATTTGATAGCTGAGGATAACTGAAAGAATTATAATAATGCCGACCTTTAAATTTAGGTCTACCACTGGTTTTACCCTTGTGATCAGGTTTGGTAAAGTTATCCATTGTTGTTTGCACACGCTGGATAACATCTTGCAACACCTGAGAGTGCATCAACTTATACTCAGGGAAAAGTTTTTTAGTCCGTGCTAAATCTGCTAGTTGAACAGTCTCCCAAACAACATATCCATTAACTGTGTTCGGATGCTTATCTCCTTTCCTTGTTATCGGATTACCAAAAATGTCCTTTTTTCTACCATCTCGTGTTTGTACCCTAAATTCAGGGATATTCTGATAAATCTGGTCTACTGGCACCACTGAAACATTAAGAGGACAAGCATTTACTGGTGTGCGTGTTGCTTCAAACCAGTTTAGCCTTTCAGCTAAACGGTAATTATATTGCTTTCTGGCCATTTCTAACCAATTGGCTATAATTACCGTTTGACTTTTATGGGGTTTTAGCTTGTACTTGTATTTCAGTAACATGGCAGAATCTACCAGGATTTCTATATTAGTTATTATAATGGCTATGTTAGAAATTTTCAATAGCTATAGCAAACAGGATCTTATGAAAACCACACACCCTGGCCCGGCTCTCATCCCGACGCTCCCCTACGGGAGAGCGCGGGACTTCCCGCCGGGGAAGTTAAATCCTAAATTTTCATAAAGCTTATGGGGCGAGTCCCCATCTCCCCACACTCCCTACACTCCCCACACTCCCTACACTCCCCATCTCCCCATCTCCCCATCTCCCCATCTTATGTTCTGTAGGCGATCGCCAAATTTCGCCCCTGCTGTTTTGCTTTGTACATTGCTCGATCTGCCATACTAATCAAAATCTCTGGTGAACTGTCTGTAGTAGGAATAACACAAGCAATTCCCATACTAACGGAAACAACAGGACTTACTTCTGAACGTTCGTGGGGAATAGCTAGTACCTCAATAGCTTGTCGAATACCCTCGGCGACGGCGATCGCTCCTTGCCGATCCGTATTAGGTAAAATGATGACAAATTCTTCACCACCATAACGAGCAACAAAATCTCCCGGACGCTTGACCATTTTTGAGGCAACTTGGGCAATTTGTACCAAACAATTATCTCCAGCTTGATGCCCATAATAATCATTATATAATTTAAAATAATCTGCATCAAATAAAATTAAAGATAAAGGCTGTTTTTCTCTTTGAGAACGTTGCCATTCTTGCGCAAGAGTTTTATCAAAAGTGGGACGATTATAAACTCCTGTTAATCCGTCAATAGTTGCGAGACGATTTAGCTCTAATTCTAATATTTTTCTTTCAGTAATATCTCTGACCGTAACAGCAAAACCATCAGCTAATTTGACTGCTATACAAGAATACCATTTTTGTTCTTCTTTGTACTTATAATTAAAGTCTTTTTGTAAGGATATTCCTGTTTCTACGACTCTGATAAAACCAGCAAATAAATCAGGGTCAATTTTATCGATAAACTTTCTGAAAATAAATTTTCCAATTAAATTTTCTCGTTCTTGATTGAAGACTTCAGCAATAATAGGATTAACTTCCAGGCAGCGAAAATCTTCAATTTCTCCTGTTTTGGGATTTCTGACTGCTTCTAAGGCCGCAACCCCATCAAGGGAACTCCTTAAAATACTAGAAATCAAGGCTCTAGATTGATATAAAATTGCTTCTGCTTCTTTTCTTTGTTGAATTTCTTGCTTGAGCTTTTCTTGTTCCTGTTTCAAGAGTTCTTTTTCTTGTTGTAAAAGTTTTTTTGTTTCTGAATCGTTAATTGACTGTTAATTCTTGCTAAGACTTCTTCTTCCTGAAATGGCTTAGTAATATAATCAATTCCGCCTAATTCAAAGGCTTTAACTTTATCAAATAGTTCACTTAAAGCACTAATAAAAATAATGGGAATATCTTGAGTTTTCTGATTTGATTTGAAGTGCTTACAAACTTCATAGCCATCCATTCCTGGCATTTTTATATCTAAAATAATTAAATCAGGAGGTTCTACTTTAGCTGCTTCAATTGCAGTTTCACCATCTGTGGCTTTTCTTACTTTATAATTTTTTCCCTTTAAAATAGTAGTTAAAACTCGTAAATTATTAATTTGGTCGTCAATAATTAATATATTACCTACTAATGTTTTCTGATTCATAATATTTATTTTTTGATTGAAAATATAATTTTTTGCAATTTTGAAGCAGAAAAAATTAAATAATATAATTGTTAATAATATACCTAATACTTTTGTATTGTCTTACAGCAACTAGCAATTTGAGATTTGCCATTGTCTAATATTAGGAATCTTAGTATATTTAATCATAATTTTGCTAGTTTCAATAACAACTGATATCGGCTTTACTAATTAATATCGATTTCATTTTATCTTGGAAATATAAAAACCATATAAATCATCATTTTTTTGATATAGTCAATCACTTAATAATAGAAAATTTTTGATTTTATCGGTTTCAAGTAGGCCATTATTATCCTTTAAATATTGGACTTTATGACAAATTGGCCATACCTGTGCCTGAAAAAAATTTAGCAATAATCCTTAATAAAATTTAACTCTATAAATAATTTAATCGGTGGTAAAATGCATTATTAAGAAATGTTGAGTTTGTGCATCAAAAAACTTATACTTGTTTATATATAGAAGCCAAAAATATCTGAATTGTATATTTTTTAAGACAATCAGAGAGTAAGCATTTCCTGCGGAATGCTGCGCAAACAGCTAGCTCGCTGTCAGCTCTGTGCTCTCATGAGGGGGTTTTAATGAAAATAGACTGTTTCAGCCGACTTTGGTAGTAAGTATAAATTCTGACTCAATTAGTAAATCTTTGATCTAAAACTGAAAGTAATAGCTGAAGTCCGCAGTTCCTCTGCAGGAGGCTGGCTGAAGTGCTGACTGCTGAATGCTTACATCAGAGAATTAGGCGTTGCTGAATTGAAGTATGAATGTGCGATTGTTTGGTTCTCGCCTTCGCCCCCGCGCATCCCCGTTCAACAAAAAGCGCAGCAACATCTGGCTTCCCCCTTTTCAAGGGGGACGGGAGGGATCAAGGGGGACTTTTAGAGTTTTATTCCCCCCACGCATTGGGGGGCTAGGGGGGCTTGCATCATACCCAGAATCAGCAACGCCGAGAATTATTAGTGTCGCTAGAAATTTTCGATTAATTAATAGATAAGGAGCATTATAATGTCTGAAGTCGCTACTAAAAACCTTACTTTTTGGGATACTACTGACTATAAGTATCCAGGGTTTGGCCAAACAGCGCAAATATCCGATGGTTTAGGAGGTACAATAGGTATAACCTACAATAAAATAGACTACGATGACCGTGCTTGGAAAGGAAAGCCAGATGGTGGTACCCCTATTACAAAAGACCGCCTCCTATCTGGGGAAATAGAGAATAAATTTAGCTTAACAGGTAAAGTAAAAGGCATCACTGCTACTATGCCTCAAATCAGAACTATAGGACGTGAAAACAACTATTCTGTTACTCTAGATTTTAGTAACTACAAAGCTTCTCTAACTGGCTCAAAAGCAACTGATGGCGCTACCTGTGGTGACACCTATTTGGCCATATCAAGATTCTTCAACGGTAGCAAAGCTGGATATACAACCATAAAAGTCACAGCAACAACTCTAGATGGTAGTCCAGTAAATTTAGCTGACTGGAAATTATTCAACAGTGGCACTCTTGGCAAAGGACACAATGCTCGGATATTCCTAGATGCAGCGACTCAAACTATCTCTGGTAAAAACTCTCAAGGTAAACAAGAGTTTTGCCCAACTCCACCCAACCCAGGTAATTCCTTTGGCACAGATACGGGTCTAGGTTTGTTTGAGTTACCGAGCGACCAACGTTATACATCTATTACCCTTACTTTTAAACAAAAAAAGATTAAAGGTGTAATACCTAATGATTTACACGATATTTATGTTGCTAGCAATACTACCTCTACAAGTCCAATTAGTGAAACTCCTGAAACTAAACCTATGGATATAAATAATGGTTTACAACTTCATCTGCCACTGAATGAAATTGTGGAAAATGCTGCTAAAGAAAAAGAAGTTCTTGATATTTCAGGCAACAAACTTAATGGCAAAGTTCACGGTGGAGAAATTGTAGCTGACTCCCGCTTTGGCAAATGTATCAACTTTGATGGTGTAGATGATTATATTGATCTGCCAAAAGAAACTATTCCTCAAACTGGTGCAATTACTATTAGTTTTTGGGCATATGGTGGCAAGTCTTTACCTAAAAATACTGTTTTAATATCTGCATATAATAAAGGTAATCAGCCACTTGTTCGCGTCTATTTACCTTGGTCAGACCGTCGCATCATCTTTGATTATGGAAATCCTTTTGACAGAATTGAGAAGGTAGGTGAGGCTGTTGATTTTAAAGATAAATGGGTTTACTGGACATTTACTAAGAATGTTGCCAAAGGGGAGATGAATATTTATCTTAATGGTAGTTTGTGGCACAGTGGTACAGGTAAAGACAAAGCTATAGATTTAGATTCAGTTGTTAAGGTGATGTTTGGTCGTGAAACTTATAATAGTTACTATAATGGTCAAATTGCTCATCTACGGATTTATGACCGAGTATTATCTCCAGAAGACATCAATGAATGTATGAAAGTGGATGGAACTCCTCCACCGATGGATATAAATAGTGGTTTACAATTGCATCTGCCACTGAATGAAATTGTGGAAAATGCAGCTAAGGAAAAAGAAGTTGTTGATGTTTCAGCAGCAAAACTCAATGGTAAAGTTAATGGGGCAACAGTTGTAGCAGACGATCGCTTTGGTAACTGTATCAACTTTGATGGGGTTGATGATTATATCGAACTTCCTACAGCAGCTATTCCTGAAACTGGTGAAATTACAATTAGTTTCTGGGCAAATGGTGGCAAGTCTTTACCTAAACAAAATTCTATTATCTTGGCACAAGATAAAAGTAATCACAGGGTAGTCAACATTCATTTACCTTGGTCAGATAGTAAAATTTACTTTGATTGTGGAAATACCACTACTTCTGATAATAGTTATGACCGTATCGAAGAACTATCTCAAGCAACTGACTTCAAGGATAAATGGACTTGCTGGGTATTTACAAAGAATGTTGCTACCGCAGAGATGAAAATCTATCTCAATGGTGTTCTTTGGCAAAGTGGTGTTGGTAAAGAAAATCCTCTAAGCTCAATTACTCTGGTTAAATTTGGTTGTGGTTATGGGTTTTATAATGGTAAGGTTGCTCATCTACGAATTTATGACCGAGTATTGTCACCTGAAGAAATTAACGAATGTATGAAAGTGGATGGAACTCCTCCACCGATGGATATTAATCGTGGTTTACAATTGCATCTGCCACTGAATGAAATTGTGGAAAATGCAGCTAAGGAAAAAGAAGTTGTTGATGTTTCAGCAGCAAAGCTCAATGGTAAAGTTAATGGGGCAACAGTTGTAGCAGACTCCAAACTTGGCAATTGTCTAAATTTTGACGGGGTGGATGATTATATCCAAATGCCAGAGATCAATATTGACTATTCACAAGGTTTGACTGTCGAAGCTTGGGTACACTATAGCAGCTTCAAGAGTTGGTCGAGAATTATTGATTTTGGAAATGGTCAAGGTAACGACAACATTCTGTTTGCGAATGAAGGTACTACTAAGAATTTAGTCTTGGATGTTTATAAAGGTACTACTCAAAACAGGATTAAAGCAGATGGAATGCTAGAGTTGAACCAGTGGCTTTATTTAACAGTAACTGTTGATGGGTCAGGTAGTAGCAAAATCTACAAGAATGGTGAAGAAGTACAGAGTGGTTTAGTACATCTACCTAATAATCTTAATCGTACTAAAAATTATATTGGCGATAGTAACTGGTCAGCAGATGGATTTTTTCATGGAAAAATGTCACATCTGCGGATGTATAACCGAGCGTTATCAAAAGCAGAAATTAACGAATGTATGAAAGTGGATGGAACTCCTCCACCGATGGATATTAATCGTGGTTTACAATTGCATCTGCCACTGAATGAAATTGTGGAAAATGCAGCTAAGGAAAAAGAAGTTGTTGATGTTTCAGCAGCAAAACTCAATGGTAAAGTTAATGGGGCAACAGTTGTAGCAGACGATCGCTTTGGTAACTGTATCAACTTTGATGGGGTTGATGATTATATCGAACTTCCTACAGCAACTATTCCCGAAACTGGTGAAATTACAATTAGTTTCTGGGCAAATGGTGGCAAGTCTTTACCTAAACAAAATTCTATTATCTTGGCACAAGATAAAAGTAATCACAGGGTAGTCAACATTCATTTACCTTGGTCAGATAGTAAAATTTACTTTGATTGTGGAAATACCACTACTTCTGATAATAGTTATGACCGTATCGAAGAACTATCTCAAGCAACTGACTTCAAGGATAAATGGACTTCCTGGGTATTTACAAAGAATGTTGCTACCGCAGAGATGAAAATCTATCTCAATGGTGTTCTTTGGCAAAGTGGTGTTGGTAAAGAAAATCCTCTAAGCTCAATTACTCTGGTTAAATTTGGTTGTGGTTATGGGTTTTATAATGGTAAGGTTGCTCATCTACGAATTTATGACCGAGTATTGTCACCTGAAGAAATTAACGAATTGATGACAGTTGATGAGGCTGATGAAACTGACACTACATCAACAACTGGTGAGACTGAGACCACTGATGCTACTGACAGCACATCCACAACGGATGAGACTGAGACTACTGATGCTACTGACACTACATCAACAACTGGTGAGACTGAGACTACTGATGCTACTGACAGCACATCCACAACGGATGAGACTGAAACTACTGATGCTACTGACAGCACATCCACAACGGATGAGACTGAGACTACTGACAGCACATCCACAACAGATGAGACTGAGACTACTGACAGCACATCCACAACAGATGAGACTGAGACTACTGACAGCACATCCACAACAGATGAGACTGAGACTACTGACAGCACATCCACAACAGATGAGACTGAGACTACTGACAGCACATCCACAACAGATGAAACTGAGACTACTGACAGCACATCCACAACAGATGAAACTGAGACTACTGACAGCACATCCACAACGGATGAGACTGAGACTACTGATGCTACTGACAGCACATCCACAACGGATGAGACTGAGACTACTGATGCTACTGACAGCACATCCACAACGGATGAGACTGAGACTACTGACAGCACATCAACAACGGATGAGACTGAGACCACTGAGACTACTGACAGCACATCCACAACAGATGAGACCACTGATGCTACCGACACCACATCAACAACGGATGAGACTGAGACTACTGGTGAAACCGACAGCACATCAACCACTGATGAGCCTGATGCCACTGGTGAAACCGACACCACATCAACAACGGATGAGACTCCTCAACCTATAGATATAAATAGTGGTTTACACCTCCATCTCCCACTGAATGAAATAGTAGAAAACTCAGCAAAAGAAAAAGAAGTAGTTGATGGCTCAAACGGAAAACTCAATGGTAAAGTTTATGGCGCTAAAGTCATAGCTGACCCTAACTTTGGTGACTGTATAGGTTTTGATGGAGTAGATGATTATATAGAACTACCCCCAACAGCTATTCCCGAAACTAATGAAATCACAATTAGTTTTTGGGCAAACGGTGGAGAGTCTCTACCCAAAAAAAGCTCTATCTTGTTAGCACAAGATAAAACTAATCACAGGGTAGTTAATATTCTCTTACCATGGTCAGACAGTACCGTATACTTTGATTGTGGAAATAAAACCACTTCTTTTGACAGAATTGAACAATTAGCTCAAGTCTCTGATTTTAAGGGTAAATGGAATCACTGGGCATTTACAAAAAATGTTGCTACCGGCGAGATGAAAATCTATCTCAATGGTAGTCTGTGGCAAACTGTTACAGGTAAAGATCAAGAATTAAGTCAAATTACTCGAATAAAATTGGGTTGTGGTTATGGGTTCTATGAGGGTAAAGTTGCCGATCTGCGAATCTATGACCGAGTATTATCTCAAGAGGAAATTAACGAACTAATGAAAGTCAATCAACCTGCTACTACATCAACAACTGGTGAAACAGACACCACACCTACGACTGACGAAACTGATACTACCCAAAAACCTATGGAATATCGGATTTATCAGGTCAAAGGTAATCCCACAATCAATACTGGATATCAAGAATCAGAATGGACTGCAGTTATTGCCGGATTTAATTCCGGAGCAAAGCAGAAACACAAAGCCTCAGCATTGACGATCATGCCTGTTGTTGAGGATGGAGAATGGACAATCAAGTGCGATCTAAAAGATACAGAGGACCGCTATTGGGATGTGGCCGTTTTATTTATCAGGAATAATATGGTAAATAGGGTCAACAACTTTTATCGTTAGATAGCTTTAGCCTAAAACGGTATCTGATAGAATTTTTGGCGTTGGTAATTGGTAAGATGATTTCCTGGTAAGGGTGACACCCCTTGCCTACTCTGGTTAGGTATTCGGAGCTATCACAGGAGGATTACCCTTAAAGTTTCATCTCTTGATTTACCAACGCCGAATTTTTTGGGGTGATTAACTGTTGGACAAAAATTGTAGAAAGTAGTTGCTATTTGCAGAAAAGTGTTTTAATATTAAACAGGTAACTAAAGCTTAGGAAATAATTCAGGTGAATGCGACTTGTTGACAGACATATTATTAACCGAACACATCAGTATTGGCGGGTGTGTGATGAATTAGCCTTTAAGTCAAAAAACTTGTATAATTTGGCTAATTATTACTGTCGTCAACATTTTTTCTGTACTGGTCATAGTCTGGATTTAACTAAACTGTACCACGCCACCAAAGATAGCGATGCCTATAGATCGCTACCAACTAAAGTATCAAAACAAATAATAAAATGCTTGGTTGCCACTTGGCGTGGTTATTTTCAAGCTATAAAAGAATGGTCAAAACATCCAGGGAAGTTTTTAGGTAAACCCAAAATACCAAAGTATAAGAATAAAACTCAAGGTAGGAATGTAGTTATATATTCAAAAGAATCAGTCTACAGAGCAAGTCTAAAAGATGGTATTTGTCACTTATCCATGAGTGAAATCAAAATACCTGTAGTTGTGGATACTGTCATCGAAGTGAGGATAGTACCTGCTACTAACTGCTATATAATTGAAGTAGTGTATGAAAAAACACTTCAGCCACAAATACACTCAACATATGTAGCCGGAATTGACTTAGGAATTGGCAGATTAGTAGCTCTATCTACAAATAAGCCTGGTGTCAAACCACTGCTGATTAATGGGAAGCCACTAAAAAGCGTCAATCAATTATATAACAAGCGTAAAGCCAAGTACCAAAGTCATCTCAAAGGCAACAGAAAAACTAGCCGTAAGATTAAGGCGTTAACCTATCACCGAAATCGTTTTGTCGAGAATTATTTGCATAACACCAGTTTCTTAGTGGTTGAGTATTTAACCACTAATAATATTGGTACTGTAGTCATTGGAAAAAATGATAATTGGAAACAAGGTGCAAATATGGGCAAAAAAAACAACCAAAATTTTACTCAAATACCTCACTATAAGCTAATTCAACAGATAACTTATAAATGCCTACTTGCTGGGGTAAAAGTCATTGAAACCGAAGAAAGTTACACCAGTAAAACATCTGCTATTGACTTAGAAAAACCTTGTAAGCATGAAAACTATGTAGGCAAGCGAGTCAAACGTGGTTTATTCAGAAGTGCAACTGGTCAAGTGATTAATGCCGATATCAATGGCAGTCTTCAAATAATAAGAAAGAAATTCCCAGAGGCATTTACTGCCGAGGGAATAGTGAGCTGCGCCGTACAGCCAGTATTGGTTAATCCAATATCAAGATAAAAGCTGTTACAATTTTCTACAGTTTTTTTCGTACGGTAGCATTTGATGGCTGCCCCTTTTGATTTATATAGGGTTTGCTGAAAAAAGCAGATTTTAAATAGGGTTTGCTGATTAAATCTCAAATAATTACCAGATAAAGGTTTTAGCCTTTTTAAGGATTGAAAAAGTACATGGTTTTCAGCTCTTCATGCTCATGCATGGAGCGCATTTTTAGCGCATAGTTGGGCAAAAAAATTCTCCCGTACGGACGTTGCATGCAACGTCCCTACCCTACTCCCCTACTCCCCCACTCCCCTACTCCTTAAAAAAGACTTTTTCCGCAAACCCTAAATAGATCCCAAATGGGTTCTATAAAATTAGCGGTTGAACAAAAATTGTTTTTGCTTCTTCTCTCCTAATTGCTAATTCTGTACTGACACCTACTCTGATATGAATTGGTCCGCCAAAACAACTTTTTCGTAATACCATTATTTGTTTTTCTGGCACAACTCCCATAGCTTTAAAACGTTTCACTAATACTTCACCATAAGCATCTATTTCAATTCTTTTAATAATTGCTGAATTTTGGATGTCTAGGCAAGATAAATCTATCAGTTGTGTAGTAGTTTTACTATCTAAATCTTGATTATTTGCTTGGTCAAAAATTATTTTTTCTGGATGATTAGACAACATTTTCAAAGTAGTATTTTGATCTTTTGGCGATGAACTATTATATCATGTCCGGTTGAACAGTTATAAATAAATAACGGCGTAGGAGTCAGGAGTCAACCCACCCCTAACCCCTCCCAGGAGGGGAATTCAGGAGTCAGGAGGGAAGACTGAAGTTGGAAGAAGAAGAACAGGAGAAGAAGGAGAAAGTTTTTTATCACTAATTATCCGGATGATTAAGATCATAAAAATGTTCGACCTTCAAAACATAATTGGTAATGTTTTAGTTTAAGAGCACTCTCATTATAAAATATTTAATTTTTTATAAGCATATTACCGAAATATTATGGTTTAAAGCCTCCCCTTTTAAGGGGATAATAAATAAATTTTTTCATGATTAGTCAACCCTCTTCTTTTCAAGGATAGGTAATTCTAAATTCGCGCATTCTAAATTCTTAATTCTCGAATAATGACTACTGTGGAAACTTGTTATAGGATAGTATTAATCTTTAATGGAAAAAATCCCATGTCTCGACCTACCTTATATCTTGCTATTACTAATCATGGATTTGGTCACGCTGTACGGATATCATCAGTTGCCAATCTAGTACAAAAAATGTGTCCAGATGTTTTATTAATTATGGTGACAACTGCTCCCCGTTGGTTATTAGAATCTTATATTTATGGTGATTTTATTCATCGTCCCCGTGCTTTTGATGTGGGAGTTATTCAATCAGACAGTATGACAATGGATAAACAAACTACCCTAGAAAAATTGACAGAAATTCGGAGCAAAGAACGGTCAATTATTGCTGGAGAAGTTGATTTTATTAAGCAGAATAGAGTTGATTTATTATTAGCAGATATTCCGCCACTTGCTTCTAAAATTGCTAAAGCTGCTGATATTCCTGGCTGGATGTTGAGTAATTTTGGTTGGGATTTTATTTATCGTCCCTGGGGTGGTAAATTTGTGGAAATTGCTGATTGGATTGGAGAATGTTTTGGGCAGTGTGACCGTTTATTTCGCCTGCCACTCCATGAATCTATGGGCGCTTTTCCTAATATTGTTGATGTTGGTTTGACTGGGGGAACTCCACATTATCAACCTGAAGAAATTAAAGCAAAGTTTGGCATTTATACAGACAAAGAAAAAACTGTTTTACTGACTTTTGGTGGTTTGGGTTTAGCACAAATTCCCTATCAAAATATATCTCGTTTTCCTGACTGGCAATTTATTACTTTTGAGAGTAATGCTCCAGAATTTCCCAACCTCATAAATGTCAGAAATAAATTAGATAAAAATCACACACAATTCCTCAATATTCGACCTGTAGATTTCATGCCAATATGTGGCAGAATTATTTCCAAACCAGGATATAGCACATTTGCTGAAGCCTTAAGATTAGAGACACCTGTTGTATCATTAATCAGAGAAGGTTTTGCTGAATCAAAATTATTATTAGAAGGTATTCAAGATTATAGTTATCATCAAATTTTACCACCAACAGAATTTTTTGATGGTGATTGGGAATTTCTCAGACAACCCCTACAACCACCCCGTAAATCTGAAAAATTAGATAAGCATGGTAGTGAAGCGATCGCTAAAGCTGTTGTAGAATATTTACATTAAATAAGGCAGTTTATTAATTGATAATTGATAATGGATAATTGATAATTACCTCGGGTTTTAATCGTTTAAGTAATAATAATGGTTCGGCAATGTTTGTAAGGATTCTCGACATTAAGCCAAAATATCTTATCTCTTTGAACCCTACTCCCTACTCCCTACTCCCTACTCCCTACTCCCTACTTTCAAGGAGATGTAGCAATACTTTTGAGATTTGGTATAAGACAATTAAATATTGCTTTGATCCTAAACTAAAAGCAATAGCTGAAGTCCGCAGTTCCTCCGGAGGAGACTAGCTGAAGT
Source organism: Okeania sp. KiyG1 (assembly GCF_014132355.1). Taxonomy (GTDB): domain Bacteria; phylum Cyanobacteriota; class Cyanobacteriia; order Cyanobacteriales; family Microcoleaceae; genus Okeania. The sequence continues at coordinate 30,599 of NZ_BLZO01000128.1, forward strand.
CCGCAGTTCCGACCATAGGAGGCTGGCTGACGGCTAAATGCTTACATTTTAAGCACCGTATAGACTGTGGGGTATTAAACCCGCCACAGGAAAAATAATTACTTTCAACTATCTAATTACTGCACAATCTATTCAACGAAAATAATTATGCTCCCTAAAATTAATTTTAACAACTTCATTGAAATTGATATGAACAGCATCATTGCAACTGGAGTTGAAATCGTATTTCTAATATGTTTCTTTGTAGCAATTAAATTTTTTGTTAACAGAACATATAAACAATTAATAAAAGTATCATCAATCAAAAAAAGAAAAAGATATTGAAGTTGTTTACCAAAATATTCAGATATTATTAACTTTAAGTTGCTTACTATTATGTTTATTAATATCCGGAATTAATGGATGGCTTATTTATCGAGGAGAAAATTTAATCGAATATCAAACTTCCTTGATTAAAAATATTTCCTTTAATTACCTGCTAACTATAGGAATTCGAGTCCTCAAAATCTTGGGCATACTAATTTTAACTAAATGGAGTATTCCATACATAAATAAATTTATAACCTGGTCAAAAGAGTGGGCAAAAAACGTTGATAAAATCACTGCCAATGATGCCAGTATTGAAAATTTATTTGAATTTTTTAGGAGCAACTTTAATAATATGATTTGGCTGTTATATCTGACTATATCAGCTCAAATTATGGTATTCCCAGGAGTAATTATCAAATATTTGTATATAAGTTTGCAGGTTTATATGATTATTATTGTTGGGTTACTCTTTACTAAAGCTAATACAACAGTTATTGATACTTTGGATGGTCTTAGCAAGAAATATTCCGATCAAAGAAATATTTTGCGGCTTTACGACCGCCTAAGTAAATTAATTCCCCTTGCCAAACGATGTCTTGAATATGCAATCTATATTGCTACAGCTACTTTTTCAATTGATAAAGTTGATTTTATTGCTGGTTTAGCTGATTATGGTCCTTTATTTTTGCAAATAATTGGGATTATATTTATGAGTCGTGTTGTTCAAGAAATTGGTCACCTGTTACTAGAAGAAGTTCTACTGCGTGAGGGCGATACAGATGATATATCTAAACAGAGACGACAGACATTTTTACCCCTATTTCAAAGTTGTATTAAATACCTGATTTACTTTGGTACAGGGATAGCAATTCTTTATACTTTTGAGATTGACCCGACTCCTATTTTAGCAGGTGTAGGTATTTTAGGTTTAACAATTGGAATGGGAGCGCAAAGTCTGGTTGAAGATATAGTTGCAGGTTTCTTTATTTTGTTTGAAAATTACTATTTGGTAGGAGATTTTGTAGAGATAAATGGTGTAAATGGTTTTGTCACTGGAATAGAATTAAGAACAACTCGTATTAATGGTGGAGATAAAAATTATATTATCCATAATCGTGATGTTAAGGATATAGTTAATCACTCTAGCTATAGTAGTGCAGTGGTCATGCTAAAAATTCCTTATCAAGTTAAGATTAGTCAAGTCTATGAAGTTATGGAAAAAGTTGGAAAGAAATTGCTAGAGAATTATCCGGAAGACATAATTGAACCAACAACAATAGGAGGAGTAGAAGAATTTGCTGAAAATCACATATTAATCGAAATAGTTACAGAAGTTAAACCAGGAAAACATTTCACTATTCAAAAAGTATTAGGTATAATGATTAAAGAAGCTTTTGAAGAAGCAAATATTGAACTTAGAGTGGTTAATCATGTAACACTGAGTGACGATCAACCTATTCCAATATTTTTAAAACCTTTACGATAAATAGTTATATCAAATTTGGTTAAACAATTATAGATTGGTAGTCTTTAGGAGTCAGTCCTCAAGAGTCAGACGGACATGATATAAATCTGAAAAATTAGATAAAAATGGTAGTCAAGCGATCGCTCAAGCTGTTGTGCAATATTTACAATAATTACTGTTAACTGTTCAATTATGGAACAATCTATTCAATAAAAACTACTAAGTAGGTAAGCACGAAAAACAAAAGTATTTCAATAATTGATAATTGATAATTGATAATTGATAATTACCTCTCCCTAAAAGGAAGAGGATTGAATAAAAGGAAAATTTTTTTTCTCTTGGTCGATTGGATATGGTTAGGAAACCCATCCATCCCACCCTACGGGAAGCTGCGCTAACGACCGCTTGTTTCTCCTTTAAAGGAGAGGCTTTAAATCTTAATTATTCAGTAACGAAAAGTTAAATTATCAGCAACTTCTTCCTTCCTCCCTTATCATAAAAATAATTTTTAATGCCGACCTACTTATCATTTCTTAAATTGATATGAACAACATCATTGTAATTGGAATTGAAATCGGATTTATGATATGTATCTTTCTGGCAATTAGATTTGTTTTCAGTAGGATATATAAACAGCTAATGAAAATTTCATCTATAAGGTTGCTCTTTATCAAGGCAAATACAGCTATTATTGATACTTTCGATGCCTTGAGCAATAAATATTCCGACCGACAAAATATCTTGCGTATTTACCATCGCCTGAGTCGTTTAATTCCTCTAGCAAAAAGATGTATCGAATATGTAATCTGTATAATTACAGCTACCTTAGTAGTTCAGCAAGTTGATTTTGTCGAAACATTAGCTAGATATGGACCTGTATTTATTCGAATCATTGGCATTATATTTCTCAGTCGTGTTATTGAAGAAATTGCTAAACTTATTCTTGAAGGATTGTTACTCCGTAACAATGATTCTAGTAATTTATCTCAACAAAGAAATCAGGCATTTCTACCTTTATTTAAAAGCTTTCTCAAATATTTTATTTACTTTGGTACAGGCATCGCTATTCTTTATACTATTGGTATCTATGCTATTGGTATGTATCTTGCCCTAATTTTTGTCCAAATTTTACCAGCAGGTGTAGTTATTCTTGGTTTAGCAGTAGGAATAGGGGCAAAAAGTCTGATTGAAGATATAATTGCAGGTTTCTTTATTTTATCTCAAAACTACTACTTAGTAGGAGATTTTGTAGAGATAAATGGTACTTATGGCTTTGTCACAGGAATAGAATTAAGAACAACTCGCATTCATTATAAAGATAAACATTACATTATCCATAATCGTGATGTTAAGGATGTAGTTAATCATTCACACCATAGTAATTCAGTTGTCACTATGAAAATTCCTTATCAAAGTGATATTAATCGAATCTATGAAATTATAGAAAAAGTAGGAAAGAAGCTTCAAGAAAATTATCCAGAAGAGATAATGAAAGCAACAGTAGTAGATGGAATAGAAGAATTTGATGACTATCAAATGTTAATTCATATCACTACAGAAGTTAAACCAGGAAGACATATTGATATGAAGAGAATTCTTGGTACAATGATTAAACAAGCTTTCCAGGAAGAAGGTATTGAAATTCCTGTGATTCACCATTTAATGATGAGTAATCAAGACACAACAAATATTAACCTGAATAAATAGCTGAAGCGCTGATGGCTGACTGCTGTTTGCGCAGCATTCCGCAGGAAATGCTTACCTGATAACTGATAACTGATAACTGATAACTGAAATGACTCACTATCAACAATTACTCCAAATAAATACCTCCGGCAAGTCTCTGTTAAAAATCACTTCTAAAGTGCAAGAAAGTGTAGCAAAATCCGGGATAAAAACAGGCTTATGTAATCTATTTTTACGGCATACTTCTGCTAGTTTAATAATTCAAGAAAATGCCGATCCAGATGTATTAGTTGATTTGGAAAACTTTATCTCGAAGTTAGTTCCAGAAGGTTATCATTATATTCATAGTGCTGAAGGTCCTGATGATATGCCAGCTCATATTCGTAGTGTTTTAACCCATACTTCAGAACAAATTCCGATTAATAATGGCAGATTAGTATTAGGTACTTGGCAAGGAATTTATGTTTGGGAACATCGCCAACGTAGTCATTGTCGAGATTTAGTAATTCACGTTAGTGGAGATTAATTTTATAGCAGAAGGAAGAAGGAAGAAGGAAGAAGGAAGAAGGAAGAAGGAAGAAGGAAAAGATAGCCCATTCATTCATTATTTACAAGCTCCTAAAATTATGGGAATTTTCCTATTCCTTATTCTCCGTCAACACAGTTTTGTCACACTGTTTTTGACAAAATTAGTATTATTTTTTTCTTTTAGGTTTAATATCCCACTGTCTACATTGTGTTTAGAGGTTGTCTGAGAAGTCTCATTTGCTAGATCGCGCGCCCCCGCGCATCCCCCACGCATTGGGGGACTTTTAGAAGCTAATGGATTCTTCTTCCCCCCAGAATTGGGGGCTAGGGGGCAAAATTCAGTATTAAACAACTTTTGAGATATCCTCTTAGAATTGGTTCAGATGGTAAGACACGAAGTTTAGTATTATTTTTTCTTTTAGGTTTAATATCCCACTGTCTACATAGTGTTTAGAGGTTGTCTGAGAAGTTTCATTTGCTAGATCGCGCCCCCCGCGCATCCCCCACGCATTGGGGGACTTTTAGAAGCTAATGGATTCTTGTTCCCCCCAGAATTGGGGGGCTAGGGGGGCTTGCATCATACCCAGAATCAGCAACACCGCTTTTGGATAGTGTGTTATATCATATTCGTATAATCAGTTATAAAAAAAACTTCTGCCCTCTGCCTTCTTCTATAACCCAGAGTCTCCTGTATCACTTCAACTTAATTTCAATCTGCACTTCACTCCGTTTCAAATCTTCCGGTGTCATTGGCGAATTATACAACAACCGTCTTGGCGGACTTACAACTTCATACTCTGGGTGTTGCGCCAACCATTCTTTCAGCTTTTGCAAATTTTGTTCGTAGCTCTCCCAACTATAAGCACCCTGTATTCCAATACTCACAACCTTCATCGGCAAAGTATCTCTCACCATCACCTGAGAATCAATTTTCTGGGGAGTCATATCCGGGGTCGAATAGAGAAAAGATACTTCTGTTTGTTCGCCTTCTTTGACATAACGTGCTTCCACAGGGGTTGTCATGGCAATTTGATTACTGCTGATATGTTGATACAGTGGATCGAAAGCAGCTCTGGTTGCCATCCGGGAATCACCTGTATGGGTGTAGGTGACAGCGCGATATTGGGGATACTCTTTAACTTCAATGATATTTGCCTCAGTAGGTTGAGGAAAACCTTGGGGTAAAGATGCAGACATTTCAAAATTTGGGTTGATTTACTATTCCATTATATATACTTGTTATAGAATAGATATCAACTGCTGTAACTATTGTCCAATAGATAAATCAAAATCAATCAAAGGAAAAATCAGCGCTGGCGAAAACTGTTGTAACTATTGTCCAATAGATAAATAAACATCAATATCGCAAAAATCAGCGTTCGCGAGAACTGTTGTAACTATTGTCCAATAGTTAAATAAACATCAATATCGCAAAAATCAGCGTTCGCGAGAACTGTTGTAACTATTGTCCAATAGTTAAATAAACATCAATATCGCAAAAATCACTGCTCGCGAAAACTGTTGTAACTATTGTCCAATAGATAAATCAAAATCAACCAAAGGAAAAGAGAGCGCTCGCGAAAACTGCCGTAACTATTGTCCAATAGTTAAATAAACATCAATATCGCAAAAATCAGCGCTCGCGAAAACTGCCGTAACTATTGTCCAATAGTTAAATAAACATCAATCTTGGAAAAATTAGCGTTCGCGAGAACTGTTGTAACTATTGTTCAATAGATAAATCAAAATCAACCAAAGGAAAAGAGAGCACTCGCGAAAACTGTTGTAACTATTGTCCAATAGATAAATCAAAATCAACCAAAGGAAAAGAGAGCGCTCGCGAAAATTGTTGTAACTATTGTCCAATAGATAAATAAACATCAATCAAAGGAAAAATTAGCACTCGCGAAAACTGTTGTAACTATTGTCCAATAGATAAATCAAAATCAACCAAAGGAAAAGAGAGCGATCGCGAAAACTGCCGTAACTATTGTCCAATAGTTAAATAAACATCAATATCGCAAAAATCAGCGTTCGCGAAAATTGTTGTAACTATTGTCCAATAGTTAAATAAACATCAATCAAAGGAAAAATTAGCGTTCGCGAGAACTGTTGTAACTATTGTTCAATAGATAAATCAAAATCAACCAAAGGAAAAGAGAGCACTCGCGAAAACTGTTGTAACTATTGTCCAATAGATAAATCAAAATCAACCAAAGGAAAAGAGAGCGCTCGCGAAAATTGTTGTAACTATTGTCCAATAGATAAATAAACATCAATCAAAGGAAAAATTAGCACTCGCGAAAACTGTTGTAACTATTGTCCAATAGTTAAATAAACATCAATCAAAGGAAAAGAGAGCGATCGCGAAAATTGTTGTAACTATTGTCCAATAGTTAAATAAACATCAATCAAAGGAAAAATCAGCGTTCGCGAGAACTGTTGTAACTATTGTTCAATAGATAAATCAACATTAACCTGGGAAAAATTAGCGATCGTGAGAACTGTTGTAACTATTGTCCAATAGATAAATCAAAATCAACCAAAGGAAAAATTAGCGCTCGCGAGAACTGTTGTAACTATTGTCCAATAGTTAAATCAAAATCAACCAAAGGAAAAATTAGCGCTCGCGAGAACTGTTGTAACTATTGTCCAATAGTTAAATCAAAATCAACCAAAGGAAAAATTAGCACTCGCGAAAACTGTTGTAACTATTGTCCAATAGATAAATCAAAATCAACCAAAGGAAAAATTAGCACTCGCGAAAACTGTTGTAACTATTGTCCAATAGATAAATCAAAATCAACCAAAGGAAAAATTAGCACTCGCGAAAACTGTTGTAACTATTGTCCAATAGATAAATCAAAATCAACCAAAGGAAAAGAGAGCGCTCGCGAAAACTGTTGTAACTATTGTCCAATAGATAAATCAAAATCAACCAAAGGAAAAGAGAGCGCTCGCGAAAACTGCCGTAACTATTGTCCAATAGTTAAATAAACATCAACCAAAGGAAAAATCAGCGTTCGCGAGAACTGCTGTAACTATTGTCCAATAGTTAAATAAACATCAATATCGCAAAAATCAGCGTTCGCGAGAACTGCTGTAACTATTGTCCAATAGTTAAATCAAAATCAATATCGCAAAAATCAGCGTTCGCGAGAACTGTTGTAACTATTGTCCAATAGTTAAATAAACATCAATCTTGGAAAAATTAGCGTTCGTGAGAACTGTTGTAACTATTGTCCAATAGATAAATAAACATCAACCAAAGGAAAAATCAGCGTTCGCGAGAACTGCTGTAACTATTGTCCAATAGATAAATCAAAATCAACCAAAGGAAAAGAGAGCGCTCGCGAAAACTGCCGTAACTATTGTCCAATAGTTAAATAAACATCAACCAAAGGAAAAATCAGCGCTGGCGAAAATTGTTGTAACTATTATCCAATAGTTAAATAAACATCAATCAAAGGAAAAATTAGCGTTCGCGAGAACTGTTGTAACTATTGTTCAATAGATAAATCAAAATCAACTAAAGGAAAAATTAGCACTCGCGAAAACTGTTGTAACTATTGTCCAATAGATAAATCAAAATCAACCAAAGGAAAAGAGAGCGCTCGCGAAAATTGTTGTAACTATTGTCCAATAGATAAATAAACATCAATCAAAGGAAAAATTAGCACTCGCGAAAACTGTTGTAACTATTGTCCAATAGATAAATAAACATCAACCAAAGGAAAAGAGAGCGGTCGCGAAAATTGTTGTAACTATTGTCCAATAGATAAATAAACATCAACCAAAGGAAAAGAGAGCGGTCGCGAAAATTGTTGTAACTATTGTCCAATAGATAAATAAACATCAATCAAAGGAAAAATTAGCACTCGCGAAAACTGTTGTAACTATTGTCCAATAGATAAATCAAAATCAACCAAAGGAAAAGAGAGCGCTCGCGAAAACTGCCGTAACTATTGTCCAATAGTTAAATAAACATCAATATCGCAAAAATCAGCGTTCGCGAAAACTGCCGTAACTATTGTCCAATAGTTAAATAAACATCAATATCGCAAAAATCAGCGTTCGCGGGAACTGTTGTAACTATTGTCCAATAGTTAAATAAACATCAATATCGCAAAAATCAGCGATCGCGAGAACTGCTGTAACTATTGTCCAATAGTTAAATAAACATCAATATCGCAAAAATCAGCGATCGCGAGAACTGCTGTAACTATTGTCCAATAGTTAAATAAACATCAATCTTGGAAAAATTAGCGTTCGTGAGAACTGTTGTAACTATTGTCCAATAGTTAAATAAACATCAATCTTGGAAAAATTAGCGTTCGTGAGAACTGTTGTAACTATTGTCCAATAGTTAAATAAACATCAATCTTGGAAAAATTAGCGAGCGCGAGAACTACTGTAACTATTGTCCAATAGATAAATCAAAATCAATCAAAGGAAAACTCTAAGCAGTTGACGAATCTCATCTTCCTGTTGGCGAGGCAACTCGTAAATCAGCCATGATCGCAGCCAGTCAGGCATATAACCATATCGAAACCAAGGCAGACGAGCTAGATCGGTGAGCCGACAAGCCTGAAGGAGGGATATGCCATCATCAGTCTGGAGCCTATTGCCCAGGTAAACTGTAAGATTCCAATGTAGTTCGGGAAACACTGCACAAGCACTCAGCCAATAGTAACCAGCTTTCCCTAAATAACGTCGGAGAGATTCTAGGACATCAGCTACCAACCATGGCTCAGGTGCATCTCGCTCTATCCAGCGTCGCCCTCTCACTCTCAAGGCTTCCGGAAAAGGTGTCCTGTTTTTCTCTGAAGGCACATCAGGCAATTTTCCATATTCGATGCTGCGTATCAAATCAATCAACCCATCATTTGTAGCGGGTAAAACAATAAACTCTCGCGATAATTCTAGTTCCTGATATCCCCAGTGTTCGGAAGGTTTGGGAGTCAAGACAGCCCGCTCAGGCCAACTCGAAAATAGATTAAGCCAGGGTTCGGGTTCGCCAGTGAGGGAACTGAAAAAAACGTCGGTATCGGAGAAGACTATCAGTCGATGCTGACTGTACTTCAAGGCAATTTCCCTTAGCTTAGAAGAAAGTCTTTTTCCTGTTATAGGAAAGCAAACCCGGGGGTCGCCATCAAAGTAGTAGCCTCTGATTAAGACTTCGTTGTGGGTGAGTTGAGCAATCATTTCCTTGACAAATCTTGCCTGGTGGTCGCTGTAATTCGCCCCGTCTATGAGAACGAGGTATTCAGGTAAAACCTGATGGTAGCCGTACACTGGCGCAAACCAACCTCCTCCCCCCACAGTTTTTTCTACAGTCTTGTCAACATTAAGTTCATTGGATGGAACCAGAATACGTCGCCTCAAACCCTGAGCAATGCGCAAAAACAAAAGGCTGGGAAATAGTTCCTCATCAAGACCAGAGATAGACACTTGCTGAATTTCGGGCTGTCGCCTGGTCGTACGACGCTTGAGGTATTGGCGTGCTCGTCTAGACCACCAGAGTCTTGAAGCTAAAAATGTAACTAGGGGTACAAGCATTAACAATAACATTATCGTCTGCCATTCCTGAAGAAAAACTAGATCGTTATAGTTTGGGGATGGAACTGGTGTAACTGTTGGCAGTGAAACTGGTTTGTCGCTCTTTGTTGTAAGTGGAAATTGCTGGATTAGGAAATTGGTGATAACAACAGTAATAGAAACTGCAATCCCCAATAGTACCCACCGTTGCCATCGCCATTTCTTCTCAATCTTTTTCAACTCCTGTTCAAATTTCTGAGCCTTTTCATCTTCTGGAATAGCCTCCCTAACAGTAAAACCCATCCGTTCAACCCATTGGTCAAACCGTCGCTGAAAATCCTCTTGTTCTACTGGAGAACTGCATAGCAAGGGACCGAGAAGGCTTCTCAGCCTCTGGGGTTCCTCTAGCTGCTCTCCTTTTGCACTCAGAGCAATTATGAGTTCTTGAGCAGCAATATATTGCGAAACACCAATGTTGTAATTGTGTTCTCTGCGCAGCTCATCAATGAACTCAATCAATTTTTCTGGTTGTAGCCACCCTGGGCTTACTTTTGGCGACTGTCTATCCATTGCTTCACTATCTCCTTAGCTTTATCTTGGTCCTCAGAGGTTTTTATCAAATTACTCAGGGTACGCAGAGCTAGCTCAGACTCAACAAGGGGGTTGTCTGCACCACCTGAAATTTCTTGCAGCGCTATCATCCAACCCAAGAGTTCAGCAGTGCCGGGTTTCTTGCGCAAGCCACTCTTTCGTAGCTTAAAGAAAATATCTAGGGCATCCTGGAGAAAATCACTGCTACCAGCAGAGTGCAAACCTAATCTATTGGTAACAATATCCGCAAGACGCTCTTTTTGTGGAAAAGGAAGATTGTAGTAAACACAACGTCGCAAAAATGCGTCCGGCAGGTCTTTCTCAGAATTACTGGTGATTACGACTATAGGTTGTAGTTTGGGATTAGCTTCAATCTTGACATTGCCCAGTTCTGGCAGCCGAAAATATAGATGCTCTAATTCGTTCAGGATATCATTAGGAAAATCCCTGGTTGCCTTGTCTACTTCGTCAATGAGAACAATAGAGCGTCTTTTACCAGGATGAACAAAATCTGGAGGAAGAACATTCTTAATTTCAGACTGCTCTCTAGTTAGCAAGATTGCTGTACCCAAAGCATTGTATGTCAGATAGTCTAGAGACCTTCTGTCTTCTATACGATTCTGGGCATCTTGAAATTGCCTCAAAGTGTCATAACTGTAAAATAAATCCCGGGCAGTGCTAGTAGATTTGGTTTCAAACTTAAGCGGCTCATCAAAACCTAATTCCCAAGCTAGACTGTAAGCAAACAAGGTCTTGCCAGTACCAGGTTCTCCAGTCAGTAACAAGGGTTGACCTAAAAGCAAAGCAACGTTGCAAGCATCACGAAGACCCGGATCTGCCAAATAATTTTCTGGCTTCATAAATTGGGAACGTCGCGATACAGGTAGAGTAACTGGTGTGTCGGGTTGCTTCCGTGTTCCGTCACCAAAGTAAAATGGGTATTTCATGAAATATCCCCCTTGATAGTTATTTTTCCCTGCAAAATATCACTCAAGTTTTGAGCTAAATGAGACATTGGCATAGTATTAGATGCTTGCTTTTTCTCCCATTTTTCAAACATATCTTCAATTGTATGAATTAAATATTGAATATTTTCCTCATCCCAGTAATTCTTGACTGCTTCACTACGCGCCCAACTTTCTACTTCTGTTTGAGAAACTCCTTGAAGTTCCGGCAGAACCACTCCAATAATTTTGTCAAATTTAGTAAAGTTAGAGGAAGACAAGTCTTTGATACTTTTTTGAATAGAAGAATTCCAACACTCGAATCCAGAATTATTTTTCAATAGATTCTTAAAAATCCCATGCCACAACTTCTGAAAATAGCTCTGACTTTTTTGTTTAACTTGATATTTAATAAATAAACAAATAATTAGACATTGATTGGGATTAAGTTCAGGCCAATCTTGCCAAAATTCAAGGAAGTTTTCAATGATTTTAGATGAATTTTTCTGCAAATCATTAGTGAGCAAATGTGTATGGATTACAACTGGTCCAATACTAGCTAGATGCTTATTTATATCCTCCTTTGAAGCTAATCCATAGTCGAGTACGCGATTTGCTAAATTGTATTTTAACATATTTTTAATTCTTCTATAATTGTGATTCTAGGAGGCCATTTAAGTTCGTGTTTTCCAATAGATTCCGTATAGTAATCACTTGTAGTTGTGTTGGTATTTTGCTTGAAAATCTTGGGCAAAGATACCTTGATTAGAGATTCAAAAAACGTATCATGGCATTGAAATTGATCACCGTGAATAATACATAAAAGTGGCTTAGGAGAGGGGTTATTTAACAATATTTTTAATGCTTCCCCAAGCTTGAACTCTTGATAATCACGATTGACAAAATAAGGAAGCAAAGGAGGAATATCACGACCTTTTTGCAAGCGATCGCGATGCCCATTGAGACCTGTTAATTCGGCTTTTAATCTGCGTTCATTCTTGATTAATTCCAATGGAATATCCGTCTCAAGAACGAATTGGGATTTGCGTTCCTTAATCAAACTAAGTTTTTCTTCAACCTCTCTAATTTGATTTTCAATAGATTTAATCTCATCCATTACCTTACAATGCCAATTTTTAAACGTTTCCCCCTAATTTCTGTTCCAACTTAGTTATTTCCGCTTCTATCCGACGTTTATTTTTAACAAGTCCTAATGGAATATCAGTAAATTCAACATATTCAGTCATCCGTTCTTCAATCAGCAGCAGATTTTCACGATAGTTAGCTAACATCCGTCGCCAGGTAGCCACCTGTTCAACATCTAAACCTGGTGCAATAGATGGAATATTAGTTTCCCATTTTAGCAACGGATGCACACTTTTCTTCCCTCCAGCATACCAAGCTAAAGCAAAGTTATTCTTTAAATTACTAATCTTGATGATAGGGTGCTGTCGATCACCTGTACGTTCTGGGACTTTGCATCCTACCCACATAGCAATACCCAACACACGAGCATAACCATCTTCTTCAAACGCGCCATAACCTGCTAAAGCTTCCAATAATGCTGCTGTAAAGACAGTGTATTGCTTTCCCGTCCAAGATACTTCATCTTTTCGAGAAGAAGCAATTATAACCCTACCACTACTGCTACCAAACTGAGCGATCGCCTCTGGTGGCAAAGGTGATTTAACCACCCCCTTAGCTTCTGCTTGTCCGCCAGCATGACAGCAATCTAGCAGTACCAATAATTTCTTAGCTTTAATAGCTCGCAGATGCTCAGTGAAGGTTTCCCCACGAATCGCTGTACTCTGCAAATCTGCCAGATCATAACCATAAGGCATCAAATAATAATCCGGTGTTTCAATTCCATGGCCAGAGAAATAAGCGATCGCTGTATCATCTTCTCCCGTCGTCTCAGCTAACCAACTCAAAGCAGATAGAACATTGGTACGGTTTGCATTTTCTTCTGTTAGTAAACGCACTTGCTCAGTAGGATAGGCGCAACGAGATGGATCGCCTAATAAATTCGCAACGGCAGTAGCATCATCAACCGTGACTGGCAAATCAGCACCGACTCCGACAACAACAGCGTATCCTTGTTTGAAAATTTGAGACATAATTCTCCTTTCTATCAAGATTGAAAATACACAGGACTTACACAGACACTCTATATACAGGGAGGGCGTTAGCGGAGCTTGGCGTTAGCCAATGCCATTCGCCCCTACAGATGGTGTATGATTTTATATTTTGCGTAAGTCCTGATAAAATTATACTGGCTTTGATGATATAAATCTTCTCTTCTTCCCTCTTCCTTCTTCCTCCTTCCTTACGCACTACAACCAATTACCAACAAGAATAAATGATGACCAATAATAGGGTTGATCGTAATCTGGATTTAATTCTATTTCTCCTTTGATAAATCTCATTTGAACTTGACGCAGTGCTTCCGCTTTTCTGATTTGTGAACTACCAGACTGCAATAATTGTTGATAAAACTGTTTCATAAATTCTGCTGTCGAGGCATCATTAACGTTCCATAAACTCCCTAAAACACTACGAGCACCTGCTCGAATAGAAACTCCTGCTAAACCCAATGCTGCTCGCGTATCTCCCACTGCCGTTTGACAAGCACTTAAAATTAATAATTCGATCGCTTGCTCCGATGGTTTCAAATTCCTAGTCTGAAGCAATAGGTCTAAATCTCGGACATTAATACGTTCGTTCCACCCTAAAATGAAGGTATCATCTGGATTAGAACTAAACTGTCCGTGAGTTGCAATATGGATGATGTTAAAAGGTTCAGAATTAATCTGAGCTTGAATGTTAGTTTTCGTGAATTTTTCATCTGCTAATTTCTCGGATTGTGGTACAGTTTTTTCAATAGCTTCTAGTTCTTGTTGAATATTAGGTAGCGAACTAAAACCCTCTAATTCATAACTGGGTGCTTTTTGACTTGTTCCGGCAGTTAATACTCGTACTTGCTCTTTTAATAAGGGGTTGGGATTGACTAATTGCAAACCCGGTACTACTGCAATTGCATATCTTTCCACAAGATAACGTTCGCGATCGCTATCATACAATACAGACATGGGAATATTTCTGAGTAACCCATCCAAGACAAAAACTAGGGTTTTGATTTCACTGGTATTGCGTTCTAAATCTACTTCCAAATCTGCTTCAAAGGGTTTGATTAACCACTGATAAAGTTGATTAGGTGGCAACTTAACTTCGCTGATTCCTGTTATAGTTGAAATGTAAATTCTCAGATTAAATAAGCTTTCTTTAAATTGTGCTGCAAATTTTTTATCGCTCACTGCAGCATAACGAAAGTTGTCAGTTCCCGGCAATTTGAGAATAACACTTAATTGATTATCTAATAATATGGGATAAACAACCGCTGCATTTTTATCAATTTGATCGATATTAATATCCTCAGCATTGACACAAGCATTTTGGAAAAAATTATCTAATTCTGCTAATTGTAGAGATTCAATTACCTTCTGAGCTGCTTTTATATTAGACAACTTTGGTTGGCTTGAAGCAAGTTCAGGCTGAAGTAATAGTGCTACGAGTTTTCTGTATAAAGGTTCAATACTTGCCCGAAAATCAAACTGAATATCTCTATTTAAAGCTACCAAATTGCTTCGTAAAACTTGCAGGGTATTAAAAGCAGATTTGTAAGCTAAAAGTGCTTCTGAGGAATTTTCTTGTTGAAGAAAAATATCTCCCAATTGTTCTTGGAGTTGATAAGCAATATCTGAAGCAGAGATTTTTTGAGCGATCGCTAAGGCTTGATTTGTCAAATTAAGTGCATTTTCTAGTTTTCCCATGTTTTGATGCAATTTTCCTTTAATTCCAATGGCATAAGCTTCTAAACGAGAATTATGGATAATTTTTGCTTGTTGAATTGCTTGATTGAGGAATTGTTCATTAATAGTATTTGGTAGAGTTAATTCGGCAAAATTAGTCTGTAGTTTAACTAAAGTTGATTTGGCATTTATTTGTTCAAAATTCATCAAACTTTCTGCTAATTTGATTGTTGCTTGAATTGAATGAGGAGAGGGATTAATTTTATTTAAAATTTGAATAATTTGAGGTAAAGTATTAATCTGAAATTGTACATGAGGTTGCAGCCAATTATCGCCTGAACTCTTCTGCCATTGCCTGTCTAATTCAAGTAGTAGACTAAGATGATTAATAGTTGCCTGAATTTTAATTAATTCTTCATCAGAAACAGTCACTACTTTTTCATAATAAGATAAACCTTGAATAATCCCTTGTCTTTCTGCTTTTCCTCTGAGCTTAAAATTAGCAATACCTTGAACTTGAGAAAGAATTGTATTTCCTAAATTTAGCAATAATCGACCTTCAATATTTTGAGAATTTACCAATGGAAAACTAGCTTCTAAAACCCTTTGAGATAAAACTAATTTACCCAATACACGCAATCCATTTCCTAAGCTTTGTAGCCCTTGAAAATTCAGGTTATTATTTGATGTATTAAATCTTGGCAAAACAATTTTTAGGTCACTTTCCGTCAAGCGTTCACATTGTAAATCATTGCCAAATGCTT